>NZ_JBIAGA010000017.1:0-139601 GCF_042869555.1 Nocardiopsis sp. NPDC006938 | reverse complement strand
GGCTGGACGATCTCCCAGAGCCCATCGGGCAACACATCGCTCACAGGACGTGATCATGCCAGGCTCAGGAGCATCTCGCAGGGCTTTTGAGATGAGCTCTTAGGAGCGCGGTCCACTCTGCGGTTGGGAACTCAAGGTGCCCGGCGTCGCGGTTCTGGGTGTCGCGAACGAGGTGCTCACCGGGGAGGTCAGCGACCTCAACGCAGTCGGAGGCGTTGGCGCTGTAGCTGCTCTTGCGGAAGGTGAGTTCGGTGGTGTGGGGGTGCATGAGTGGGGCCTCCGCTGGGGGTGGGGACACGGACTGCTTCCTACACAGTCCTGCCCGGAACTTGGCCCCGCACTGCTGTCTGCTGCGGACAGTCGAGCCTGCTTCCCGCTCTCAGGACAGTCAGGTACATGCCTCACGGGATGCTTGCAGGTAAACACGGAGGCCCCCAGTCATCGACTGGGGGCCTCCTCTGTCGCGCTATTTGCAGGTCGCGGCCTTGACTAGCGCGGCCCACTCCGACCCGGGGAACAACAGGTGCCCGGCCGCGCGGTTCTGAGTGTCACGCACGGCAGACATGCCAGGGGTATCCGCGACCTCTACGCAGTCCTGTCCACGCGCGCTGCTGTAGCTGGACTTGCGGAAGGCGAGTTCGGTGGTGTGGGAGCGCATGAGTGGGACCTCCGCTGGGGGTGGGGGACACGGACTGCTTCATGCATTGTCCTGCCCACTTCTACTCCCCACGCTCAGTGAAGAACGTCCTGATCCTTGTACGGCTGCGGCCAGCAAGTTGGCTACCGGCCTGGAGCGTAGGAAGCGGTGCTTGCGGGACATGCATTAAGCGGGCATGGCAAAGAACCCCCGGCGCCTGGGCCGGGGGTTCTTCGTGTCTACGTTAGATGCGAGTCGTGTTGAGCAGGGCTGCCCACTCAGAGGACGGGTAGACCAGGTGGCCGAGCTCACGGTTCTGAGTGTCGCGGACGGCGGCACCCGCCGGGGTGCCAGCGACCTCCACGCAGTTCTCCTGTCGACCGCTGCTGTAGCTGCTCTTTGCGAACGTGAGTTCGTGGGACATGTCGAGCACAGGTACTCCTTCTCGGGTCAGGTCACGGACTCCAGCACTTCTTTGATGAACGCTATCGAGTCGTCCACCGAGAGAGCGGAGGCCTGGGCGTAGTCGTACATCAGCTCGTGCTGCCTGATGTCCTCATCTTCTTCGAGGAACAGAGTGTTCAGACCGCTGCTCTCCAGGTATACACAGCTCGGGTCCTCGGGAAAGTCCAAAATGGTGAAGCCACCAGGCATGACTGCGTGTGGTCCGATCTTGTTGGGGAGCACCTGAATGCGCAGTGTCGGCTTCTGGACGTCGATGAGGTACTGGAGCTGGTCCGCGAGGTCCGGGGTGACCTTGCGCAGAGCAGATTCGTCGATCACGGCCCACAACTTCGGAGCATCTGGCCGAGCCAGGATTTGCTTCCTGATCATGCGAGCTTCAACGCTACGGGAAACCGCGTCCTCGTCCGTGATGCCATGGCCTCGAATCACTGCTCGGGCATAGGCCTCGGTCTGAAGCAAGCCAGGGATCAACAGAGTCTCAACGGTCCGGATGGAGTTGGCCTCCATCTCCAAGCCGACGTAGGCACCCTTGCCGAGGACATCTTGGTACCCGACCCACCACCCCTTCAGTCGAGACTGCTCGGCGAGCGTGATGTACGCGCCGCGCTCTACAGGATCGGTGACCTTGTAGACATCCAGGAGCTTCTCGATGTCGCCAGGGGCAGGGAGAACCCACTCATTCCGCTCCATGCGGGTCAGCTTGCCCCGAGAGAAACCAGCCTGCTTCGTGGCCGCGTCCGAGGTCAGCTTGGCAGCCTCCCGTAGCTCTCGGAGCTTCCGGGCCAACCTTCGGCGGCGCACGGTCGGACTGCTCGCCACAGTGTCGTCTCCCCTCGCGTCGTTGCTTATGAATCCTATGACTGGCGGCTGAGAATCAGACATTTGACTCACCTCTCACATCAGACCTGGCAGATCGACTCTGATTCAGTAGTCAGTTTCGATCTGAGCATTGCATATTTCAAGCTGATGGGTGACCATGGCTTCACTCGATGCTTCATCGGGTTATCCACCTGACTTGGTCCCTACCGGAGGTGTGCGCTGATGGCGCCCCGTTACCTGAAACTCTGCGAGCTGGCGTGTACCCGCTACCTCGCGTCCGAGGCGATACGTCGCCGTCGCCCTAGGCAGGCGGCCCGTGTGCGAGCTTTTGCCGCGAACCCCCGCCGCCACCCGTCCGGCTCTTGGGTCCCTGTGGTCCCTTCTCCCCGCAGGCCGATCGACGCGGTGCCGGTGGAGGTCCTGCGGGCCGTCCTGGCTGGGTTGCGGCGTTTGGTGGTGGTCCCGTGAGGCCCGCTCCGCCGTTCTCGCCCGAACTGGCCCGCCGTGAGGTGGTGGCTCCGGTGGCGAGTTTCATCAAGCCGTTCCACTCGCACTACTTCTCCCGCACCGTGGGACCCCCCTACCGCAAACGGCAGTACTCCTTCGCCGGACTCCCCGGGCTGATGCCGCTGGTCCGCGCGTTCTTGGACACCAGCGCGGCGGAGCGGTGTGAGGAGTACCAGTTCCTGTTCACCCTCCTCGGGTCGGAGTTGGCGAACAACGCGATCGTCCACTCACGCTCGAGTGAACGCGGCAGTACGTACAGGCTCACTGTGGATCGAAGGTGCCCTTCTCCTGGGGCAGGCGGCTGCCCTGGTCGCGGCAGATCAACGTCATCCCCTTCGCACCCCACCGCCGCGACCTTCGCCGACATCGAAGCCGGAACCGCCACCGGCCGAGGTCTGGCGCTGATCGACGCGCTCGCGGACCGGTGGGGCGACAACGGCGACCCCAAGTTCCGCCAGGTGTGGTTCTTCCTGGCCTACGACCTCACCGACAACCCATGGATGCAGATCGACACCGAAGACACCAAAACCGCCGACGACGCCGAGAACATCGGCAAGAACGAGGTGGAGTGCTGATGTTGGACATCGACACCAGGGACCTGCTCGAAAGCGCCGAAAACGCCCTCACCGCACCGGGGCACCTGACTCCCGCGCAGGTGGACGTGTGGCACAACCACACCCTGCGCAACCGCATGCCTCTGGTGCTGGAGGCGCTGCGGATCGCCGGAGACGAAGGCGACGCCGAACGGGCCATGGCGCTCATCGACCAGGCGGTGCACGACTACCCCGCCCCCACCCGGGTCCCTGGAAACAGGCCAGTGCCGGGATCGGTGCCGAGGCAGACCACCCCCGCCCAGACGCTTCCTGTTCTCGAACGCGAGCTGTCCGAACTGCTGCACACCCACTGGGTGACGACCGTGGAAGGCACGCCCCCGAACGAGGTGTTCGTGGGCCGACGCCCCCTTGGCTGGGCGGGCCAGGGCGACCCCTTCGAGAGGATCACCGCCCCCACCCGCACCGAACTCTTCCGCCTGCTGGCTCACCGCCACCGCGCCGACCACCAGGACGACCCGGAACCCCCAACCGCAGCCTGAAGCCTGACGAAGGCTGTCATGAAAAAGGCTCTGGCGGGTGAGCCAGCATCACCAAGCCAGTGCTGGACCTCCCCTTCCACAAGGGGCTGGACACCGCATCGCAGAGCAGGACCAGCGCCCCGGCACGACGACGCAACAACGAAAGCGAGCACACCATGTCGACGATGACCCCCCTCCGCCCAACCACAACCACAACCACACCGTCCCGTCCGAGCGTGATCCCGCCCAGCTCGCCAACGGCCGCCGATTGTTCCATGTGCCATGGGCAGGGCGGCCGCTGGATGGACTCCGACGGTCAGACGCCGGGCAAGAACACGGGGGGCCGCTGGATTCCCTGCTCCGGCTGCAAGGGCACGGGGAAGGTCTGATGGGGAACAACACCACCATGGAACACGCCCCTCTCGCTCAGGCCCTGGCCGGCCAGCTCCCGGACGGCACCCCCGACCACATCCGAACCCTGTTCGCGACGGTCCCCCGACACCGGTTCCTCCCCGACATCATGTGGGGACCCGACCGTGTCCGCTACGACCGCACCACCGACCCCGGCGCCTGGATGCGGGCCGCGTACTGGGACCAGCCGCTCACCACCCAGCGAGACGACGGCCTGGAGGGCGGCATGGGAATCGCCTCCTCATCGTCGTCGGCTCCGACCGTGATGGCACGCATGCTCACCGCGGCCGACCTCGCCCCCGCCCACTCGGTCATGGAGGTCGGCACCGGCACCGGATTCAACGCCGCCCTGCTGTGCGAACTGGTCGGAGGCGAGCGGGTGTCCACGATGGAGATCGACCAGGTCATCGCTGACAAGGCCCGCTCCACCCTGCACAGGGCCGGATACGCACCGGAGATCTTCTGCCACGACGCGGAGACGATCACCACCGACACACCTGAGGTCTTCCACCGGATCATCGCCACCTGCCAGGTGGCGCACATCCCGCCCGGGTGGCTCACCCAGCTCCGACCGAGCGGGCTCCTGATCACCCCGTGGTCACCCTCCCCCGGGACTCCGGGCGGTGCGCTCGCCGTCCTGGAGAAGCGCCATGGCAAGGCGGAGGGACGTTTCGAAGGTTCGCTGGGGTTCATGTGGGCGCGCGGCCAGCGCTGGCACAGGGGCCGCGCCCCGGACGTGGGGGCGATCCCCGACCACACCGTCCGCGCCGAGGGAGACCCCCGCGACCTCCTCGACGGCGAGTCCGGTCTCCTCCTGTCCCTGCTGGTGCCCGGCTGGGCGTGCGGCATGCGCATGGAACCCGGTGCCAGCGAACCGTACCTGTGGCTGACCTCGACCTCCGCCGAACCCGGGTGGGCGCAGCTGCACCCGGACGGCCGTGTCGAGCAGGGCGGCGGGCGGCGTCTGGTGGACGAGTTCGAGACGGCTCTCACCTGGTGGCGAGCACAGGGTGCTCCACCCGTCGACCAGTTCGGGCTGACGGTCGACGAGGACGGGCGCCACACCGTGTGGGTGCACGAGCCCCAGCACGCCCTGTGGACCATGCCCGAGGAGTGAGACCAGCCCCGCCACCCCGACGGGTGATGGGGCACAGCGACGACGACCACGTGACCGGATCACACGAAAAAGCTCTGGCGGGTGCGTCAACACCCCCAGAGCAGGCCGACAACACAACCCCGTTGAAGAGAAAGAGATTGCCGACATGGCCATTGTGCCGCACACCCCTGCCCTGAACCACACGAACAACCCTCCCCCGGCTGAGTCCCGGTGGGAGTGCCGGGTCTACCCCGGACAGCTCTCCCAGACGAGTCAGGTCCGAGCGGACCTGGACACCGACCTCACCCGCCTGCTCACCCTCCCGGGCGAGGTGCGGGAGGAGATGGTGTTGTGCGTCAGCGAGATGTTCGCCAACGCCTGCGAGCACTCCCGCTCGGGACAGGACCCCGATGGCAGGGTGGTCCGCACCCTGGAAGCACCGGTCCCGGGGCTGGTGAGGGTGTCGATCATCGACGACGGCACCCGGACCGACACCACCGCCGACCGGCTCCCGAGGGTTCCGCGCAGGCGCACCCGTCAGGACTGGGAGGAGGCCGAACGCGGCCGAGGCCTGCTGATGGTCGGCCACCTCGCGTCCCGGTGGGGGTTCCGGCCGGTGCTCGACTTCCCCTTCTGTGAAGGACTGGGCACGGTCATCTGGGCCGAGTTCACCCTCCTCACCCCGGCCACCACTGGCGGCAACCGATGACGGCGCACGTCAGCGCCCAGGTGCGGTCGGTCCTGACCGCACCCCGAGGCCAGCGCTTCACCCGACCGGCCGGGCGTCCGCTCCGGGCCCTCCCGGTTCTGCCGAAGACACCCCAAGCGGAGGCACCCCGCTCGGAGATGCCCTGGGAGGAAACCCACCAGGCCCGACAGGAACGACTGCTCCGCCAGATGCACGGCAACCCCCGAGTGGCCTACATGCTCCAACACGGACCGGTGCCGCACTGGGTCAAGGTCGCCCGCCAACACCGCGAACAGAAGGCCCGCGAAGCCCGACAGGCCGCCGCCGACGCCCGAGCCGAGCTGCCGGAACCGGTCCGCACCCGGGGCCGTCACCGGGCGCCCCGCCGCTGGTGGGGGTGGCCCGCCACCGCCCTCGGAACCGTCCTCCTCCTCGGACAGACCACCCTGGAAGCCCTCGGAGCGAGCCTGGCCCCCGACATCGGCATCCCGATCTAACCGAACAACGAACCGGGGCCCGGCACACACCGGGCCCCGCACCACCCCTCCTGCGCGGGGAGGGAGTAGCCCCTTGGTCGTTCTGGGGTCGGGACGAGTGCGCCGACGCCTGTACGACTGGTACCGGGAGGCCGCCGCCTTTCACCGGGAGCCCGGTGTGGCCGAGGTCCGCGAGAGGCTGTCGAACACCGTGCTGGCCGAGAACACGACGTCGAAGGAGACCACATGACACGGATCGGGATCACCGGTCACTCGAAACTCTCCGCCGAGAGCGTGCCCCTGGTACGGGAGGCCCTTTCCGCGGTACTCGCCCCGTACGAGAACGGTGACCTGGTCGGAGTGTCCTGCCTGGCCCGAGGTGCCGACCAGATCTTCGCTGGGGTCGTGCTGGAAGCCGGGGGCAGGCTCGAAGTCGTCCTGCCCTCCGTCGACTACCGCGAGGCGAAGGTCAAGCCCCACAACCTCGACCAGTTCGACGACCTCCTGATGCGATCGTCCCTGGTCCGCTACATGCCGCACAGGACCGCCGGGCGGGAGGCCTACGAGGACGCGAACGAGACGGTTCTCGGCGGCATCGACCGTCTCGTCGCCGTCTGGGACGGCCAACCGGCGGACGGTAGGGGAGGTACCGGCGACGCGGTCGAAGCGGCACGAGAGCGCGGAGTGCCCGTCGACGTCGTCTGGCCGGAAGGCGCGCGCCGAGAGTAGGCCGGATCGAGAAGGCGCCGAGCGGGTGGCGGGGAAGCCCGCCGCCTACTCCTCGAACCAGTCCCGCGCGGACGCGCTCTCGGCGAGGAAAAGAAGTGCGACGTTGACCAGGAGGGCAAGCCCGATGCCCGCCCCCAGGAGGAAGCCCACCACCTGGTTGAGGAGAGCCCCCCAGAGAACGAGCCTCAGGACGGTCCGGCACCCGCGCGTCGCGAAGCTCAGCCCTGCGGCGACGAACAACTGCCCCATGAAGATCGCCACGGACGCCACCAGACCGAAGGCGATCCAGCCGCCCATGACGTCCGGATCGGGTGCCGCGAGCGCCCCCCTGTCGGTTTCGATGACGTCGAGCAGCTCGTCGGGGAACAGGAACGACAGGAGCCCGAGGAGGACGACGAGCAGGTCGAGGACGAAGACGACCTGCACGATCCTGAGCGACACGGGCATGCGCGGTGGGGGTGTGTACCGGGTCATCTGAGCCTCCGGGGGTGGTGGATCGGGGACGGTCTCCACCCTGGTGGGAGGGGGCGGCGGCACCGCCCGTTGGTGACCGGTTGCGGCCACGGGTGCGGGCGGGCGGCTCCGGCCCGCCCGTGCCGGGAGGGCGGCGCAGAGCCCCCGCTCCCCTGTCCGGCCGTGTCGCCGCGTGTCGGGTCATTTCCCCCTTGGGGAGGCACCGCGCTGGGTAGTGTCCGTGAGAAGGACACGGCCCCCAGGACTGGAGCGTGCGCGGTGAGCGGAGAACGTGACGAACACGGTGTCACCGAGGCCGAGCGGGAGGCGTCCGCGCGGCTGTGGGCGCTGGCCAGCCCGGTCACCCCGATGGCGATCCGGGCGGTGGCCACGCTGCGGATCGCCGACCACCTGGCCGACGGGCCGCGCACCGCCGAGGAGCTGGGCGCGGCGGCCGGGGCGGACCCGGACGGCCTGGCGCGGGTGCTGCGGTACCTGGTCAGGGAGGGCCTGTTCACCCTGGACGGGGACCGGTTCGCGCTTACCGACGTCGGGGCGGCCCTGCGGACCGACCACCCGGCCTCCCGGCTCGGCTGGTTCGCCGGGGACGGCGCGCACGGCCGCGCCGACCTGTGCCTGTCCGAGCTGGCCGAGGCGCTGCGCACCGGCCGGAGCGCCTACTCGCTGCGGTTCGGCGGCGCGGGCTTCTGGGAGGACCTGTCCGCCGACCCCGCACTCTCCCGCTCCTTCGACGAGCTGATGAGCGGCCGGATGGTCAACCACTCCGAGACCATCGCGCAGATGTACGAGTGGCAGGCGCTGGACCATGTCGTGGACGTGGGCGGCGGCAACGGGTCGCTGCTGGTCACCCTGCTGAAGCGCTTCTCCCGGCCGCGCGGGACCGTGGTCGACCTGCCCGGACCGGCGGCGGCCGCACGCGCGAACTTCCGGGAGGCGGGGCTGGCCGACCGCGCGGACGCGGTCGCGGGCAGCTTCTTCGATCCGCTGCCGGTGTCCGGTGACGCCTTCGTGCTCGGCTGGATTCTGCACGACTGGGACGACGACGCGGCCGTGGCGATCCTGCGGCGGTGCGCGGAGGCGGCCGGTCCGGCGGGGACGGTGCTGGTGGCCGAGCACGCCGCCGAGGACGTGGTGAGCGAACTGGACCTGCGGATGCTGGCGTTCTTCCAGGGGCGGGAGCGCACTCCCGAGGACCTGGCGGCGCTGGCCGGGCGCGCGGGGCTGTGCGTCGCCGGGAGCCACGTGCACAAGGGGGTCGCCCTGGTGGAGCTGACCGTGGGCCATCCCATGTGATCTACGCCACACACGCCTCCGCCACCTTGGGTGACGCGGGGGCCACGCGATCCGCACCGCTCACCCCGTTGACGCGGCGACCCCCGAGCTGGCTCCATGGTGCGCACCTCTTCACACCCGCTACTGAGGAGTTCACCCATGATCGACCGCAGGCTCTTCCTGGGCGGCGTCTCGCTCGCCGCCGGAGCCCCCCTGCTCGGCGCGACCGGTTGCGCCACCAGGCCCCAGAGCATCACCCCCGTCTCGAACACGGCCAACCTGGGAGCGCTCCCGGTGAGCGTGACCAACAACAGCGGCCGCTTCGCGGACGACGAGGTCCTCGTGTACGTCGTCGGCACCGACCTCGTCGACGACGTCCACTGCCGGGTCGACGCCCAGGGCACACCGCACCCCGTCAGCCTGGACGACAACACCGACGACGGGTACACCGACTACTCGATCCCCCTGGGCGCCCTCGCCGACCTGACCCTGCCGTACATGTCCGGCCGCATCTACTTCGCCATGGGCGGCAAACTCGGCATCCGGATCGTCGAGGACGGCAACGGCAACCCCGCGCTCCAGCTCCCGGCGGGCTGGGTCGAGGACGACCACGGCTTCGACGTCCTGCACGACTCGGTGGAGTTCACCCACAACGAGGACGGCATGTTCTGCAACACCTCGATGGTGGACCAGTTCAGCGTGCCCATCGGCATCCGGCTCACCGGAAACGAGGACCAGAGCACCGGCTTCCTCCTGCCCGGCGGGCGCGACGCCATCTTCGAGACCCTCGCCGCCGACCCCGACTTCTCCCCGCTGGTCTTCGACGGCCACCGGATCATCGCCCCCGGCCACGGGCTCGACTCCGGGATCTTCCCCACCGACTACTACGACCCCTACGTCGACCAGGTGTGGTCGCACTACGCGGGCACCGACCTGACCGTCACCACCAACGCCGGGACCTTCACCGGCCGGGTCCAGGGCGACGAGCTGCTGTTCGACGGCGGGGTGTCGCCCATCCCCCGGCCCAGCACCCGCGACGTGTTCTTCTGCGACGGCGCCCTGGCCGCGCCCAACGACGGGATCACCGGCCCGGTCGCGGCCATCGTGGGTGCCGCGCTCAACCGCGCCACCCTGCTGGACCACGCCGCCCAGCCCACGAACGACCCGAACGGGTTCTACCTGGCCGACATCGCCAACCGGTACGCCGGGACCTTCCACGACCACACCGAGGACGGCAAGGCGTACGGGTTCGCCTTCGACGACGTCGAGGACTTCGCCTCCTACATCCAGGACCACGGGCCCTCGGGGCTGGAGATCACCCTGACACCGTTCTAGCGGGCCGTTCCGGCGGGCCGTTCCGGCGCGCCGCGCGAACGCCGCCACGTACACGCGCCCCGGGCGCACCGGCCACACGGGGTCGGTACGCCCGGGGCGCGCCCCCACACGGGTTCACGAACCGACCGGCCCGGCCCCGGCGTGCCGGGGGCCGGTGACGGTCAGCGGCCCTGGTGGCGCTGGGGGTGCTCGGTCTCCTCGTACCACTGGCTGGCGGCCGCGCCCTCGTTGAGGACGACGATGACGACGAGCAGTACGAGGGCGATCAGGAACGATCCGCCGGTCACGATGTTGACCAACACGGACACCCCGCCGATGCCCACCACCACCCGCACCAGCGTCCGGGTGCGGTACCCGCCCTGACCCATCGTGGCGGCCACGTAGACGTTGAAGCCGGTCGTCGCGACACCGATGAGCATGATGAACAGCATGGTGCCGGTGCCGACACCGGCCACGCTCCGGAGCTCGGACTCGGTCATCGCGCCCATCCCGATGAAGGCCAACAACAGGCCGAGGGCGGCCAGTCCGGCCTGGACGAAGAGGATGACCTGGATGGCCGTGAGGGTGCCGGGTTTCGGGTTCATGGGGGACTCCGTACCGCTGGGGGACGCCCCGGGGCCGCTCGCCCCGAGGCCTGTCGCCCGGTGAGACGCCGCCACGACGTCCCCGGTTCCGCCGCCACGGAGGCGCCCCCACCGGACTCCGGACGGCGCGCGGCCCGGGCACCCCCTCGGGTCCCCGGGCCGCGCGGCGTCCTCGCACCGGGCTCAGCCGGTGTCGGGCTCCGCGGACACCTCCGGGGGCCGCGAGCGCTCGCGCACCGACTCCACGATCGCGGAGAAGTCCCGGGGCACCCCGTCCAGGCTCTCGGCGAACGCGCGGTAGACCTGCGCCGCGCGGCCGCCGACGAGCGCCTCCACGCCGGTCTGGTCCAGCGCGCTGGCCGCCAGGCCCAGGTCCTTGGCCATCAGCGCGGCCGCGAAACCGGGACGGTAGTCGTGGTTGGCCGGGCTGGCGGGCACCGGGCCCGGGACCGGACAGTACGACGTGAGCGACCAGCACTGCCCCGAGGCCGTGGACATCACGTCGTACAGGGCCTGGTGGGTCAGGCCCAGCCGCTCCCCCAGCACGAACGCCTCGCTCACCGCGAGCATCGACGCGCCCAGCACCATGTTGTTGCAGATCTTCGCCGCCTGGCCGCCGCCCGGGCCCCCGCAGTGCACGACCCGGCCGCCCATCACCTCCAGCAGCGGCCCCGCCGTGGCCAGGTCGGCCTCCTCCGCGCCGACCATGAAGGTGAGCGTTCCGCCCTCAGCCCCGGCCACGCCACCGGACACCGGGGCGTCCATCGCCCGGTGGCCCGCCTCGACGGCGGCGGCGTTGGCGGCGCGGGCGTCGGCCACGTCCACCGTGGAACAGTCCAGGAACAGCGTGCCGGGGCGGGCCACGGCCAGCAGACCGCCCTCCCCGGACCCCTCAACCCCCGGGGCGCCCCGGTAGGCGTCGAGCAGGTGGCGGCCGCTCGGCAGCATGGTGACGACGACGTCGGCCCCGGCCACCGTCTCGGCGGCGGACCCGGCCACCCGCACGCCCGCTCCGGCCGCCCGCTCCAGGGCCTCGGGCACCAGGTCGTACCCGGTGACGGCGTGCCCCGCGGCGACCAGGTTGGCGGCCATCGGGCCACCCATGTTGCCCAGCCCGACGAAGGCGACCGCGCTCATCGCGCACCCCCCGGGCCCTCGCACGCGGCGACCGGCGCGGCGAGACCGACCGGACCGTCCGGGGCGGGATCGAAGGCGCGTGCGACGTCGGCGTCCGAGACCCCGGCCAGCGTCGCCGGAGCCCACCGGGGCCGCCGGTCCTTGTCGATCACCTGGGCGCGGATGCCCTCGACCAGGTCGGGCCAGCCCAGCGTGGCCGAGGAGACCCGGTACTCCTGCTCCAGGACCTCCTCCAGGGTGTCCAGGCCGCGCGCGCGGCGCAACGCCGCCAGGGTGGTCTTCACCGAGGTCGGCGACTTGGCCGCGATGGTGTCGGCCGCCTTCGCGGCCTCCGGGTCGCCGTGGTCGCGCAGCCGCGCCACGATCTCCTCCGCGGTGTCAGCCGAGTAGCAGGCGTCGATCCAGCCCCGCCGCGCCTCCAGCGGGGCGGCGGGGGCGATCTCTGCGAAGCCGCCCACGGCCTCGATGACCTCGGCCTCCGTGCGGGCCCGGGTGAGCGCGGCGACCAGGTCGGGCAGGCGCTCGGAGGGCACGTAGTGGTCGGCCATCCCGGTGTACACCGCGTCCCCCGCGCCGATCGGCGTCCCGGTGAGCCCCAGGTGGGTGCCGGTCTCGCCGGGCGCCCGCGACAACAGGTAGGTGCCGCCCACGTCGGGCACGAACCCGATGGTGGTCTCCGGCATGCCCACCTTGGAGCGTTCGGTGACCACACGGACCCGGCCGTGCGCGGAGACCCCCACACCGCCGCCCATGACCACGCCGTCCATGAGGGCGACGTAGGGCTTGGGGTAGCGGGCGATCCTGGCGTTGAGGCGGTACTCGTCCCGCCAGAAGTCGGCGGCCCGCCGGTCGCCGTCCACCGCGCTGGCCCGGATCGCCCGGATGTCGCCGCCCGCGCACAGGCCGCGCTCCCCGGCGCCGTCGAGGAGCACGGCCGCGACGGCCTCGTCCTTCTCCCAGTCGGTCAGGGCGTCCGCGAGCACGCGCACCATCCCGTGGTCGAGGGCGTTGATGGCGCGCGGCCGGTTGAGGGTGGCGCGGGCGAGCGCGCCCTCCACCCTCAGCAGCACCGTCGCGTCGTCCGGGCTCGCGGCCGTGGGGTTGTCGTCGCCGGTCATCAGGCGGCCCCGGTGAGTCGTCGAGCGATGATGAGGCTCATGATCTCGTTGGTTCCTTCCAGGATTCGGTGCACCCGCAGGTCGCGCACGATCTTCTCAATGCCGTACTCGGTCAGGTAGCCGTACCCGCCGTGCAGCTGGAGCGCCTGGTCCGCGACGGTGTACCCGGCCTCGGTTGCGAACCGCTTGGCCATGGCGCACAGGTGCGCGGCCTCGGGGTCGCCCTCGTCCAGGGCGGTCGCGGCGCGCCACAGCAGGGAACGGGCCGCCTCCAGGTCGGTGGCCATCTCCGCGAGCCGGAACCGGAGCGCCTGGGCGTCGATCAGCGGGGCACCGAAGGCCTCGCGGCCGCCCAGGTAGGTGGTGCTGCCCTCCAGCGCGGCCCGCGCGCCGCCGAGCGAGCACGCGGCGATGCCGAGGCGGCCGCCGTTGAGCCCGTTCATCGCGATACGGAAGCCGTCCCCCTCCGCGCCGAGCAGGCGGTCGGCGCTCAGCCGGACCCCGTCCATGAGGACCTGGCGGGTGGGTTGCGCGTTCCAGCCCATCTTGGCCTCGTTGGCGCCGAAGGACACCCCCGGGTCGTCGCGGAGCACGACGAACGCGGAGATCCCGGCGGCCCCGTCGCCGCCAGTGCGCGCCATGACCACGTACACCTCCGAGGCGCCCGCCCCGGAGATGAACTGCTTGGCGCCGGTGAGGACGTAGTGGTCGCCGTCCCGGACCGCGCGGGTGCTGAGCGCGGCGGCGTCGGACCCGGCCTCGGGTTCGGTGAGGCAGTAGCTGCCCAGGGTCTCCATGGAGCACAGCCCCGGCAGCCAGCGGGATCGCTGGGCGGGGTCGCCGTACCGGTCGACCATCCAGGCGACCATGTTGTGGATGGACAGGTACCCGGCCAGGGACGGGCAGCCGGTGGCCAGGGCCTCGAAGACCAGGACGCCGTCGAGCCTGGTCAGGCCGGTCCCCCCAGCGTCCTCGGAGACGTAGAGGCCGCCCATGCCGAGTTCGGCGGCCCTGCGGAGCACGTCGACGGGGAAGTGCTTGGTCTGGTCCCAGTCGACGGCGAACGGTGCGAGGTGCTGGTCCGCGAACGCGCGCGCGGTCTCGGCGAGCGCGCGCTGTTCGGCGGTGGTCGCGGAGGTCACCGCACGACCGGGATGGTGAACTCGGCGCCCTCCTTGACCCCGGAGGGCCAGCGCGAGGTGACGGTCTTGGTGCGGGTGTAGAAGCGCACGGAGTCGGGGCCGTGCTGGTTGAGGTCGCCGAAGCCGGACCTCTTCCAGCCGCCGAACGTGTGGTAGGCGACCGGCACCGGGATGGGCACGTTCACGCCGACCATGCCGGTGTCGACGCGCTGGGAGAAGTCGCGGGCGGTGTCGCCGTCGCGGGTGAACACGGAGACGCCGTTGCCGTACTCGTGCTCGCTGGGCAGGCGCAGGGCCTCCTCGTAGTCGGCGGCGCGCACCACGCACAGCACCGGGCCGAAGATCTCCTCCTTGTAGATCCGCATGTCGGTGGTGACGCGGTCGAACAGGGAGGCGCCGGTGAAGAAGCCCTCCTCGTGACCGGCGACCTTCAGGCCGCGGCCGTCGACCACCAGCTCGGCGCCCTCGTCCACGCCCAGACCGACGTAGGCGTCCACGCGGTCGAGGGCGTCGCGGGACACCAGCGGCCCGAAGTCGGCGTCGGGGTCGTCGGCGGCCCCCACGGTCAGCCCGCAGATGCGCTCGGTGAGCTTGGCGACGAGGGCGTCGGCGGTCTCCTCGCCGACCGGCACCGCCACGGAGATGGCCATGCAGCGTTCCCCGGCGGACCCGTACCCGGCCCCGATCAGGGCGTCGGCGACCTGGTCCAGGTCGGCGTCGGGCATGACGACCATGTGGTTCTTGGCCCCGCCGAAGCACTGGGCGCGCTTGCCGTGCGCGGTGGCCGTGGAGTAGACGTACTCGGCGATCGGGGTGGAGCCCACGAAGCCGACGGCGGCCACCCGGGGGTCGGTGAGCAGGGTGTCGACCGCCTCCTTGCCGCCGTTGACGACGTTGAGCACGCCCGGGGGCAGCCCGGCCTCCAGGAACAGCTCGGCCAGGCGGAGCGGGACCGAGGGGTCGCGCTCGGAGGGTTTGAGGATGAACGCGTTGCCGCAGGCCAGGGCAGGTGCGGCCTTCCACAGCGGGATCATCGCGGGGAAGTTGAACGGGGTGATGCCCGCGACCACCCCGAGGGGCTGGCGCAGGGAGTGCACGTCGATGCCGGTGCCGGCGTTGTCGGTGAACTCGCCCTTGATCAGGTGCGGGATGCCCGCCGCGAACTCCACCACCTCCAGGCCGCGCTGGAGGTCGCCGTGCGCGTCGGCGACGGTCTTGCCGTGTTCGGCGGACAGCGCCCGGGCGATCGACTCGCGTTCGGGTTCGACCAGCTGGAGGAACCGGAGCAGGACCCTGGCCCTGCGCTGGGGGCTCCAGGAACCCCATTCGACCTGGGCCGCCTCGGCGTCGGCGACGACCGCCTCGGTCTCCTCGCGGTCGGCCAGGGGGACCCGGGCCCGGACCCGGCCGGTGCTGGGGTCGTACACGTCGCCGAAGCGGCCGCTCCGCCCGGGGACGTTCCTGCCATGCACGAAATGCGTCAGCTCGCTGACCATGCGTGTTCGCTCCATCCTCGTGGACCACACGGATCTCCGGCCGCGAGCGGTGGCCTGACTTCCGGGTGTTCGACCCGGTCACAGTGGCGGGACCGTGCTGGATTCGCACCAGCTTCCCCGCTCCACGGCCCCCTCACCATATAGTTGGACGTCCTACTAAATCCAGACCCCCGAACCCCCGATCCCGTCACGTTCCGTCCCCGGACGCCGCCGAAGCGCGCCCGAAGGGGCGGGGTTAGCGTGGAGGCGTGTGCCGGTGCCCCCTGCGGGAACCGCCCGAGACACCGGTGTGCGAAAGGTCGGTGGTCCCCCCGTGTCCGACTCCACGACCCGGGCGTCGACGGCGCCGCTCGGCGGACGGTTCTGGGCGTTTTGGTCCGCGGCCCTGGCCTCGAACCTCAGCGACGGCGTGGCGATGATCGCCGTGCCGTGGCTGGCCTCCTCCCTGGCCCCGGACCACGCGGCCCTGGTCGCCGCCGTGGCCACGGCGGGCCGACTGCCCTGGCTCCTCCTCGCCCTGCCCGCCGGAGTGCTCGTGGACCGGGTCCCCCGGCTCACGCTGATGGTCTCCGCCAACACCCTGCGACTCCTGCTGTGGGCGCTGCTGGCCCTGGTGGTGTTCTCCGGCTGGGCGTCGATCCCCCTGCTCGCGGCGTTCGCGTTCTGCTTCGGCGCCCTGGAGGTCTGTTACGACACCGCCGCCGAGACCACGGTGACGTCGCTGGTCCCCCCGGAACGGCTGGAACGCGCCAACGGGCACGTGCGCTCCGGGGCGATCGTGGCGCAGGAGTTCGCCGGAAGGCCGCTGGGCGGGTTCGTGCTGGCCCTGGGGCTGTTCGTCCCGTTCCTGTTCAACATCGCCGCGCTGCTGGTGTCGGTGGTGGCGCTCCTGCGCGTCCGCGCGACCGCTCCGACGGCCCCCGTGGCGCCGACCGCTCCGAGCGCCGCCGACGTCCCCGCCCCCCGCGAACGGCGCGGCCTGGCCGGGGTGTGGGCGGACGTGGCCGAGGGCGTGCGCGCCGTGTGGAGTCAACCCCTGCTGCGGGCCGTGGCCGTCATCGCGGTGTTCGTCAACACCGCCTACGCGACCATGCTGTCCACCCAGGTGCTGTTCGTCCGCGACACGCTGGGGCTGGGTTCGGCCGGGTTCGGCCTGTTCATGGCCTTCGCCGCGATCGGCGGGATCGTCGGCGGCCAACTGGTCTCCTGGCTGCGCTCCGCGCTGCCGCACGGGACGCTGCCGACCCTGTGCCTGGCCGGGAGCGGCTTGCTGTACCTGCTGGTGGCCGCCTTCCCCCTCACACCGGTGGTGGCCGGGGTGTACTTCCTCAGCGGAGGGCTGGTGCTGGGCTACGCGGTCGCGATGACCTCGATCCGCCAGCGCATCACCCCGGACCACCTGCTCGGGCGGGTGAACGCCGCCATGCGCACGGTCAGCTGGGGCATGAGCGCCGTGGGCATGGCGGCGGGCGGTGTCCTGGTGGCGGCCTTGGCGCTCGCGCTCGGCCAGACCGACGCGCTCCGTGTCCCCTACCTGCTGGTGGGCGTCATCAGTCTGGCCGTGGTGGCGGTGTTCGGCCGAAGGCTCGTCGGTCTGGTGCGGGAACACGACCTCTGAGCCCCGCCACCGGCCCCCGGGCGGCCCGCACTGGTCGGGGTGTGCGGGCCGGGGACCGGTGGCGGGATCGACCGCGCCGGGTCCGTCGGATCGGGGCAGGAGGGTCGCGCCCCGAGCCGATCAGTCCCCCGGCGAACCGAGGGTACGGAGCATCCCGTGGGCCTCGTCCACGCGGACGGGGTAGGCCTCGGGGCTCTCAGCGAGCCGCATGGCGGTGAGGTCGCAGGCCATCGCGGTGTGGGCGGCCAGAACGGCGACGCTCTCCGCCGTGCCCGCCTCCGTGAGGGCCCCCGCTAGACGGAGGGCCCGCTGCTGCCGGGTGAGCAGGTAGCGGGATCTGAGGTCGACGCTCTCTCTGAGGAGCCGCACCAGGACCGTCGAGTGCGCGGGCGTCAGCGCGGTGCGGGGACACGCCGCCGCTGCCTCGCGGAGTAGGGCGAGCGCCGCCCCGAGGTCGGTTCCCGGCTTCCGGTCCGCGCGTTCGCGCACGTGGGCGCACATGCGGTCCACCTCGGCGCTGTCGTCGGCGAACAGCACCTGCTGCTTGTCACCGAAGTACCGGAAGAAGGTGGTGCGGCCGACCTCGGCACGCTCCGCGATGGCCGCGACCGTGACGTTGTCGAATCCGTGCTCGGCGAAGAGTTGGAAGGCTGCTGACACGATCGTGGCCCTCGCCTTACGGCGTTTGCGGGCGTGGAGTGTGTCCGGGGGGTGGTGCATGGGCGACCCTATCGAGTGGGAACTCGGTTCTCAATGGTACGCGGGACCGGCCATTGGGACGGTGGTCCCGAAACGGACCGAGAGACCGAAGGAGCGGGATGACTTCCGGGCTGGATGACCGGATGTGACCGGCGTACCGGGCCGGGGGGAGCCCCGGAGCGAACACCGGCTGGCCCGGGAGTTTATTGCAAAGTGATCTGGTACCGACAACCGCCTTCCACTCGCCGCAGAACCCCTGCCCGGAAAGAGTTCCCTCCTCACGGAAGTTATCCCTCCGACAGGCGCCCCATTTCCCGTGGGCGCCAATTCGCCACCCACGGTAAATCGTTCGGGTTCCTAACTATTCACTGGCAGCAGTGACCGGAACCCTCCCGTGACCCCGGCTTGACCCCCACCCGACACTCCTCCCGGCGCCGTCCACGTGTTCCCGGCGTCGTCCGTACCCCTGTGCCAGAGTGGAGACCTGACTCACATCTTGGAGTTCGTCATGGCATATCTCCTGGTCATCGGCACGCGCAAGGGCCTGTTCACGGCCCGGAGCGAGGATCGGCGCGCATGGGAGGTGACCGGACCGCACCGGCTCGACGAGGCCAACGACGCCGGTATGAGCCCCGTCTACACGGTCGGGATCAACCCGCACACCCAACGCCTGCTCGCCGGAACGGAGAGCTGGCACTTCGGGCCGAGCGTCTGGCACAGCGACGACCTCGGCGCCACCTGGACCGAACCGCCGAGCCCGCCGATCGCCTTCCCGGAGGACACGGACGGGTCGCTGACCCGCGCCTGGCAGTTCGCCTTCGGCGCCGACCCCGACACCGTGTTCGCCGGAGTGGAGCCGCACGCCCTGTTCCGCTCCTCCGACGGAGGCGACAGCTTCGAACTGGTCCGGGCACTCTGGGACCACCCGCACCGGGCGAACTGGATGCCCGGTGCCGGTGGCGCCGCCATCCACACCGTCCTGCCCGGCAGGCTCGGCGTCGGACGCGAGACACCCGAGGCGATCACCGTGGCCATGTCCACGGGTGGTGTCTACCAGAGCGAGGACGACGGGGCCAGCTGGCACCCGACCAACAGGGGCATCTCCGCCGGGTTCCTGCCCGACGAGGAGCCCGAGTACGGCCAGTGCGTGCACAAGGTCGCCGCCGCACCCGACGGCTCCTTCTACGCGCAGAACCACCACGGGGTCTACCGCAGCGCCAACCCGTCCGACGGGTGGACGTCGATCGAGAAGGGCCTGCCGACCAACTTCGGCTTCGCGGTGGTCGCCCACCCGCACCACCCCGACACCGCGCTCAACTTCCCGGTGGTGAGCCAGGAGGTCCACCTCCCGCCGGACTACCGGCTCAGCGCCTACCGCACGGACGACGGCGGGGGTTCGTGGCAGGCGATCACCGAGGGCCTCCCGGAGGAGCCGTACTTCGGCATCACCCTGCGCGACGCCGCCTGCACGGACGGCGCCGAGGTCCCCGGCTTCTACTTCGGGACCCGCTCCGGGGACGTCTACGCGACCACGGACGACGACGACCGCTGGCACCTGGTCGCCGCCCACCTGCCCGACGTCCTGTGTGTACGGGCGACGGAGGTGTGAGATGCGGGTGACCGTGCACCTGACCAGCGTGCTGCGGGCCGACGCCGGGGGCGCCACCCACGTGCCGCTGGAGGTCGAGGACGGGACCCGGCTGCGCGGGGTGCTGGACGCGCTGGCCGAGCGCCACCCCGGCCTGGACCGTCGGATCAGGGACGAGCAGGGCGGGCTGCGCAGGTACGTGAACGTGTTCGTGGACCAGGACGAGTGCCGCTCCGTGGGCGGACTGGACGCCACCGTCCCGAACGGTTCGGACGTACGGCTGCTGCCCTCGGTCGCCGGGGGCTGAACGGACGGGCCCGGGGCCCGTGTCCCGGGCCCGTCCGCGTGTCAGTCGGCGGCGGTGCGACCCTCGTACCGGTCGCGCCGGGCGTCCATACCAGCGTCGCCCGAGGCGGGAGGCGCAGAGGCACGGTCCGTGCCCGCCGGATCGGTCGGAGCCGCCTGCGGCACCGCCGCACCGGGCCGCGAGGACCCGACCAGCCCCGGGGGCACGGCCCAGGAACCGTCGTGCGCGCCCCGCGAGCGGGCGGCGTCCGCACCGGCCCCCGAACCGTGGTCCGCGACCACGGGTGCGACGGCCTCCCCCGGGACCCGGCGCATCGGCACCGGGCGCAGGTAGGTGAGCAGACGCCACACCCACTCCAGCGGTCCCATCCGGAAGCGCCCCAGCCACCAGCGGGCGAACAGGGCCATCGCCACGAAGTAGACCGCGGCCACCCCGTACTGGGCCAGGACCGTGACCTCGCCCTCGAACGGCTTCATGGTCAGCAGGAACACGGCGGTGCTGCCGAGGTAGACGGTGAGCGTCATCCGGCCCAGCGGAGCCAGGGCGCCCAGGGCGCGGGCCGCGGTCCGGCCGCGCCCGACCAGCCACCACACCAACCCCAGGAAGAACAGCCCTCCGCCCAGCCCGGTCAGGCCGCCCCCGAAGGAGGTCAGCACGTCGGAACCGGGGTGGATCACCGGCATGCCGTCCGCGTTCATCACCGGGACGCCGTCCGCGTCGAACTCCATGGGGAAGAACAGGTCCGCGCCGACCATGAACAACAGTCCCAGGACCTGACCCACCAGACCCGCCCACACCAGGCGCAACGGGAACCGCGAGGGCTCGCCCGCGAACTCGGGGTCCAGTTCCGGTCTGCGCGCCAACCACACGCCCGCGCAGAAGAACCCGAGGGTCTGCGGCACGAGGGTGACCAGCACGTCCGGGCCGCCGGGAAGCACCGAGCCCAGACCGAACTCGACGAACGGCGCCGTCACGAACAGGGCCGCCGCGAACCACAGCGGCCGGTTCCCGGACCCGGCCAGCAGGAACGGCATCAGCGGGGCGAGCAACAGCGCGGCGATCGAGTAGTGGACGAGGATGTCACCGGAGAACACCAGCAGGTGCGGCACCCCGAACAGCAGCCCCAGGGACACGTAGCGGCGCGCCATGACCGCCATCGGGCGTCCGCCGCTCCGCGCGGCGGACCGCCAGGCCAGGACGGCGCCGACGCCCAGCAGCACCATGAGCAGCGCCCGGGCCTTGCCGGACATCAACAGGCCCAGCGTTCCGTCGACGACCGAGGTGAGTGTGCTCTGCTCGATCTCCCCGGCGCGCTCGGCGGCGAAGACGACGACGGTCACGTTCATCGCCACCACGCCGATCATGGCGATCGCGCGGGCGACGTCCAGGAACGGCACCCGGCGCGCGGCGCCGCCGACGGGCGCACCCCCCGGCTGCGGTGCGGTGGCCGGTTCTGCGGCCTCGGTCGGTGCTGTGGTCACGGGACCCTCCCTCATCGGTACGTGACCAGCGTGGCGCCCGGCCCCACCGCCGCACATCGACCGAAGAGCCGAACCCGCGCGGCCCCGGATCAGCCATTCGGACCACCCGCCGTCCGTTCGGCGCCCGTGGGAGCCCCGCGCGTCGTACCATCGGCCGATGCGCGGGGGCGGGACCGCGCCCTAGCCTGGTCGTCATGCTCCAGTTCTCGGCTCTGACCAGGCCCTTCGCCACCGCCGACAGGAGGGCGCGGGCCTACCCCCGGCTGGTGGCCCTCGCGCTCACAGCGGGCGTGTTCGCCCTGTGGGTGGCCGACCTGCGCATGGCGCTGCGTATCCCCACGTACTCGGACTGGATGGGGCCGCCGACGTCCGCGATGGACCTCGCCGGGTGCGTCTCGGGGGCGATCTGCGTGCTGCTCGTCGCCCTGGCCGCCCGGCCCTCGGCCGGTCCGCGTCTCACGCTGACCGCCGGAGTGCTGGCACCGGTGGCCGTCACTGCGGTGTCGGCGCTGCTCTGGCCCCTGCCCAAGGGCATGTTCGGCTACCCGATCACCATGGCCGAGGCGGCCGGGATCATGGTGCTCCTGGCCCTGGTCGCGCTGCGGTGCCGCGCCTGGCAGGTCGTCCTGGCCGCATCCCTGACCTTCGGCGCCGCCTACTCGGACTACCTGCGCGAGTCCTTCACCCCGGACGTGTCCGCCGCGCTGATGCCGGTGGTCGTCGCCCTGGCCCCCGGCCTGTACCTGCGCTGGCACCGGGCCGAGCGCGCCGCGCAGGTGGACCTGGTCCGCGCGGCGGAACGGCTGGCCATCGCCCGCGACCTGCACGACGTGGTGGCCCACGAGGTCACCGGGATCGTGGTGCAAGCGCAGGCGCTACGGCACGTCGCCGAACGCAACCCGGCGGCGGTGCGGGAGGCCCTGCCGGAGATCGAGGCGGCCGGGACCCGCGCCCTGGAGTCCATGCGGGGCATGGTCGCCCGGCTCCGGGAACCGGGCGACGCCCCGTTGGCCCCCGGTCCCGCCGAGGGCCTGACGGCGCTCGCCGCGCCCGCCGGTCCCGGCAGACCGGAGGTGGCGGTCCACGTCTCCGGGCCGGTCGCCGACCTGCCCCCGGAGGTGGGCACCGCCGTGCTGCGCATCGCCCAGGAGTCAGTGACCAACGCGCTGCGGTACGCCCGGGGTGCCACCCGGGTGAGCGTGGTGGTCACCGTCGACGGGGGCCAGGTGGATCTGCGCGTCCACGACGACGGCCGGGGCGCCGGGCTCCCGGTGGGCGGCGGGCACGGTCTGGTGGGCATGACCGAGCGCGCCCGGCTGCTCGGCGGCGACCTGGACGCCGGACCGGTCGGCGTGGGGCAGGGTTGGACCGTGCGGGGAACCATCCCCGCCCGACGCGGAGGGGACGGCCAGGGGTGACGACGGGGACGGCGGGAGCCGCGGGAACGACGGGGTCGGCGGAGGCGCCGCCGATCCGGGTACTGCTCGCCGACGACCAGCAGATGGTCCGGACGGGCTTCCGGTACATGCTCGACGCGGAGGACGGGATCACCGTGGTCGGGGAGGCCGGTGACGGGCTCACGGCCGTCCGTCTCGCCGAGGAGCTGCGCCCAGACGTGGTCCTCATGGACATCCGGATGCCCGGGATCGACGGTTTGGAGGCCACCCGCCGACTGGCCGGTCCGGGCGTGGCCGACCCGCTGCGCGTGGTCGTGGTGACCACCTTCGACCTCGACGAGTACGTGCACGCGGCGCTGACCGGCGGCGCGGTGGGGTTCCTGCTCAAGGACGCCGGGCCCGCTCTGCTGATCGAGGCGGTGCGGGCCGCCGCCCGGGGCGACGCGATGGTGTCGCCGCAGATCACCGTGCGTCTGCTCCGGCACTTCGCCGAGACCCCCGCTCCCCGGCGCGACCACACCGAGAGCGGGCTGACCGCGCGCGAGCTGGACATCGTGCGCACGGTGGCGCGCGGTCTCACGAACACGGAGGTGGCGGCGGAGCTGCACGTCACCGTGAGCACGGTCAAGACGCACCTGGCGCGGGTCCAGGACAAGCTCGGGGCGCGCAACCGGGTGGAGGTCGCCGCCTGGGCGTACCGGGGCGGCCTCATGGACTGACCGGGCGGGGCCCTCGGGGTCACCGGGCGGCCCGACGCGGGGTCACCGGGCGGGCCGACCGGTCGGGGCCGTGTCCGGCCAGAAGGGCCGTGCCTGACCGCAAGGGCCTTGCCCGACCGGAAGGACCGTGGACCGAACCGGGCGTACCCGGCGCGCTTGACGAAAAAGTGAGCGGGTTCTGACCCGGGTCGCCCGTGTCGCCTCCCCGGGCACACCGACACCAACCGTGATGATCGGTGAGGAAATGGGCACCTGCGACTCGTCTGCGAGGAACGACCTATGGCCACCATGCGCGCGGTCCGGCTGAACACGACGGACCGAACCCTCACGGTCACCGACGTCCCCCGCCCCGCCCCCGGTCCCGGCCAGGTCCTCGTCCGAGTCCGGGCGGCGGGCGTGTGCCTGTCGGACGCCCACCTCGTCGACGGGACCCTGAGCCCGCTCCACCTCAAGGGCGACACCGTCACCCTGGGCCACGAGGTGGCCGGGGTGGTCGAGGAGCTGGGCCCCGAGGTGTTCGACGTCTCCGTGGGTGACCGGGTGGCCCTCCAGGCCGGTGAGCACGACCGGCACGGCCAGGTGCTCACCCGGGGCGTGGACTACGACGGCGGGTGGGCCGAGTACGCGCTGGCCAGTGAGACCACGCTGGTGCCCATCCCGGACGAACTGCCCTTCGAGCAGGCCGCGATCATCCCGGACGCCGTCTCCACACCGTGGGCCGCCGTGACCGCCACCGGCGACGTGCGCCCCGCCGAGGCCGTGGCGGTGTGGGGCGTGGGAGGGCTGGGCGCGCACGCCGTCCAACTGCTGCGGCTGGTGGGCGCCGCCCCCATCATCGCCGCCGACCCCGACGAGCACGCCCGGGCCCGCGCCCTGGACTACGGGGCCGACGTGGCCCTGGACTCGACGACACCCGACTTCCTCGCCCGGATCGGCCAGCTCACGCACGGGCGCGGTCTGGACGCGGCCTTCGACTTCGCGGGGGTACCGGTCGTGCGCGAGCAGGCCCTCCAGGTCCTCGGTGAGCACGGTCGCCTGGTGCTGGTGGGGCTCACCGACAAACCGCTGGAGGTCCGCGACGGCACCCGGTTCAGCTACCTGCGCCAACAGGTCCTCGGGCACTACGGCTCGGAGCCGGAACACGTGGTGCAGCTGGTGGACCTGGTCCGGGCCGGGCGCCTGGAGTTCAGCCGCTCGGTCAGCGGAACGTTCCCGCTGGAGGAGGCGCCCCAGGCGGTCGAGCGGCTGGTGCGGCGGATCGGTTCGCCGGTCCGCCTGGTCCTCACGCCCTGACCGCCGCCCGGGGTCCGGAGTCCGGGAGCCCCGGGGAATCCCGGCCCGGGCACCCTGGGGCGCTCCGGGACCAGGGGAGCGGGAAATCCTGGCCCGGGGCCGGTGGGGGCCGGGGCCCGCCCCGGCCCCTCGGAGCGGCCGCTACCAGTCCGAGGGCCGGTAGTCCTTGAGGAAGCAGCCGTGCAGGTCCTCCCCCAGCTCACCGCGCACGATCGGGTCGTAGACGCGGGCGGCGCCGTCCTCCAGGTCCAGGGGCGCGTGGAACCCCTCGGCGGCGATCCGCACCCGGTCGGGATGCGGCCGCTCGTCGGTGATCCAACCGGTGTCCACACTGGTCATGAGGATGCCGTCGGTCTCCAGCATCTCCTTGGCGCTGGTCCGGGTGAGCATGTTCAGCGAGGCCTTGGCCATGTTGGTGTGCGGATGCCCGGGACCCTTGTACCCCCGACCGAACACACCCTCCATCGCGGACACGTTGACGATGTAGGTCCGCCGCGCGGACGAGGCCGCCATCGACGGACGCAGGCGGTCCACCAGCAGGAAGGGCGCGCTGACGTTGCACAGCTGCACCTCCAGCATCTCGACGGGGTCGATCCCGCCGATCCGCTGGGTCCAGCTGTTGACCGGCGCCAGGTCCGGCACCAGCCCGCCCGCGTCGATCGCCCCCTCCTCGTGCGCCCGGTCCGGGTGGGCGGCACCGGTGGTGAGGGCCAGCGACGTGAGCATCTCCGGGGTCAGCGTGTGCGGGGCGACCCCGGCCACCTCGGCCTCCGTGGCGCCCTCCAGCTCGCGGGGGCGCACACCGCCGAGCACGAGGGGCTCGGGAAGGCCCTCGCCGGTCAGCGGCCGGGCCTCGGCGGCGATCAGCGGCGCGTAGGAGCCGGGCGAGCGGCGCACGGTCTGCGCGGCGTTGTTGACGAGGATGTCCAGCGGGCCCTGCTCGGCCACCGAGTCCGCCAGCCGCACCACCTGCCCCGGGTCGCGCAGGTCGATACCGACCACCCGCAGCCGGTGCAGCCACTGGTCGCTGTCGGGCATCGCGGCGAACCGGCGCACGGCGTCGTTCGGGAACCGCGTGGTGACCGTGGTGTGGGCGCCGTCGCGCAGCAGCCGCAGCGCGATGTACATGCCGATCTTGGCGCGGCCACCGGTGAGCAGGGCCCGCCGGCCGGTGAGGTCGGTGCGGGCCTCACGGCGCTGCCTGTTGAAGACGGCGCACTCCGGGCAGAGCTGGTGGTAGAAGGCGTCGACCTCCTGGTACTTGCGCTTGCACACGTAACAGGGACGGGCCTTGCGCAGCACCCCGGCGAGCTGCCGCTCCCCGTTCCCGGAAGCCTCCTCACCGCCCGCCTCGAGGGTGCGGCTGGTGAGCGCGCGGCCGTTGGTCTCGTCGTCGATCCGGTCCGGGGCGGCCGTGGCGGTGGCCGAGAACACGGCCCTGTCGTGGGCGGCGCGGGCGGCGTTGCGTTCCCGGCGCCGCCGCTCCTTGAGCGCCTTGAACATGCGGGCGGTGGCCCGCTGGAGGGTCAGGGAGTCGTCGTGGTCGACGGGCAGCCCCTCCGCCTCGGCCAGCACCTCCAGGCACACCCGAAGCCTGTCCGGGTCGATCCCGTCGACCGTGGTCCGCGTCACCGTTTCCGTCACCACTGCATCCCGCCGCTGTTCCGATGGCCTCCTGCCGGGCCCTCAGGAACCCTATGCGCACTCCGGTACCGGACGGTCGGTGCCGACCGGTCCGCGGGACGGGTCACCATGGGGGGAGGAGCAGTACTGGGAATCGACGTGTGGGGCCGGTGGCGCCACGGACAGGGGGAGCCCCGTGAGCCAGCAGACGTCCGCCGAGGACGGTGCGGAGCGCGAGTTCGTGGTGCTGCTGGACGAGGCCCACCAGCCGGTCGGCGTGGCCGACAAGGCGGTCGTGCACACCGAGGACACCCCGCTCCACCTGGCCTTCTCCTGCTACGTGACGGGACCGGACGGGCGGGTACTGCTCACCCGGCGGTCCCTGGCCAAGACGACCTGGCCCGGGGTGTGGACCAACAGCTGTTGCGGCCACCCCGCCCCCGGCGAGTCCATGGAGGAGGCGGTGCGCCGCCGCGCCCGCCAGGAGCTGGGGATCGAGCTGACCGAGGTCACCGAGGCGCTGCCGGAGTTCCGGTACCGGGCGGTGTCGGCCGAGGGGATCGTCGAGAACGAGTTCTGCCCGGTGTTCTGGGCGCGGACCGAGGACACCCCGACCCCCGACGCGGACGAGGTCGCCGAGTTCACCTGGGCCGCGTGGCCGGACCTGGCCGTTCTGGCCGAGAGGACACCCTGGGTGATCAGCCCGTGGGCGGCGGAGCAGATCCCGCAGCTCAACCGGGTGCGCTGACACCCGGCGCCCCGGCCCGCGACCGCCCCGCCGTCTCATGGGAATTCGCTGAACAGGGCATCTGCCGCAGGACGACGTAAACTGGGATTATGGCGAACGCATCCCCCGGCCCCGGATGGCACCCGGGCGACCACGACCCCCGACACCGCCACCACGGTCACGCGGAGCGACAGGCTCCGCCCCACCAAGGGCAGCCGGGTCCGGCACACCATCCGCACCACGGGCCGCACCACGGGCCGACCGGTCCCCAGGGTCACCCGCCCCACCACGGACAGCAGGCACCCCCGCCGCCCGCCCACCCCCAGCCCTCACCGAAGGCGGGGGGCGACATCCTGCCGGGCGGGACCGGCTTCCTGCTCACCAACCTGCTCTCCTGCGGTGCCCTGAGCGTGTTCGCCTTCGCCTACGTGGCGGTGCGGCACCGGTCCGGCGCAGCGGGTGTCCTCGCCCTGCTGATCCTGCCGCTGCTCGCCGTCTTCGGTGCGAGCGCCGAGGACAGCGTCCTGGAGAACGTCAGCGTCGGCGTCCTCATCGTCTACGCGTTCGTCGCCACCGCCTACCTGTTCCACGACGTCTACAACGCGAACTCCAAGCGGAACCGGCGCCTGCGCGGCGAACCCGCCGAGCGCCCCGAGGCCGGACCGGCACCCGCCTCGGCCGCGGGGGCCCGCACGGGACGGGACAACGCCGAGCTGCGCGCCATGGCGGCCGACCGCGCCCGCCGCAGGGAGGAGTCCCGGGCCCTGCTCAGGGACGAACCCGTGCTCGCGCGAGAGCTGGGCATCGGCCGCCCCGACCTCGACACCGGCTACGACGACGGCGGCCTGGTGGACCTCAACCGCGCCTCCGCCGAGGCGATCGCGTCGCTGCCCGGGCTGACCCCGGAGCACGCCCGGACACTGGTCGAGGCGCGCGCGGCCGCACCGTTCGTCTCCCTGCCGGACGCGCTGATCCGCTCCGGGCTCCCGGCCCACCTGGAGGACGACGTCTCCGGGTACGTCGTCTTCTGACACCGGCGGCGGGGTAGGTAGGAAGCGCACCCCCCACAGAGTTGGAGCGCACCGCATGCCCCCTCACGCACACGGCCCCGTACGCCCCGCCGCCCTCGTCTTCGACGCCTTCGACACCCTGTTCCCCCTCGGCCCGCTGGAGTGGCGGTTCCGCGAGGCGGGCATCCCCCGGGTCCTCATGACCCGCTGGTGCGACCACCTGCTGCGGGACGCGTTCGCGCTGTCCCTGCTGGGTGGTGAGCGCACCTTCGAGGACGTGGCGCGGGGGTCCCTGAGGGACATCACCGGGAACCAGATCGCCCCGGCCGCCGAAGACGTGATCATCGACGGCCTCGCACGGCTCGAACCCCGGCCCGAGGCCGCGCGGGCCCTGGACACCGCGCACGCGGCGGGGCTGCGCACGGCCGTGCTGGGCCACGGCGGCGGCGAGCGGGTGCGCCTGCTGCTGGAGCGCTCCGGCCTGCCGACCGAGGCCCTCACCGGGGGCGGGGGGCCCACGGAGTGGAAACCGGCCGAGGCCGCCTACCTCTCCGCCGCACACGACCTCGGAGTGCCTGCGCAGCGTCTGGGGCTGGTCACGGCACACGGGTGGGACGCCGCCGGAGGACGCCGGGCCGGACTGGTGACCGGCTGGTCGTCGCACCTGGAGGGGCGCTTCCCCTCGGTGTTCCCGCGCCCCGACGCGCAGGGCCGGGACCTCGCCGAGACGGTGGAGCGCCTCCTCGCCCTGCCCGCGCCCGGCTAGGGCGTGCGGTGGGAGCGGAGAGGGCGAGCGGCACGGGTGCCAACCGTCACGCTTCTCGCCAGGCCACGAGGTTCTCCTGGGCGTCGAGCGTGCTGGGGTGGTCGGGACCCAGCACCCGGAGCAGGTCGGGAAGGGCCCCCTCCAGGGCCCCGACCGCACCGGCTGTGTCCCCGCCCCTGCCCCGCCAGAGGGCGAGGTTGACACGTGAGGTGAGCGTGTTCGGGTGGTCGGCGCCGAAGACACGTGACAGGTCAGGGAGAAGCTCTTCGAGCGTACGCACGGCACCGGGGTGGTCCCCGGTCTCCCCCTGCCAGTGGGCGAGAACCCCCCGTGCGCTGAGGGTGTCGGGCCCATCGGCCCCCAGAACACGTCGGCATTCGGGGAGGATCTCCTCGAAGGCGCGAACGGCACCGGCCGCGTCCCCCGCCCTCCCCCGCCAGTGGGCGAGGTTGATACGCGTGACAACAGTGCCGGGGTGATCGCAACCCGTCGCACGGAGACGGTCACGGAGAAGGTCCTCGAGAGTCCGTACGGCACCGGCCGCGTCCCCGACCCCGCCCTGCCAGAGGGCGAGGGTCCCGCGTGTGGTGAGGATGTCGGGGTGGTCGGGCCCGAGGACACGGAGACGGTCACGGAGAACCGCCTCCAGGGCCCGTACGGCACCGGCCGCGTCCCCGGCCGCACCCCGGTGGAACGCCAGCCGCTCACGCGCGGTCAGGGTGTCGGGATGGTCGGCTCCCAGATGCCCCCTCGAAGTCGCGACCATCGACCGCCAGTACACGACGGCCCGGGAGGTGGCTCCGGACTCCCCCAGGCTCGTCCCCGCCCGGAACAGCACCTCGTGTCCCCCGCCGTCCCACAGCCACGACCCGGCGTGCGCGGCGAGCGCGGCGGTGTTGGCGCGTAACCGCTCCCCGTACGGCGAGGCGTGCACCGCGTCCGGCCACTCCTCCAGCAGAGCGTCCGCGACGGCGAGTGCCGCATGGCACCCGGTGTGCGACCCACCGGCCTCACGTGTGGTGCGCTGGACCAGCCGGTGCGCCGTCACCAGGGTCGCGTCCCCCTGACCCGTGCGAGCGAGGAGGCTGAGCCGTTCCAGCGCGGAGAGGGCCTCGTCCGCGTCCTGTGCGGTAAGTGGTTCGTCGCCTTCCCGAAACCGGTGCAGATAGCCCCGCACCGGAGCGGAGGTCAGGACCCGAAGAGGGATGCCCGCCGGGTCGAGCAGGGCGACGAGCCCCATCATGGGCGACGCCAGTCCCCGAGGGGTCAGGGCGTCGGCGTGTTCGACGGATACCGTCCACGTCGCGGCCACGGTCCGGGGGTAGTCGTCGGGAAGGCTCCCTTCTTCCGGAAAGAGCCGCTCGACGTGACGGCGCCTGTCACGGAGCAGCTCGACGTAGTCGGCACAGGTGACACCGCCGCGCCGGTCCCGAATGTAGGCGGCGGCGTGGGCGAGCGCGAGGGGCAGGTGTCCGAGTTCCTCGGAGAGCCGATCGATCTGCCCGACGGCGGCGGGCGTGGGCAGGTCGGCCAAGGCCCGGGTGAGGTAGGCACGAGCCTCTCCAGGGCTGTAGATACCGACCTCGACGAACCGACGACCGTGGCCGGTCAGGGCGGTGTCGGTGCGGCGGCTGGTGATCAGCACACGGCCGCGGGGTGGCGGCGGGCCCGAGCTCCGTTCCCGCTTCCCGCTCGGGAACAGGGACCGAAGACGTGACCCTCCACGCGCACCGCCCCCGACGGACCCCGGAGGCGTGGTCGTGGTGGGTGGCCACAGGCCGCGTACGACGTGGGGGACGTCCACGTTGTCCAAAACGATCAACCAGCGGCGGTCGGTGGTGCGCAACCAGGAGAGGAACTGATCGGCCGCTCGCTCGGGCGCGTCGTCGACCCAGCCCGGGACGACCCTGCGGGCGGCGTCCGCGTAGGTGTGGACGATCGACATCCGTTCGGAAGCGGGGACCCACACGAGCAGGTCGACCTCACCCTCGCCCAGCGCCCGCCGGGCGTACTCCGCGGCGAGCTGTGTCTTGCCGACACCGCCCAACCCCGACAGCACCTGACCCACCACGACGGTCGGGTTCGTGTCGAAGGCACGCGAGAGCCGACCGGAGAGTTCTCGGACCTGGTGGTGCTCGGGCTCGTTGGGCACGACACCCACCACCACGGGCCAGGCCACGGTCCGCGGCCCGTGGTGGTGGACCGCGTAGGTCACGTTCCGGCCGACCGCCACTCCACGGCCCGAAGCGGAGATGGCAGTGGCACCCGGTCCGTGAGCGGTCGCGTGCGCGGCCCCGGGGTCGGAGGCTACCTCTCGGTGTCCGGCCCCGGCCGGGTAGGGTTCACCTGGAACCCGCCCTCGTTGCGGACGACGGCGACCGCGCCATCCCGGACGTTCATGTTGATGTCACCACCGGTGACCACGGCGTGGTCCCCCGTCGAGATCCCGTCTGCAGACGAGGCCGCGTCGACCTCGTCGCGCAACCGGGTGAGAAATCCGGCGAACTCGGCCTGTTCGGCCTCGTCCAGCTCCAGCAGGACGTCCTGGAGGCGGGTCGTCCAGGTGTTCTCGGCGTCCCGCCTGACGGCGTCGTCCTCGGACGCGGCCTCCAGAGCCTTGTCAGTGGCGTCGAGCTGTACGCCGAGCACGTGTGCGCGTCGCTCGCCCAGACGGGCGAACCATTCCTCGATACGGGGGCGGATGCCGTTCCACAGGCCGCTTCCCGCCGCTCGGGCGATCACGCCCGCGCCTGCGGTCACCGCGGTCATGAGAGGTTCGGGGAGCATGGGTCGAGCCCTTCCGTTGGGGGCGAGGAGAACGGAGCTGCCGGGTACCCGGTGCCCTACCCGCTCCGGGAACCGTTCCAACGGTGAAGACCGACAAAGCCGGAACGGTCGGCGGACATGTCCCCCACCGCCCCCCGGCGACGCTCGGAGGGAACGAGCCCGGGCGCTAGCCCTCCCACTCCCGGTCGTACTCGGGGTGGCCCCGGTACACCCCGGCCAGGTGCTTCACCGCGAGCCGCCAGGCCAGGAGCTCGGACCAGGGGTCACCACCGACGCTCGGCGCCGGGGCGGAGGGGTCGATGGCACGCATGCTCGCCTGGTGCGCCTCGGTGTAGCCGCGGACGATACCCCGCTTGGCCGCGACCTCGGCCAGCGCCCGCTCCCGGCCGCGTGAGCCCACGGGGACGGCCCTGGACGCGCGTTCGTCCTCGTCCAGGCGCGCGTTCAGGAACTCGACGATGGTCAACGGTCAACTCCTCTGTTCTGCCCCAGGGCCCCGTACGGGGTTCAGTATCCCGACAAACACCCCTTTCGGGCCACTCGGTGGCCCCTTCGCGTTCTCCTCGGACGGCCCCCGGCCCCTACCCGCAGCCCTCGAACTGCGGCACGGACATGACCAGGTCCAGGTCGGTCTCGCCGAACCAGCGCACCAGGCTCCTCTCGGCCTCACCGCTCTGGAACATCTTGTCGATCGCCCTGTTCACGGCCTCGCAGCCCGCGACGTCGCCGTGCGGCAGCCCCACCCCGTACCTCTCCTCGGTGAACGGGCTGTTGACGAACTGGAAGGCTTCGGGGTCCTCGTCGAGGAACCCGGCGAGGATGAGGTCGTCCGTGGTGACCGCGTCGATCTCGCCCTCCTTGAGGAGTTGGACGCAGTCGCTGTAGGTGTAGGAGTCCGGTACGTCGAGCACGTTCGCATCGATGCCGAGCTCCGTCACGACCCGGTCCGCGGAGTTGGAGCCCTCCCCCTGGCAGATCTCCAGCCCGGCCAGGTCCGCGACCCCCTTCACCCGCGGGTCGTCCTTGCGCACGAGGATGTCCTGCTTGGCCACGTAGTAGGGGCCCGCGAAGGTCACCAGGGTGCTGCGCGCGGGCGTGACGGAGTAGGTCGCCACGACCATGTCGACGGGGTCCTTCACCGGCGTGCCCGGGGGGAGGTCCGGGTCGCCGCCCAGCCGTGCCTCGCGCTCGTTCGACGTGATGGACACGAACTCCACGTTCGGCAGCTCCAGCTCCTCGACGATGTAGTTCGCCACGTCCACGTCGAACCCCTCGTAGACGCCGTCCCCGCCGATCCCCACACCGGGCTGGTCGGCCTTGACCCCGATCGTGACCGACGTCTTGTCGAGCAGGGACTCCACGGGCGCCTCCGCGCCCCCCTCCGCCGAGCAGGCGGGCAGCGCCAGCACCGCCACCGCGCCCAGGGCCGCCACGGTCCTGCCGCGGCCTCCTCGCGTCCACATCGACCCGTTCCTCTCTCGCGGGGCGACGTCGCGCCCGACCGGACCGGTCGCCGCCGGGCTCACCGGTACTCCGCCAACCGGGGGCGGACCCCCACCACGACCAGGGCGAACAGCGCCAGGGAGCCGACGGGCAGCCCCCAGACCCACGGCGACAGGGATCTTTGGCCCCGGTCGATGCTCGCCTCGTACCGTTCCGTGTGCATCCGCGCCAGTTCGCCGAGGGCGTCCGTGTGCCGCCTGAAGAGTCCGCCACCGGTGTCGGCGGCCACCTCCATACGGATCTCGATGGCGGCCTCCGTGTCGCCGGCCGCCACGGCCTCCCTCATCCGCTCGTCCGCGTCCTGGACCTCGACATAGGTGGCGAGCACCTGTCCCAGGGCCTCCTCGGCCTGCGGGACGACCTCGCCGTCCCCGTCCCTGAGCAGCGCGTCCTGGGCGCTCTCCCCCAGGTAGCCGAGCGTGCCCGGGTCGTCCTTGTCGGGCACGTCGGCCCCCGGCAGGCGCGGGTAGGAGCCCGGGACCTCCCCGACCGCCGCGTAGTAATCCGGCAGCGTACGGACGTCGCGGAACAGCACCTGCTGGGCCCGCTCCAGGTACACCTGCTGGTAGGTGTCGCGCCGTTCGTCGTCGATCAGGTACCGGCTCTGGTCGGCCTGCATGTCGGTGGCGATCGCCTCGGCCCGGAAGAGCGCCATGGCGGGGTCCATGCCCTCGTTCTTGGCGGCCACCTCGTGGGACTCGCCACTGCTCAGAGACAGCACGACCCCGGCGGTCAGCACCACCGCACCGGCCGTCGCGGCCAGCAGCGGCACGTTGAACCGGCGGCGGAAGCGCACCCGCAGGTAGAGCTGGAGGGCCAGGAGGGAGCCCACCGTCGCCACACCCGCCGCGCCGACCCACAGCCGCCCGGCCGTGACCGCCTTCCGGCCGTCCTCGTGGCTCTCGCGCACGATCGCCGACGACTCCAGCCCCAGGTTGAAGGCCTTGGGCAGTAGCTCGGTGTGCATCAGCAGCGTGGCGGACCGGTACGCGTCGAGCGCACCGGCGTCCGTCTCGCCCGGCGGGGCCTGGGCCTCGTCGTTGGTGAGGAGCGCCCGGCCCACGGCCTGCTCGTAGGTGCCCATCCCGTTCAGGAGCGCCTGGACGTTCGCCTGGGCGGTGGGGTCCTCGCTGGTCAGTGACGCCACGTCGAGCAGGACCTCGTTGGCCTCCTCCCGGCTGGACTCGTAGCGCTCCAGGGCGGCCTCCCGCCCTGAGCCGAGGTCGTGGTCGGTCCCCATGACCAGGATGTCGGCGACGCTGGCGTCCATGGCGGCCAGGTTCAGGTAGAGGTCGGTGGTGTTCAGGGCCTGCTGTCCGGCCCCCTCTCCCAGGACCGCCAGGCCGTCACGCGCCTGGTTGAGGGTGGAGGCCGCGGACCCGAACAGGCTCGCGACGGCCAGCACGCACACGAGCGACAGGGCCCACACGCGGACGGGCGTGGTCCGCGCCGAGGCGCGGACGCGCGGCCACCAGGACCGGAGGCGTCCGCCCCCGGGACCGTCGTGGCCGGGCCGCGCCGGGGCGGTGTCGGCCGCCTCCGCCACGGAGCCGCCGGGACCCGGGGGCCGGGTCCCCGGATCGGGGTTGGGGGTCATCAACGGGGTTCACCCCTTCTGGAGGATGACGACGGTCCAGGCGCCGACGTAGATCCGGTCACTGTCATTCAGGGGAACCTCCACGTGGTGGGGGATGGGGTTGGCCGTCCCGTTGACGGTGGTCCCGTTGGTCGACCCGGGGTCGAGGAGGGACCAGGTGTCGCCGGGGCGGGCCAGCAGGATCGCGTGGATGTGGGAGATCGCCGGGTCTCCCCCCGGGCCGCCGAGGTCGATCTCGGGGGTGAACCCCCTCGACTGGCTCCGGCGACCGATGTGCACGCGGTCGCCCTGAAGGCTCACCCGGCGCGGTTTGCCCCCGGTGGGGAAGCTGATCCGGCGCGGGTCGAGCATGCCCTGGTCGACCATGTACTGGTAGTAGGCGGGGTCGGCGGCCACGACGGCACGCCAGCGCACGGCGGTGGGTCCGCTGCCGGGCCCGGAGTCGCGCCGCACGTGGCTGCCCGACTGGGAGGCGAAGTCGTAACCGCACTCCTCGCAGAAGCGTCCCGCCCTGGACGTACCGCACTCCGGGCAGGGGCCGCCCCGGGTCTCCGGTCGCGGGCGGGGCGGGCTCCGGTGCGGGACCGGTGGCGGGGTCCGGCGCGGAGCGGGCGGCGGCGCCGACGGTCGGGGATGTACGGGGGGCGGCACGGACAGCGCCTGGAGGCGCAGCCCGCAGACGTCACAGAAGTCGTCGGCCGCGGAGTGGTGCCCTGAGGGGCAGCTCGGCATGGTCCCTCCTACCCGGGGCCGGGGGTACCGCCGGACCCCGGGCCACTCGGGCGGGGGCGGGTCCGTACGGTCCGGGTCGAGTTGGTGTCGAGGGTCATCTCGTCGACCTTGTCGACACTGGTCTTGAGCCGGACCGTTCCGGTGGCCGCGTCGACGACGTCGACGACACGGCCCAGGAGCCTCGCGGTCTCCTCGTTGCCCGACTCGTGGGCGAGGGCGACGGCCCGGCCCAGCCTGGTGGTGGCGGTCCGGTCGTCCCCCTCCCGACGGGCGTCGAGCCCGTCCTGGATGGCCCGGGCCAGTTCGGCCTGGCCCGTGTAGTGGGCCACCCGGGGGTTGATCTCGGTGGCCCGGTCCTCGTCCGACGTCCACTCGGCGAGGATGTTGCCGGAGGCCAGGACCTGGTCCTCGGCTCCGTCATCGCCCGGCAGCACCACCCGGACCCAGCCCGCGCGCAGCTGGCGGCCGGGGTCGCCCGGGGGCACCTCCACACAGACGTGGTAGTCGCGGCTCTCCTCCCCCCAGGAGCCGGTGGGATGGTCCACGGCCTGCGCGACCCGCCCCACCGCCCGGTGGGTGAGGTCCTGGACCGTGGGTGCCACCTGCTTGACGTAGCGCACCACGGCGTTCTGGGGGGTCCACAGGCGCAGGACCACGTCGGCCACCGCCTTGCCCATGGAGGCCCGCGTCATGGCGCGGAAGTCGGCCGCCATGTCGGCGGGGTCGGCGATGATGCCCGGACCCCCGCCGAGCAGCGCGGCGTCGATCCGGCGCAGCTCCTCCACCTTCCAGTCGGTGCCCACGCCCCGGCAGTCGCACACGAAACTGCCCTGGAGCCGGGTGAGCACGCGCTCGAAGACGTCGGACATCTCGTTGTTCTGGCCGTCGGTGAGCAGGATCGCGTGTTTGACGCCGTCGCCGGCGGTGGCGAAGAGTTCGGCCGCCCTCAGCAGCCAGGCGCCCATCCGGGTGCCGCCGTCCGCGCGGAGGCGTCCCACCGCCTCCAGCGCCGCCGCCCGGGTCGTGGCGTTCACCTCCACCAGGCGCGCGGAGTCCGGGTAGATCATCTCGGCCTCGCGGTGACCGGCGACCACGGCGAAGCGGACCCCGTCCCGCAGGGTCTCGATGGCGGCGCGCGCCGCCTGCTTGGCCGCGTTGATCTTCTCGCCGTACATGGAACCGGAGGTGTCGATGATGATCACCTCGGCGGCCCGGACGGAGGCTCCCGCCACCACCGGGTTGTCGGAGGTCACGCTCACCACCGCGTGCACCTCCGTCCCGCCCAGGGGGAGGTAGGGGTTCTGGTCGATCTCGACCCGGAAGTCGGGCTCGGCCGAGTGGTCAGTCGCGTTCTTCACGGGAACCCCCTTGGTCGGTGGGGACGGGGATGACGACGACGGTGATGTTGTCCTTGCCACCCGCCCTCAGGGCCAGGCTGACGTAGGAGCGGGACGCCTCCCAGGGAGACGCCGACGCCTCGGGCACCGCCTCGGCCAGGTCCCGGGCCTCGGGGTAGTAGTTCCACAGGCCGTCGCTGCACAGCAGGACCGCGCCGGGGCCGGTCGGGGTGACGGTCGAGACGTGCGCCTCGATCTCACCGGAGTCCGCTCCCATCCAGGCGATCAGGGCGTGGGCGTTGGCGGAGCGCATCGCCTCCTCCCGGGACAGGGCGCCCATCTGCACCATCGCCTCACTCCAGGAGTCGTCCCTGGTGAGCAGGGCCGAGGCGCTGGAGGCGGGCCCGCCGGAGATCCAGTAGGCGCGGCTGTCGCCGACCCAGCCGACCGTGACGGAACCGGTGACCGGGTCCACCACCGCGGACACGAAGGTGCAGGCGGGAGCGGAGCTGGGCGAGTCGGCGATCCGGGCGACCGCCTCGGCCGCGCGGGTCATGGCGGCGCCGGTGGCCTCCCGGGGGTCGGCTCCCTGGCGCACGCGTTCGGCGAGCACGGCCGCGCCCGTCTCGGCGGTGACCCTGGAGGCCTCGTCGGACCGGGGCGAGCTGGAGACGCCGTCGCAGACGACGGCCACGACGGTTCCGGCGGCGTGCGGCGCGTCGTCCTCCACGACCCGGATCGCCATCGCGTCCTCGTTGCGTCTGTGCCGCAGACCCCGGTCGCTGACCCCGTAGGCGCGACGGGTGCGCACCTCGACGTGGTCGCGGCCGGTGGGCTGGAGGAACCCGCACTTCTCGCAGTACCCGTCCACGACCCGGCCGGGGCACCACACGCACAGGCCGGGCTCGGCCGTGCCGGACGGGTCGCCCGGCGCGGTCGGCGGCCAGCCGGGGACCGGGCTCGTCGGTTCGTCGGGGGCGGCCACGGGGTCGCGGCGGACCGGTTGGGTGGTGAGCGCGTCGGCGTCGTCCCAGTCCGACCCGGGCGGCTCGTCCGCGGTGCGCGCCGTCGGCGGCGCCGCCGTGGCGGCGGACCGGGCGGCGGGCCCGCGATGACCAGGCGGGTCGGGGTGTCCGGGCGGGTCGGCGACGAGGCCCTGAAGGCTCACCTGGGGCGCGGTCGGGGCTCCCTCGGCCGGGACGAGCCCGGGACGCTCGACCGTCACCGTCTCGTCCTCGGCGGCCGTCCTGCGGAAGGTGCCCGACAGGCTCGCCTGGGGTTCGGTGGGGACGCCGTCGGACGCGCCGCCCTCCCCCTCACCGGGCCGCGCGCCCGCCCGAAGGGGACGACCACAGCCCTCGCAGTAGACGTCGCCCTCTGACACCATGTCGGCGCAGGTAGGGCAGGTCCGTACCTTGGTCATCGCCGTTCCTTCACTTCTCACAGCAGTGTCACGGGGCGGAGCGAGTTCGCCCTGTCGATCAGCTCGTGGCGTTCCCAGGTGCGGCTCGTGCGCTGGGCCAGGGCCCGGTACCGCCGCTCCAGGTTGGCGCGGACGCCCTCCTCGTCGAGGTCGCCGCCGAGGAGCCGCCCACCGTCCGGGGCCGCGGCGCCCGTGCGGAGCCAGCCCAGCGCCGACTCCAGGACGCGGACGGCCAGCCGGTCGGCGGAGTCGCTGTCCAGCGCGATCCGGTCGAGTCGCTCCCCGGCCCGTACGAGGTCGGCACCGTCGGTGGCGCCGGTGGCGAGCACGGCGATCAGCGCGGTCTGGGCGTGCACGTACAGGCTGGACAGCTCGGGCACGGTGTCCAGCACCCTGATGGCGGCGGCCCGGTCCCCCTGGGCCAGCCGGACCCTGGCCAGCCCGAAGGCGGCGCTCACGTACGAGTGGTCGGTGGACCACACCGTGGAGTACTGGCGGGCGGCGGTGTCGAGGTCGCCGGTGCGCTCGCAGGCCAGCGCCAGGCCGAGCTTGGGCGCCACCTCCCCGGGGAGGTGGTCGTACAGTTCGTCGAAGTGGCCCCGGGCGTTGTGGAAGCTGCCGGTGCTGAGTTCGGCGACGGCGAGGTACCACATGGTCCGCCAGTCGCCGGGGACCGCGGCGCCGAACTGCTGGAGCGCGTCCAGGGCCTCGTTGTGCTGGCCGACCGTGATGAGGGACCGCGCCAGCATCAGCAGGGTCTCGGGGGACGGTGCCTGGGCGGCGCGCAGCGTGGGGACGAGCTCGGCCGGGGGCATACCGACGAAGCTCCGCAGGAGCTGGGCGGCGGGGTCGGAGGAGTCCACGAGCGGGGCGGGCAGGAGCCCGGCGGCCTCGGTGGGCGCGGGCGGGCTCAGCAGACGGTCGGCGTTGTGCGTGCCGACGCCCGAGGCGAAGGTGAAGCTCTCACCGCCGAACAGCACCGACGCGGCCGGGTACGGGGTGCCCTCCAGGTCGGCCATCACCTCGCGGAGCACACCCGTGAGCTGGTCGGCCATGTCGCCGGAGTCGTGGAAGCGCGACTCCGGCTCCCAGTGGGTGGCCCGGCGCAGGAAGCGGTCGTAGGACTCGTGGCGTTGGAGGAGCGGCACCTCGTCGCGGGGCGGGATGCTGTGCGGGTGCTGGCGCATGAAGCTGAAGTGGAAGCTGAGCACCGCGAGGGCCCGGCCCACCGAGTACAGGTCGGCGCTGACGGTCGGGCCCGGACCGCGCAGCTCGTCCTCGGGCACCCGGTAGCCGGGGGTCGTGTAGACGGGGCTGAGCGTGTCGTCCATGCGCCGGACGCCGCCGAGGTCGATGAGCTTGATGAGCTCCTCGCTCTGGATGACGTTGTCCGGCTTGAAGTCGCAGTAGAGCAGGCCCCGGGAGTGCAGGTAGCCGAGGGCGCGCAGGCACTCCAGGCCGTAGGCGATCACCTGGTCGAGGGGGAGGACCTCCTCCCCGGTGCCGTTCTCCCGGCGTTCGACGAGCAGCTCCCGCAGCGACTTCCCGCCCACGTACTCCATGACGATGTGGCCGGCGGGGATGCCCGTGCGGGGGTCCGGGTGCCGGGAGAAGTTGATGATCTTGACGATGTTGGGGTGTTCGACCTCGGAGAGGAACGCGCGCTCCGCCGCCGCGGCCTTGTGCGCCTCGGCGTCTCCGGCGTTGAGCAGGCCCTTGAGCACCACCCATCGGTTGTTGACGTTAAGGTCGCGGGCCAGGTAGATCCAGCCGAGACCGCCGTGGGCCAGACAGCCGATCACCTCGTACTGGTCGCCCACCACCTCGCCCGCGGCCAGCCTCGGGGTGAAGGAGAACTGGGTCCCGCACTGGCGGCAGAACCCCTCGGTGCGACCCGGCTGCTCACCGCGCGACCGGCCGACCTTCTCGGAGCAGTTGCCGCAGAACCGGTTCTTCTCCGACACGACCGGGTTGGTCATGATCGCGTCGGAGGGGTCGTGGGCGGGCACCAGGGGCACCTGCACCATGCCGAGGCCGAGCATGCCCCGCCGGTGGGAGCGTCCCGAACCGCCGGAACCGGCGGGTGAGCTCCCGACCATCCCGGAGATGCTGCCCGGGCCCGAACGGCCGGACAGGCGGATGTCGCCGGAGCTGATCGGGTGGGAGTGGACGGCCATGTCGTGACCGCCGGAGTCCCCGGAGGGCGCGGCGCCCAGCCACTGGTCGAGGCCGGAGCCGTCGGCGCGGAGACCGGCGGTGGGCCCGGACGCCGGACCGCCGGAGGGGCCTGCCCCGGAGGGTCCGCGCGCACTGGCACCGGAGCCCGGGCCCGGCGGCGGGACGGACGCCGGGGGGACCCCGCCTCCCGAAGGCACGCGAGGACCGGAACCGGGGGGCAGCGCCCGGTCGGCCGCCGAGGACGCGACCGTCCGCGTCGAGGCCGGTGACGCGTCGACGGGAGCCAGGCCGCACACCACGCAGAAGCCGTCCTCGATGTGGCCCTGGCAGCCGGGGGAAGCGCACATGGTCATCTAGGTCACACCACCATCAGTCGTGCCGTCCGACGCTCCCCCGCCCGGCGGGGTCCCGTCCGCGGGGGGTTCGTCACCGGAGAGCTCCCGGAGTGCCCGCTGGTAGGCGGCGAGCGCCACGGTGGCCGCCCGGAGGTCGCACGGCGCCTTCCACAGCTCCCAGTGCGCCTGCCCGTGGAGCCCCGCGAGGTGCTCGTGCTCGGCCAGACCCAGGCGGACGGCCCGGGCCCGGTAGCCGTCCAGTCGGCCGCGCAGCTCGGCCCGGCGCTGGAGGAGTTCCGCCAGGTTCCGCTCGCACGCGTGGGCCGTGTCACCGGCCTCGTGCACGTCGTGCTGGACCCGACCCAGGCGGGTACCCAGCCCCCTCCAGTCGCCACGGGCGCGCAGGTCGTCCATCTCGTCCAGGACCGAGCGCAGCCGGGGCACCGGGTCGGGGACCCTCACGGCCACGGGCGAGTAGATCTTCGCGACCACCCGCTCCCGCAGTTCGCGGGCGCGCTGGAGCACCTCCTCGACGTCGTCGATGGTCGAGACCAGGTGGGCCACGCTCTCCGCGTAGGAGTCGCGCATCCGCAGGGCGTCGCGGAGTTCTCCCCGGGTCCGGACCAGGAGCCCCCTCACGTGCTCGAGGGACGAGGTGTCCACCCTGGAACCGGCGACGAGGGCCAGCGGGTCCCGGCGGACCGTCTCGCCCACCCGGAAGAGCTGTTCGCGCAGCCCCTCGTGCTCGTCCTCGTGCAGCTCCACCTGGTCGGAGAGGGTGCAGACCTCCTGCCACATGGTCTCCAGCTCGGCGAGGCGGGGGTGCAGGACGTCCCAGGCGGTCTCCACCGCCGCGATGACCTCGGTGGCCTCCTCGTAGTGGGCCGACATCCGCGCGACGGCCGTGGCGGGGGTGATCCGTTCGGTGTCGGGGTCGAGCAGGCCGCGTCCGCCCAGGCCTTCGCCCTCCAGCGGCAGGACGACGGACGCGCCCCGGAGCAGGTACGCGAGTTCGTCCTGCGGGTCGTCCCCGCCGCGTTCACGGACCAGCAGCGCGCGGTCCACCACCAGCGCGAACGCGCTGTGGACCGTCCACAGCCCATGCAGGTGCCGTGCGGCGCGCTCCCACCGTTCGCGGGTGCCGCCCACGAGGTCGGCGTCCCTGAGCAGCCGGTGCCCCACGTGCTGGTCGAGGTCGGCGAGACGGAGCTTGATGCGGTCCGCCTCGCCCCGTACGAGGTTCAGGGCGTGGTCGAGCACCTCCCAGCTCATCGGTGCCGCACCTGGCTCCGCGTCCCTGCCCACCCGACGAATCACCTCCAGCGGACCTGACCGCTCCCGATTTCTCCCTTTGTCTAGGACAAGAGTGTGGCCCGGACCACCCGGAACCACAAGGGAGTCCGGATGATCCGGCCACGAGCGGCCACAAACGCAACACACATGTCATCTCACGCGTCCCAAGCTCTGGGTACGACAACGGCATGGACAGAACAGAGGAAGAGTTCCCCGGTATCGGTGCCCCGGCCCGCAGGGCCCTGACCCGAGCCGGGTACACGCGTCTGGAGCAGCTCGACGGTGTGAGCGAGACCGACCTGCTGCGACTGCACGGGATGGGTCCGACCGGGACCGACATCCTGAGCGACCTCCTGAACGCCCGGGGCATGTCCCTGGAACCCTAGGGAGCCCTACGGTCGGCCCAGGTGCTCGAGGAGGAGGCGGGCGCGGTCGGCGACGGGCACACGGGGCAGGACGACCAGGTCGTACCCGCAGTCCGGGTAGGCCCGGCACATCGCCTCGAAGGTGCGTTCGGCCTCCTCCGGCGACTGGTGGCGTTCGGTGTCACCGGAGTAGATCTCCGGCCAGGGAGGAGCGACGAACACCGTGCGCCGGTACCGGAAGCGGCGGGTCGCCTCCCACACGTGTTCGGGGACCGGGAGTCCGCGCAGCCGGAGGTAGCCGACCAGGTCGGGTACGCCCCGGTCGCACAGGACCAGGCCGCCGTGCCCGGCGGCCTCGCGGTGGGAGCGCATCTCCCAGGCGAGCATGAGCTCCACGAAGAGGGCGTCGTCGCGCCAGGCGAGGCCGGGCCCGCCGATCTCCCGCTGGTCGCGGATGATCGCCCGGCCCGCCTCGACCGTGCGCCGGTGGCCCAGCCCGACCAGGTGGTCGATGAGGGTGGTCTTCCCCGAGCCGGGGCCGCCGGTGACGACGACGAGGTGATCCATGGTTCCTCCAGGTGGGGAGCGGACGTGACACGGAAAAGGGATGGGTGGCGCGGTGCGCCGCACCCGGTGCGGGTGCGGCGCGGGCGTCGCGGAGGGTGCGGTGGGAGCCGCGAGGAGGACGGCGTACCGGTGACGGACGGGTCGGGCCGGGCAGGGGCCCCGGGCGGATCAGGCGGAGGGGAGAACCCCGGACCCGTCGGCGGCGGGGTCGGCTTCCAGCGCCCCGGCCAGCTCCGCCTCGATGAGGTCGGCCGCGTACGCGGCGCCGCCTCCCTGGAGCCGGGCGCTGATCGCCGCCAGGGACGCGGCCACCCTCGGGTCGCGGGTCAGTTCCAGCAGGGTGGAACGCAACACCTCGGCGGTGGCGTCCGCCATGTCGATCCGGCGTCCCGCCCCGGCGGCCTGGATGCGGTCGGCGTTGTCGAATCCGTCGGTGGCCTGCGGCACCGCGATCATCGGAGTGGCCGTGTACAGGCCCTCGCTGGAGCCGCCCATGCCCGCGTGGGTGACGAAGGCGTCGGCCTGTCGGAGGACGTCCAGCTGCGGAACCCACGGGTGCGTTTCGATGTTGCCCGGGAGGTCGCCGAGCTCGGAGGGGTCCACGAAACGGCCGATCTGGAGCACCACGTGCCACCCGGGCAGGTCGCCGAAGGCGCGGACGCACTCACGGTAGAACTCCGGCAGCCGGGTCATCGCCGACCCCATGGACACCAGCAGCACCCGTTCGGCGTCCGCGGGCCGCCGCCAGACGCCCTGGTCCGCGCGGGCTCCCAGGCACGGCCCCACGAAGGTGACCGCGTCCGAGACGGTGTCCGCGAAGGGCTGCATCTCCCGGGGAATCATGGCCAGGGCCCGTTCCGGCTCCCCCGGGAAGGACGCGTGGTCCAACCCCGTGACGCCGTTCTCGGCCAGCCAGGCGTCGAACCTGGCGAAGTACTCGGCGGCGCCGGGCCGCGACCGCAGCCACTCCATGACGGTGTCCGCGTGGTCCGCCCAGGCCACGTGGGTCGGGGACAGCTGGACGGCGGGGATGCCCCAGTTGACCCCGAGGACCCGCGCGGCGTACCCGCCGATGTCGTACAGGAAGAGGTCGGGGCGGTCGTGCTCGTAGGAGTCCCGCAGGACGGGCAGGACGTTGGTCGCGTCGTCCAGGAAGGTGTCCATGCCCTCGACGGGGTCCTCGGGCCACTCCTCGTCGCCGGTCGGCAGCGTGGTGGTGAAGCGCACGAGTTCGGCGCCGGTCGAGGCGATCAGTTCGCCGACCCCGTCGACGGGGTCGTTGGCGTAGGTGACGCGGTGGCCGCGGTCGACCAGCTCGCGGATGATCTCCAGGCTGGGCAGGACGTGGCTCACGGCGGGGACTCCGACCATGGCGATGTGCGCGCGTCGGGTGCGGTGCATGTGTACTTCTCCAGAAACGTTCCACGGGTAGGACTCGGGAGCGCCTGCCCCCTGCGGGGCGGCGCGGGGCGTCCGGGGACGCCGGCGTCCTAGCCGTAGATCTGGTGCTGGAAGTACATGCCGCCCAAGCTACGGCAGCGGGGTCGCGTGGTACAACCCTTTTTCCGGCACCGCCACGACCCCAGCCCCAGGAGCCGCCCCGTGTCCTCCGGCAGCCCCCTCGCCCTGGTCATCTCGATCCGCACCCTCCCGGGGCGCCGCGAGGCGTTCCTCGCCGGGATCTCCCGCAACGCGGCGCACGCGCTGCGGGACGAACCGGGGTGCCTGCGCTTCGACGTGGTCGGCGACCCCGAGGACCCGGACTCCTTCTGGGTGTACGAGGTGTTCGCGAACGAGGCGGCCCTGGACGCGCACCGCCGGAGCCCGCACTTCCTGGCGTGGCAGCGCGAGAAGGCCGCGCTGGTCGTCCCCGGAAGCCAGGTCGACCGGCGCGGCCCCCTCGTCGTCAGCGGCGGCTGAGAGCCCCACGGGACCGGCGGCGCCGGTCCCGGGCGGAGCGGCTCTACGGGGTGTCGGAGCCGTTCGGGCCCTCCTTGGGCGCCCGGTGGCGGCCGCCCCGGTGCGTGGCCGCCTCGTCGTCGGCGCCGCCCGGCGTCTGCCCGCCGTCCGTGCCCGCGCCGCGGAACCCGTCGGAGTAGCCGCCCGCGTACCCCTCGTCGAACGCGCTCACCGGACGGCCCCCGTCGTCGGCCTCTCCGGTCGGGGCGCCGCCGGGCTCCCCGGCGACCTCCTCGTCGTCGTCCGCTCCCAGGTCGGCGTCGGCGACGGTGTCCTGCTCCGTCGTGGACAGCGCGCCGCGGGTGGCCCCGCGCAGCTGGAAGCCCGCGACCGCCATCACGACACCGAACACGATGGCGTACACACCGACGACCAGCATGATCGCCGCCGCGCTCACCAGCGGCCAGAACCACACCATGAGACCGAAGATCACCGAGAGGGCGCCGACGAAGATGAGCAGCCACTCGGAGCTCACCTGGGCGCGCAGGCGCACGGCGGTGACGATCTCGGCCACGCCGGTGACGATCGCCCAGGCGCCGATCAGGAAGACGATGGCCAGGACCGCCGCCAGCGGCCAGGTGAGGGCCAGCAGACCCAGGACGATGCTCACGCCCGCCTGCACGCCCAGCGGCATCCGTGTCCCCGGAGCCGCCCGGTAGGCGGTGAAGGCGAGCGCCACACCGTCCACCAGGGCGAAGAGACCGAAGATGATCGCCAGTGCCAGGAGGCTCTCGCCCGGCCAGGCGAGGGCCAGCAGACCGAAGATCACCGCGACCGCGCCGCGCACGACCAGGACCCACCAGTGCCGACTCAGATCGCCGAGTATGTCGCCTGTCAACGCGTACCGAACCATGACCAGGCTCCCTTCCTCGCGTGGTCCCGCTCGTGTGCGGGTCACCCTGTGCAACTTCCCTCAACGTCGCATACCGATGACAGAAAGTACGCAAAATACGGGAAAAGGGAGGTTCAGCACCGGAATCGGGATCGGGTTCCGAAGCCCCGGCCGCGCGCCCCCGGGCACGCGAACGCCCGCCCCGTCGGTGACGCGGGCGGGCGTTCTCGGCACTCCGGTGGGATCAGCCCTGGCCGGGGTAGCGGCGCTCGGCGGAACCGATGTAGTGCTGGCGCGGGCGGGCGATCCGGAAGGCCGGGTCGTGCAGCTGCTCGCGGTAGTGGGCGACCCAGCCGGGCAGGCGGCCGATCGCGAACAACACGGTGAACATGTTGGTCGGGAAGCCCATGGTGCGGTAGATGACGCCGGTGTAGAAGTCGACGTTCGGGTAGAGCTTGCGGTCCGTGAAGTACGAGTCCTGGAGAGCGGCGGCCTCGAGCTTGAGGGCCAGCGCGAAGAGCTCGTCCGGGTTCTCGTCGCTGTCGAGGATCTGGCTGGCCAGAACCTTGATCTCCTTGCTGCGCGGGTCGAAGTTCTTGTAGACCCGGTGCCCGAAGCCCATGAGACGCATCTCGCGGGCCTTGACCTTCTCCAGGAAGTCCTCGATGGAGATCCCGGAGTCGCGGATCTCCTCCAGCATCTCCAGGACGGCCTGGTTGGCGCCGCCGTGGGACGGGCCGGACAGGGCGTTGATGCCCGAGGCGACGCTGGCGTAGATGTCGGCCTTGGAGGAACCGACCACGCGCACGGTGGCGGTGGAGCAGTTCAGCTCGTGGTCGACGTGCAGCACCAGCAGCATGCCGACGGCCTTGTTGAACAGCTCCTCCAGCTCGCCGGTGGGAGCCTTGTCGCCGAAGGTCATGCGGATGAAGTTGTCGACGTAGTCGCGCGAGGTGTCCGGCTCGATCGGCGCCTCACCGATGGAGTTGCGGTAGATGCGGGCCGCGATCGTCGGCAGCTTGGCCATCAGCCGGATCGTGGCGAGCTCGACCTGGGCCTCGTCGTCCGGGTCCACGCTGTCGTCGTAGTACGCGGCGAGGGTGTTCACGGCGCTGGCGATCAGCGACATGGGGTGGCCGTTGCGGGGCATCGCGTCGATGAACGCGGCCATCTCGGCCGGGATGTCGTAGTTGTCGCGCAGCTTGTCGGAGAACTCCTTGAGCTCGCCGGGCTCCGGCAGCTCGCCGTAGATCACGAGGTAGGCGGACTCAAGGAAGGTGCTGTGTACGGCGAGGTCCTCGATCGGGTACCCGCGATAGCGCAGGATGCCCGCGGCCCCGTCGATGTAGGTGATCTTCGAGCTACACGAAGCGGTGTTGCCGAACCCCGGGTCCAGGGTCGTCATACCGGTCGACCCCAGCAGGGTCTTCAGCTCGATGGTGCTCTCACCCTCGGTACCGGTGAAAACCGGCAGCTTCAGCACGCCGCCCTCGTAGTGGAGCTCCACCGTGCGCTCTTTGTCATCGCTCATGCCCGAGGTCAACCTTTCCAGGCGGGGGATACGTGAGGTGCGTCGGACGCGAGGCGATCCGCCGCCGCGATCCTCTTCACTCGTTATTGTTCTGTTTTGTTAAACGAAGGTTAAGCAAAATCATATAAGTTTCACCGATTCACGAACAGGTGACATGCAACACATACCCAGACGTGATCAGAATTACCGTGAGGTGAAGATTTACAGACTTTGCCGAACATCGATAACGCCGTGATCGCCCTGAGACATCACGGCCACCGGCGGGGTTCTCCCGCCGTGGGCCCTGGCCTCCCGAACCGGTCCCCTGAACGCGGCGAACACCCCGTGGGACGCCCGCGCGCCGCCCCTCGGCCCGCGTTTCACAGATGCGGACAGACTCGGGTGGAACCCGTGCGGCCAGGTGCCCGAACACGCCCTAGCGGCCTACTGTCAGAGTACCTTCGCCCTGATCACCGGGGCTGAGGCGGGGCCTCCCCACTCGGTGATCTTGGCCTCTGCCACCCCTGGGAGGCGCCAGCGGAGACCGCGCCCAGCGCCCTCCCCGACGCTCCAGGGACCTGAGTATGTGCCCCGAGCACGGGAGTTCACACGTTTCACGGACGTGTCATTGGTCCCTCTTGTTCACCCGCCGTACGGCCCCGCTCCCAGGGCACGCCGAAAGGCCCCGCAGAACGGGACCGAAGTCGACAACGGGTGACCGGCATTCACCGCCGGTAAACAATACGTGCGCGCATTGCCGGGAAATCCGACCCCCGAGGGGGCCGTGGTCTACGCCCCCTCGTCGACCCCACCGGCGAGCAGGGCCTCCATGAACAGGGACGGGTGGTCCCGCTCGATCACCCGCAGCCGCCACTTGTTGTGCACCAGCACCAGCAGCTCGCCGTCCGAGCGCCGGCGCAACACCTCGGCGCCGGACAGCCCGTGCAGGGTCGGCGCGGACTCCTCGTCGGTACGGCGGGCCACCGAGTACTCCAGCGGAGAGGCCTCGATCGGGCTGCGGAACTCCTGCTCCATGCGGTGCTTGACCACGTCGAACTGGAGCGGGCCCACCGCCGCCAGCACCGGAGCCTGCTCACCGCGCACGTCGGAGGTGAGGACCTGCACCACGCCCTCGGCGTCGAGCTGGGCGATACCCCGCTGGAACTGCTTGTACTTGCCCGCGTCCACCGCGCGCGCAACCACGAAGTGCTCCGGCGCGAAGCTCGGGATCGGCGGGAAGGACACCTTCGGGCCGTCGAACAGGGTGTCGCCCACCGCCAGCGCCTGCGCGTTGACCAGGGCGATCACGTCGCCCGGAAAGGCCGTGTCGATGGTGGAGCGGTCCGACCCGAACACCGCCTGGGTGTACTTGGTGGCGAAGGGGCGCCCCGTGGGCGCGTGCGTGAGCACCATGCCCCGGTCGAACCGGCCCGAACTGACCCGCACGAACGCCATCCGGTCCCGGTGGTTCTTGTCCATGTTGGCCTGCATCTTGAAGACCTGGCCGGAGAACGGCTGCTCCACCCGACGCGGCCTGTCCCTGTCGTCGACCTTGGCCGAGGGCGCGGGCGCCAGGCCCACGACGGTGTCCAGCAGCTGGCCCACCCCGAAGTTGGACAACGCGGCACCGAACAGCACCGGCGACGACTCCCCCGCCATGAACGACTCGTGGTCGAAGTCGGCGCCCAGCGCCTCCAGGAGCTCGATCTCCTCCTGCGCCTGCTCCCAGGCGTCCAGCTCGACCTCGGCGGCGCGGTCGGCGTCGAGGACCTCCTCGATCGCCTTCTGGGCGCCGCCCGGCGTACGGGTCATCTTGGTGTAGGTGCCGCTCGTGCGGTCGACCAGGCCGCGGAAGTCGCCCGCGATACCGACCGGCCAGTTGAGCGGGGTCGGGCGCAGGCCGATGCGCTGCTCGATCTCGTCGAGGAGCTCCAGCGGCTCACGCCCGGGACGGTCCCACTTGTTGACGAACGTGATGACGGGCATCTTCCGGGCCCGGCACACGTCGAAGAGCTTGAGGGTCTGCGGCTCCAGGCCCTTGGCCGAGTCCAGCAGCATGATCGCGCAGTCGACCGCCGAGAGCACCCGGTAGGTGTCCTCGGAGAAGTCGGCGTGGCCCGGGGTGTCCAGCAGGTTCAGGACGCGGTCGTCGTAGTCGATGCGCAGCGCCGCCGAGGTGATGGAGATCCCGCGGTCCTGCTCCATCTCCATCCAGTCCGACGTGACGCCCTTGCGGTCGCCCTTGCCGTGCACCGCACCCGCGGAGGAGATGGCGGCCGCGTGCAGCGCCAGCGCCTCGGTCAGCGTCGACTTACCGGCGTCGGGGTGGGAGATGACCGCGAAGGTCCGCCGCCGCTCCGCCTCCTGGGCGACCTCGGACTCCTGCTTGGTCGCTCCCGCCGTGTCCACGCTCATCTGCGCTGTCCGCCCCGCCTCGTCTACTGCCCTGCTTTCGGCCCCGTCCAGCCTACGCGCGCGCGGACGCACCCGGGACCCGATCGGGTCACCGGTCGCCCTCGACCGCCTCGGAGACGCGTCTCAGCAGGTCGGAGGGGTCGGAGTCACTCGGGTAGACCGCCACCAGCACCCTCTCCCGGCCCGCCTCGCGCCGCGCCCCGCCGCCCAACAGCGGCTCGGCGAGGTCGGCGACCCGGGACATCGCCCGGTCGAAGCGGTCCCAGACCCGGGTGTCGCCCGGCTCGCGCAGCCACCCGCGCAGCACGTGGTTGTGAGCGGCGATGACGGCGGCCGCGACCACCTCCACCTCCAACGAGGGGCGGTCGGCGCCGGTGCTCTGGGCCAGGAAGCGGCTGAACGCGGCCTGGTACCGGGCGGTCATCGCCACCTCGCGGTCGCGCAGGCGCGGATGGGCGCGGACCAGCCGGTAGCGGGGCACCGTGATCTCCGGGTCGCGCACGTACCCCTGGAAGACCAGGCGGGCGGCGGCGACCACCGTGGCGGTCGGAGGCTCGGGAGACGCCTCCATGTAGCGCACGACCGTCTCGAAGAGTTCGTCGTGCTCGGCGAAGAGGAGGTCCTCCTTGGAACCGAACCGGCGGAAGAGGCTGCGTCGGCTCACCCCCGTGGCGGCGGCGATGCCGTCCATCGTGGTGCCGTCGAAGCCCTCGGCGGCGAACAGTCGCACCGCCGCCAGCACGGCCTCGCGGGTCGACACACGCGTCGTCGCCACGTCCACCTCCCCCGCTCTTTCCCGGCGGCTCGTCCGGCGCCAAGGTATACGACCCCGTCTGTGTACTTCGCACCGATGATCTCCTACCCTGGCACCGAATGCCATATCCAGGCACGCGGTGCCAGAGCGAGGAGAGCGTGATGGGCGACTTCGACCTGTTCAAGACCAACGAGGAGCACGAGGAGCTGCGGGCGGCGGTCCGCTCCGTGGCCGAGGACAAGATCGCCCCGCACGCCGCCGAGGTCGACGAGACCTCCTCCTTCCCCCAGGACGCGCTCGACGCCCTGGTCGCCACCGACTTCCACGCCGCCCACATCTCCGAGGACTACGAGGGCGTCGGCGCCGACGCCCTCGCGACCTGCGTCATCATCGAGGAGGTCGCCCGCGTGTGCGCCTCCTCCTCCCTCATCCCCGCGGTCAACAAGCTCGGCACCATGCCGCTGATCCTCGGCGCCTCCGAGGAGGTCAAGCAGCGCTACCTGCCGCCGGTCGCGCGCGGCGAGGCGATGTTCTCCTACGGGCTGTCCGAGCGCGAGGCCGGTTCCGACACCGCCGCCATGCGCACCCTCGCCACCCCCAAGGGCGACGACTGGGTCCTCAACGGCCAGAAGTCCTGGATCACCAACGCCGGTGTGAGCGAGTACTACACCGTGCTGGCGGTCACCGACCCCGAGGGCAGGAGGGGCCGCAACATCTCCGCGTTCGTCGTCCACGCCGACGACGCCGGGTTCACCCTGGGCGAGCCCGAGCGCAAGCTCGGTATCAAGGGCTCCCCCACCCGGGAACTGTTCTTCGACGACGTCGCCATCCCCGGCGACCGCATGGTCGGCGCGCCGGGCGAGGGCCTGAAGATCGCCCTGCGCACCCTGGACCACACCCGCGTCACCATCGGCGCGCAGGCCGTCGGCATCGCCCAGGGCGCCCTGGACCACGCCGTGGCCTACGTGAAGGAACGCAAGCAGTTCGGCAAGGCGATCGCCGACTTCCAGGGCATCCAGTTCATGCTCGCCGACATGGCCATGAAGCTGGAGACCGCACGGCAGATGGTCTACGTGGCCGCCGCCAAGTCCGAGCGCGGCGACGACGACCTGGCCTTCTACGGAGCCGCCGCCAAGTGCTACGCCTCCGACGCCGCCATGGAGATCACCACCGACGCCGTCCAGCTGCTGGGCGGCGCCGGGTACGTGAAGGACTTCCCGCTGGAGCGCATGATGCGCGACGCCAAGATCACCCAGATCTACGAGGGCACCAACCAGATCCAGCGCATGGTGATGGCCCGCCAGCTCCTGAAGTAGGCGGTACGGCCCTGCCCCACGAGGGCAGGGCCCCGAACGCGGTGAGCGCGACGCCGAGGTGGACCGGGAACCGGCACCCCGCCGCGCGCACCGCCGCCGTCAGTGCACGGACTCGCGGACGAACTTCGCCATGGGCACCGGGTCCCGCCCCAGCGCCCGGCGCACGTCGTCGGTCACCACGGCCGCCTGCCCGTTGGCGACCGCCCGGAACCGCTCGTTGAGCGTGTCCACGTACCGGTCCGACCAGCCCATGTTGGTCGCCCGGAAGTAGAACCCCGCCTCGTCGACCCTCTTGTACCGCCACACCGGGCTCTCGGTGCCCTTCGTCATCCGCACGACGTCGCGGAAGCTCACCGGCGCCGGGCCGGTCAGCGTGTACTCCCGGCCGTGCAGCGACTCGTCCGTCAACGCCGCGACGACGGTGTGGGCGACGTCGCGGGCGTCCACGAAGCTCACCGTCGCGTGCTTGCGCAACGGCAGTTCCAGGCGCCCGTTCCGGGAGCGCGCCAACCGGGCGAACAACCCCTCGGTGAAGTCCTGGTCCAGCCAGTTCGGACGCACCACCGTCCACCGGTCGAACAGTTCCCGCACTCGGCGCTCCAGCACGCGCTGCTCGGAGTCGGGCGGCCCGTTCTCGGACCCCATCGCGGTGGTCAGCACCGCCGTCCGCACCCCGGACCCGGCCGCCTTCTCCAGGAAGGCCCCCGCCCGGTCGGCCAGACCACTGGCCATCGGCACGGTGACGAAGAGGCCCTCCACCCCCTCCAGCGCCGGTTCCCAGCTGGTGGTGTCGGTCCAGTCCAACCGCACCTCACCGTCCCTGGAGGCACCGGCGGCGGGCAGGCCGCGTCTGCGCAGTTCGGTCAGGACACGTCGGCCCACCTGTCCGGTGGCGCCGGTGACCAGTGTGCTCATCGGGTGATCCCCCAGGTTCACGCGCGGGTGCTCCGCCTGCTGACGGTACCCACTCCCGGGGGTCGAACGAGCGCGAAACGGCGTACCCGCTCCTCAGCGGCCTCGCCGCGCGGACGTCAACGACTCCACGGCGATCACGAGGACCACCCCGCACACGGCCAACCCGAGGTTGGCGAGGAGGGCGTTCTCCCGGAGCACGTCGACGTGACCCACCACGAGGCGGTTGAAGGCGTTCAGCACGATCCCGAAGACCGGCTGCGCCCACAGGTGGTCGACGGCCCCGCTGACCCCCATGAGGACGAGGAGGGCTCCCAGGCCCTGGAGTGCTCTGCTCATGGGGGGAGCCTAGGGACCCGCCCCCGGTCCCGGATCGGCCGTGCGGCCTCCCCCTACGAACCGAGGTCTCCCCCTCCGACCTCGGAAAGCGACCAAAGTAGCGTCCCCGCGGCCTTCGGTATCGACTCTCCCCTCCACCGGCTCCCCACGGCCGCCCACTGCCTAGACTCCGAGACGATGAACGACACGACCACCTCCCGGCAGCGGTACCGGCGCGGCGCGCGGGACTGGGTCGTGGACACCATGATGTTCCTGGTCGCGGTGGGTTTCGGGCTCATGGGCGCGGTGACCCTGCCCGGCGAACCCCCTCCCCCGGAGCCGCCCGACCCGTGGCGGGTCACCGAACAGCTGATCGCCCTGGCCTGCTGCGGCGCCCTGTGGTGGCGCCGCCGCTGGCCGGTGGGGATCGCCGTGGCCCTGATCGCGATCTCCGGCTTCGTCTCGTTGGCCGGCGGGGCGATGCTCGCCGCCCTCTTCTCCCTGTGCGTCCACCGCCCGCCGAGGGTGGGCCTGACGGTGTTGGGCCTGAGCTTCCTGGCCTCCTACGTGGGAGCGCTCGTCCACCCCGACCCGTACGACACACCGGTGCTGATGACGTTCATGCTGAGCGCCGTCTTCCTGACCGCGGCCGCCGGGTGGGGCCTGTCGGTGCAGCACCGGCGCCAGCTCCTGGACTCGCTGCGGGAGCGGGCCGCGCACGCCGAGGCCGAGGCGCAGCTGCGCGCCGAACAGGCCCAGCACCGGGTCCGCGAGTCGATCGCCCGCGAGATCCACGACGTGCTCGGCCACCGGCTGTCGCTGCTGAGCGTGCACGCGGGAGCGCTGGAGTACCGCCCGGACGCCCCCGCCGACGAGATCGCCCGGTCGGCCGGGGTGATCAGGGAGAGCGCCCACCAGGCGCTCCAGGACCTGCGCGAGGTGATCGGCGTGCTGCGGGCTCCGGTGGGCGAACTGCCCCAGCCCACCATGGCCGACCTGGCCCAACTGGTGGAGGAGGCCGGTGACACCGGGTCGGAGGTGGAGCTCGTGGAGGAGCACTCCGGTCAGATCCCCGAACGCACCGGTCGCACCGCCTACCGGATCGTCCAGGAGGGGCTCACCAACGCCCGCAAGCACGCCCCCGGGGCCCGGACGACGGTGCGGATCTCGGAAACCCCGGGCCGGGGCCTGAACGTGGAGGTGGGCAACGGCCCGCCCGCGCGTGCGCCGGAGACCGCCCCCGAGGCGCCGGGCGGAGGGCAGGGCCTGGTGGGTCTCACCGAGCGCGTCTCGTTGGCCTCGGGGCGTCTGGAGTACGGCCCGGCCGCCGACGGTGGCTGGCTGCTGTCCGCGTGGCTACCGTGGCCCTCATGAGCGAAACGGAGCCGGACGTGGACCGTCGGATCGGTGTGGTGATCGTCGACGACGACGCCCTGGTGCGGGTGGGCCTGGTGATGATGATGGGCGGCGCCCCGGACGTGCGGGTGCTCGCCGAGGCCGAGGACGGCGGCGCCGTCCAGGAGCTGGTCGAGCGGCACTCCCCCGACGTGGTGCTGATGGACATCCGCATGCCCACGGTGGACGGCCTCACCGCCACCGAGCGCCTGCGCGCCCTGCCCGACCCGCCGGAGGTGCTGGTGCTCACCACCTTCGACGCCGACGAGCACGTGCTGCGCGCCCTGCGCGCGGGGGCGGCCGGGTTCCTGCTCAAGGACACCCCGCCGGAGGAGATCGTGGAGTCGGTGCGGCGGGTGGCGCGCGGGTTCCCCGTCCTGTCCCCGAACGTGACGCGGCGGTTGATGGCCCGGGTGGTGCAGAACGACCCGGGCGACCGCGCGGCCCGCGCCCGGGCCCGGCTGTCGGCGCTGAACGCGCGCGAGACCGAGGTGGCGGTGGCGGTCGGCGAGGGGCGGTCGAACGCGGACATCGCCGCGCGCCTGTTCCTGAGCGTGCCGACGGTCAAGACCCACGTGTCCAGCGTCCTCACCAAGCTCGACCTGAACAACCGCGTGCAGATCGCCCTGATGGTGCACGACGCCCGACTCCTGGACGAGGACCAGGGGTGAGGCCGCGCCGGGTGCCGTGCGGGTCCTCCACGCCGCGCACCCCCTCGGATCGCATACTGGTGGTGATCAGGTCATCACAGAGGGTTCGGGGGCGCGGATGGGCAGGAACGAGGGCGGCGACAACGACCGCGACGTCTACGCCGAACGGCTGATGCGGCACGGCGCGCCCAAGGAGGGGTTCCCGCGCCTGGGGACCGAGGCGCGCGTGGCCTACCAGCTGGTCCACGACGAGCTCATGCTGGACGGCGTCTCGCGGATGAACCTCGCCACCTTCTGCACCACGTGGGTGGAGCCCGAGGTGCACCGGCTCATGGACGAGTCGCTCGACAAGAACATGATCGACAAGGACGAGTACCCGCAGACGGCCGAGCTGGAGCGGCGCTGCGTGCGCATGCTCGCCGACCTGTGGCACTCCCCCGACCCGGCGGGGACCCCTGGCACCTCCACGACCGGTTCCAGCGAGGCCGCCATGCTCGGCGGGCTGGCGGCGAAGTTCGCCTGGCGCGAGCGGCGCGCGGCCGCGGGGAAGGCCGCGGACCGGCCCAACCTGGTCTGCGGTCCGGTCCAGGTGTGCTGGGAGAAGTTCGCCCGCTACTTCGACGTCGAACTGCGGCAGGTCCCGCTGAGCGGCGACCGGTACCTGATGGAGCCGGACGACGTCGCCCGCCACTGCGACGAGAACACCATCATGGTGGTCTGCAACTTCGGCCAGACGTTCACCGGCCTGTACGAGGACGTGCGGGGCATCGCCGAGGCCCTCGACGCGTTCGAGGAGCGCACCGGCCACGACATCCGCATCCACGTGGACGGCGCCAACGGCGCTTTCGTCGCCCCGTTCTCCACCCCCGACCTGGTGTGGGACTTCCGGCTGCCCCGGGTCCGTTCGATCAACGCCTCCGGGCACAAGACCGGCCTGGCCCCGCTCGGCGCCGGGTGGGCGGTCTGGCGCACCCCCGAGGACCTGCCGGAGGAGCTCGTGTTCCAGGTCAGCTACCTGGGCGGACACGAGGCCACCTTCAGCCTGAACTTCTCGCGCCCCGGCGGGCAGGTGATCTCGCAGTACTACGACTTCGTCCGCCTGGGTCGCGAGGGCTACCGACGCGTGCACGGCGCCCAGTTGGAGACCGCCCGGCACCTGGCGGCGCGGGTGGCCGCGATGGGTCCGTTCGAGATCATCCACGGCGGCGACCCGGACCGGGGCATCAGCGCCGTGGCGTGGCGGTTGGTCGGTGACGAACCCTTCACCCTGTACGACCTGGCCGACCGCCTGCGCACCCGGGGGTGGCTGGTCCCGGCCTATCCGCTGCCCGCCGACCGCCAGGACGAGGTCATCCAGCGCGTGCTGGTCCGGCACGGGTTCAGCCACGACATGGCGGACCTGTTCCTGGACGACCTGGAGCGGGCGATCGAGCACCTGCGCGGCCACCCGCCCACGCCCTCGCTCACGCGGGACGAGGCGGGCGGTTTCAACCACGGCGCCGGATCGACCGTCCTGCCCCCGGACTCCTAGGTGATGGAGTCTTCAGTGGTCGTAGGCGATCAGAACCGCTTGACCGGTGCGTTGGGCTCCCAGGTGTGCCGGGTCGCCGCCGCCACGGCAAGCAGGCACTGAGCCGTGCGGAGAACTCTCCGGCCGGGGCGTGGTCCGCCGTGCCGTTCGAGGCTGAGCTGGCCTTTGATGGCGTCGACGACACCTCCAGCTCCGGGCCTCACTTGGACATGGCCCTTTCGGGCCAGGCCCCGGAGGCCAGGCTCGCGCCGAGACGGGCGATGAGCTCGGTGCGATCCCGGAACTCGAGCTTGCGCAGGATGTTGGAGATGTGGAACTTGACGGTACTGACCTCGATCGTCAGCGTCGCCGCGATCTCGGCATTGTCCGCGCCCCGTGCGGCGAGCTCCACGACCTCGCCCTCCCTGGCACTGAGCCGCTCGAGGTCGGTGTAGTCCATGGTGGCGAGGGCGTTGCGGGAGGCGACCATGGAGATGATGTGCGCCGCGAATTCCTGGGATACGTGGCTGCGTCCGCCCAGGGCCGAGCGCAGTGCCGCCGTGTACTCGGATTCCCGGTCGTCCCGGTCGACCAAGCCGGAGAGCTCTCCGATTTCGGGGGCGTTCCACATGCGGTCGTCGGTGCCGTACATGATGCCGATGACGGGTATCCCACGTTCGGTGTAGCGGATGGCCTCACCGAACTGATCGGACTCGATGACGGCGGCGGCGGTCCCGGAGAGCTCGTCGTCGGTCACGGCGGGGACCGCGGTCCAGCCCGCTGCCTCGGCCGCGTAGTGAATCCTGCGGTTCAGTGCGGAGCAACTGGTGGAGACCACGACCTTGAACGACATCGCTCTTCCTCACCTTCACATCATCGGGTGGTCAAGCGGTCCGGCGGGACGGGAACGGACCGACGGGTCCTGCCCGGAGTCGTCGGCACGGCCCCGTGACAACCTTCTTTATGCGTCTTTGACGCTACAGAAGCAGCGATGCGCAGGACAAACCTCGCGCGACGCACGGCCGGAACCGGCCACGAGCACAGACGTGACCAGGGACAACACGAACCGCCCGCGCCGGTGGCGCGGGCGGTGAGTAAGGGCGGTGGGCGGTTCAGACCCCGTCTCGCCGCAGAACCACGAAGAGTGTTGTGCCGAGGACACCCGTCGCGGCCATGACGACGGTCATACTCACCAGCGTCGCACCGCCCGTGGCGGTGAGACCGGCCAGGGCGGAGAGTCCCCCGCCCAGTGCGAACTGCATCGTGCCCATGAGAGCCGAACCGGTTCCGGCGACGGAGGCCGGCTGCTCCGACAGCGCCAAGGTCGTCGCGTTGGGGAAGACGAACCCCATCGAGAACATCAACAGAAGGAGGATTCCTGACACCGAAACCAGCGTCGGTTCCCCGAACATCTGAAGAGCGGTCAAAGCGGCTACCGCCGTCGGCCCCAGGACCAAACCGATCCGCAGGCGCGCGGCGGTGTTCATGCGGCCGATGAGCACGGAGTTGATCTGGTTGGCCAGGATCAACATGGCCGCGTTGAGGGGGAAGATCAGCCCGAACTGCGTCGGGGTGGCCCCCAACTCGTTCTGCGACACGAACGAGAAACTGGAGATGTAGGTGAACATCGCCGCGTAACTCAGGCCGAGCGCGAACATCGGTGCGAGGAAGCGCGGATCGCTCGACAGGCGACCGATGTTCGAGAGGAGCGGGCCCAACCGCAGAGGGGTCCGCCGGTCGCGCGGCAGGGTCTCGGGAATCCCGAACCACACCATCACGAAGTTGGCCGCCCCGAGCAGCCCGAGCACGACGAAACAGAGCTGCCACGACCCCACGGTCAGGATCTGCGCACCCAGCGGCGGCCCGATCACGGGAGCCAGGCTCGTGATCATCATGAGCCGCGTGAAGAGGCGGGCCGCGTCGTCCCCGGTGTACAGGTCGCGCACCACGGCGCGGGACAGCACGGCTCCCGCGGCCCCGGCCGTTCCTTGTAGGAAACGGAGCACCACGAGTACTTCGGCGGAGGTCGCCAGGGTGCACAGGAAGGACACCACGGCGAACAGGCCGACGCCCGACAGCAGGAGTCGGCGTCTACCGAGGGCGTCGCTACAGGGTCCCAGCAGCAACTGGCCCAAGGCCATCCCGATCATCATCGCGGTCAGGGTGAGTTGGACCCGGGCTTCGGATGCGCCCAGGTCCTGCGACATCTGTGGGAAGGCGGGGAGATAGAGGTCCGTGGCCAACGGACCGGTAAGCGCGACACCACTCAGGGCGGCGACGATCCCGAGCGGGACACGGCGATGGTACTCGCCTCGGCGGACGTCGCCGGAACGCTGGGTGGGCACGGCTTCCTCTTCTCTACGTACGGGCTCAGCCGTTCAGTGCCTGGCGGCGCCACCTTCGGCGGGCTGGGCGGTGTCGAGGCGTCCAGTGCCGTCCGCCCTCGCTCCGAAGGGGGCTACCACCACGTCGAGCTCTCTGAGCACCTCATCGGCCACGCGGTGCACCTGCGCCGGGTGCAGCCGGGGTTCGTAGGGGGCCCGTACCGACAACAGACCGCACAGGTCGAAGCCCTCAGGCGCGCTCCTGACCTCCTGGCCCGGCTCGGCGAGCGGGTAGTAGGCGGCGAACGCGGAGGAGGCTTCGGCACGGCCGACGCCGTTGCTCACGACGATCCCGTCTCGGTAGACGAACTTGATGCAGGTCGCACAGGCACCCGGGTGTCGGTCACGGGCGCGCTCGGCGATCCCTCCCTCCCCGAAGGCGGCCCGTACGAAGAGCTCGACGAGGTCGATCTCGTGCACGTCGCGGATGTTGCGGTACACATGTCCGCCGCTGATGCGGGTACTGAACTCCACCACCCGGAACCGCCCCTGGGAATCTCGCCGGAGCTCGACGTTGAACAGGGACACCTCCAGGCCCAGAGCCGACACCATGGCCTGTACCATCGCGGTGATCTCGTCCTCGACCCCGGGGTCGCCGTGAGGAAGGGTGTACAGGTCCTCCTCGAACCAGGGGCTGTCGGGCAGGACCTTGGTGTGCACACCGCCAAGGTGGAAGCGACCGTCGATGACCACACCGTCGCAGGTGACCTCTTCCCCGGACAGGTACTCCTCGACCAGGGCCCATTCGTCCGGCAGGACGTCGTAGAAGTGGTGTGCCCCGGATCGGGCCAGTCGCTCGACGGCGTCGAGGGCCGCCCCGGCCTCCTCCGGGGTGCGAACCAGCTCGACGTGGGAGCTGCTGGCGCCCCGCGTCGGTTTGACGACACAGGGCAGGCCCACGTGGTTCAGGACTTCGGGATCGGCGCCACGGGCGCCCACCGCGCGGTACCGGGGTGCGGGAAGACCGTTGGCGGTCAGGTAGGCGCGCTGGCGCGACTTGTCCCGGGCTACGGCGTCGGCGTCCGGTCGGCTCCAGTGAACGCCGTGACGCGAGTTGGCGCGCCCCACGGCAACGATGTCGGTCTCCTGGAACGTGAGGGCGAAGGGGGAGCCGGTGCTCACCAGTGCCTCGGTGATCCGTTCCTCCAGCTCACGGTCTGTGGTGGCCTCGGGGAGCAGGTGCACGGTGGTGTAGCGGGCGTCGTCACGGGCCTGCTCCTCCTCGGTCAACAGGTGGATCGCCAGATCGAGGCGCCGAAGCGTGTCGACGTGGTCGTCCCTGATGCGCAAGCCGTCCCGCATGGCGAGCACGACCGGGGTCCCAGGTGTAGCCATGGTTCCTCTCCTGATAGTCATCCGAGTCGGCCCCGGTTGAGGGGTCTCACAGGAAGGTGGTCTCGGCGGTCCGGCCATCCTCGGGGGCGATCACGTACACGCAGCCTTCGGGGCCTGCGGTGGAACCGTGCTCGGTGTGGGCGGGCAGGGAGACACGCGCCCCGGGGCCACACTCGCTGCGGTGGGTGACTCCGCCGTCGCGCCAGAACAGTTCGACGGAGCCGCTGAGGATCGCGAGGGTCTCGTGAAGGCTGTGCCGGTGCCAGTCGTGGGTCTTGCCGGCCTGGTCGTGCTGGATCTCGAAACTCCCCTGTTCGGGGAGCAGGTCCTCGTAGATCTCGGCGAGGGGGCGTACCGGTCCGGTGGTGATGGTGGGCGTGGGCATGTGCTGCTCCTGAACGCGTGTCAGAGGGAGACGGTGGCGGCCGAACGGTGCAGCGGGCACCGGTCGGTGGGGAGGGGAACCTCGTTCTCCTCGTCGAGGAAGTACTGGTGCCATTCCTTGTTTCCGTGCTCACCGAAACTACCGAGCAAGGGGGTCTGCGCCACCGAGTCGTATTCGGAGAGGCGTCTCCGAATGATCTTCCTCGCGTTGTCCCCGGTCCTCGTCCCAGCGGCGAGACCGTCGAAGACGAACCTGGGCTGGAACGTCACCGCGAAGTACTCGAAGAAACGGCTCCTGCGCTTGTAGTGGAAGGGGGTGTTCGCCACCACGAACATCGGGGTCGAGTTGAAGGCGAACTCCCAGTCGGCCGCCTCGGTGTCGGAGGAGATTCCCTCGGGCCATGGGCACTCGTCCTGCTCCCTGAGCCCGCGCAGGAGGTCCCAGAAGTGCTCCTCGCACGCGTCCAGCGTCGAGATGCGGGGGTCGTGTTCGAAGAAGCAGACCAGGGATGTCCGGATTCCCCAAGGATTCGGCGATCCCCGTATAGACGCGGAGCGCGTCAGCCAGTGCCTCGACACGCCCCTCGCCCACCGGGACGAAGGCGTAGCGCAGGGTGCCGCTGCGGACGGCGTCAGATCCGAAGACACAGGGGAACGGGCTGTCAGTTCTCAGCATCCGTTCCTCGAAAAATTGCACAGCCAGGGCTTCCCATGACCCACCGGGTCTTTTTCCTGGTTCTAAAAGCGTCTGCAATACAGTCACATCCCGGGATCGATAGATTTCTCGACAAAGAAAATTGGCGCAAGTCGGATGCACCACAGCCGCCGGACCAATGGCGATCGTGGAGAATCCATGCCGCCACTGCTTTTTCAGCAGAAATCAGATCGATCCGGGCCAAGTGCTTCGGAGAAGAATTTACCGAAGCACTCCCGGAAAAACACCCTCCCGGAGAACGGTTCCGACCTCGACCCGAGACGGGGCAGGGCTGCTACGAAGTCGCCAGAGGGGTGTGTGCTCCCTGGTCAGGGAATCCTGAGGAGATCAGGGGTTTCGCCTGTACCTGGCCACCAGACCGAGGCACGCCCGTCACGTGGTGACTGGCCCACCCCAGGATCGGCGAGCGCGACCACTGAGGACATCGGACCCCCTCACCTAGGAGGCGGGTTCGAAGGACTCGGAGATGCGGTCGAGGAGTTCGTGATTGTAGTCCCGCTCGTCCGCGCTCACGAGGAACAGGGCGTAACCGACGTCCTCGGTGTGGAAGCCCCGGTTGACGGCGTGCATCTCGCCGTTGCGCCCACGGAAGGTGAACTCCCAGTCGGCGGCGCTGACGTAGTCGTCGGCCCAGTCGGCGTCGACGTCCTCGATCCCGATCAGCGAGTAGCCGCCGAAGTTCTGGCGGCCGGTCGGCTCGAAGTCGCGCCAGTCGTCACCGGCGTCGGCGTTGGGGTTGTCGGTCTGGTCCACCAGCAGGTAGCCGCCGTCCGGGTTGCGGAAGTAGACCATGTGCCCCTGGCGGTCGACCTCCCAGTGCTCGGGGACGTCCACGGAGAAGCCGCTGGAGTCGTCGTGCCGGACCAGGAAGTCCCACTGGTCGTCCTCCTCCGGCTCCTCCTCTTCCGCCGCTCCCTCGTCCGGACCGTCCTCGCCGCCGCCCGCCGAGGCCTCGGAGTCGTCGCCCGCCCCCTCCGGCGCGCCGCCGTCGGAGGTCTCCTCGCTGGAGCCCGCCAGCCCGGCGTCGGCGTCGTCCGACCGGTTCATGCTCACGAACAGGGTGGTCGCGCCGACTACGAGCAGCAGGGCGAGCGCGGCCGCCGCCGCGAGCAGCGCGCGCCGGCGCGATCCGGCCGCGTGCTCACGGGGACGCCGGGGAGCCGGTGGCCGCGGTGCCGGGGCGGGCGACGGAGCCGGGGCGGGCGCCGGGGCGGCCTCGGCGGCGCTGACCGCGCGGTGCACGGTGCCCTGGTCGGTGACCCGGTTCCAGTCGGAGGGGGCCTCCGGGGCCGGTTCCAGGGAGGGAGCCAGCATGGTGGTGCTCGTCGAACCGGAGTCCCGGATCTCCCGCAGGAGGGCACGCACCTCGAGGACCGACGGCCGGTCCTCGGGACGCTTCTCCGTGAGGGCCTCCAGGACCGGTCGGAGCGCGCCCGCGTTGGGGGTCTCCGGCAGGTCCTGGGTGACGATGGCGGTCAGGGTCGCCATCGGGGTGGGGCGGTCGAACGGCAGCGAGCCCTCCACCGCCTGGTAGAGGGTGATGCCGAGCGCCCACATGTCGGAGGCGGGCGTGGCCGCGCGCCCGTGCGCGATCTCCGGGGCGAGGTAGCTCGGTGAGCCGATCAGCAGTCCGGTGCTGGTCAGGTGGGTGGAACCGTCCAGGTGGGCGATGCCGAAGTCGGTGAGGACGGCGCGGTCGTTCCCGGCGATGAGCACGTTGCCGGGCTTGATGTCGCGGTGCACGATGCCGCGGTCGTGCGCCTCGGCCAGCCCGGCGGCCATCTGCTCACCGACGTTGGCCGCGCGGGGGACCTCCAGCGCGCCCTCGTCCTTGATGAGGTCCCCGAGGGACGGCCCCCGGACGAGCTCCATCACGATCCACGGGCGGCCGTCCTCCTCGGCCACGTCGAACACCGTGATGATGGAGGGGTGGCTGAGCTGGGCGGCGCTGCGGGCCTCGCGGATCATGCGGGTGCGCAGGACGTCGACCTCGTGCGGGGGCAGGTTCGGCGGCGTGGTCAGCTCCTTGACCGCGACCGGGCGGTCGAGCAGGGTGTCCGTGCCGCGCCAGACCCGGCCCATGCCGCCCGCGCCGATGACCTCGTCCAGGCGGTACCGGTTGGCCAGGACACGGCCGGGGTCGGATTCCGAACTGTTCATGTGCGCGCGATCCTCTTCGGGGGAGGTGCCCTTCCGTGGGAGGAGGGCGGGACAGGGCAGGGGTCGAGAGGGCCGGGGGACCGTGCCGAGTCTAGGATGCCGCCCCGCTCCTTGGTGCTCTCCCGAAGGTGCCAACCCCGTTCCCACGGGTCACGAACCGCCCGCAACCCTCCCTGAGGTGCACGAATCCCGCCGGAGGCCGTCGGTGTGACCTCCGGCGGGACGGGGAGCGTCCGGTCAGCGCAGCCGGACCGGGAGCGCCTCCACTCCGGAGGCGATGATCGACGGGGCCGGAACCAGGTCGGCGTCGTCCACCGCCACGTCGAGGTCGGGGAAGCGCGCGAACAGGCGCGGGAGCACCTCGTTCATCTCCATGCGGGCCAGGCTGGCGCCCAGGCAGTAGTGCCGCCCGTGGGAGAAGGACAGGTGCGAGCTGTCCTCACGGGTGATGTCGAACTCCTCGGAGGTGGGCCCGTGCCGGGCGTCGTCCCGGCTGGCCGAGCCGTAGCCGAGCAGCAGGGGTTCCCCCTTGGGGATCGGCACACCGGCGAGCTCGATGTCCTCGGTGGTGTACCGCATCGGCACGTACTGGCCGGGCGGGTCCCAGCGCAGCACCTCCTCCACCGCCTTGGACCACTCCAACTTTCCGGCCACGACCAGGTCGAGCTGGTCGCGGTGGCGGGTGAGCGCGCGCACGGCGTTGGAGATCAGGTTCATGGTCGTCTCGTAACCGGCGCTGACGAAGAGCACCAGGTTCCAGATCAGCTCGTCCTCGGTGAGCCGGTCCTCGTCGTCCCGCGCGGCGATGAGGGCGGTGGTGAGGTCGTCCCCGGGCCGGGCGCGCTTGGTCTCCACCAGTTCGGTGAGCACGCCCCACAGCTCGAAGAAGGTCGCCATCGCCTCTTCGGGGGTGACGCTCTGGTCGAAGAAGACGCCGACGGGCCGATGCAGCCGGGGCCGGGTCTCCTCGTCCACGCCGAACAGTTCGCTGATCACGGTGAGCGGCAGCGGCTGGGAGACGACGGCGCGCAGGTCCACCACCCCGTCCGGGCTCTCCTCCTCGGCCCGTTCCAGGTCGTCCAGGAGCGACTCGACGACGGCGACGACGCGCTCGCGCAGGAGTTCGACCCGGCCCGGGGTGAACGCCCTGGAGACGAGCCGGCGCAGCCGGGTGTGGTCGTCACCGTCCTTGGCCAGCATGTTCTCGTTGATGATCCACGAGATGAGCGGCCAGTCCGCCGGGATCTCCCCGGCGTTGAAGGCCGTCCAGTACTTCTTGTCCTTCCGCACACGCGGGTCGGCCAGGGCCGCGCTGACGGCCTCGTGGGTGGTCACGACCCACGCGTCAACCTCACCAGGAAGTTCGACAGGGACGACAGGGGCGATCTTCCTGAGGTGGGTGCTCTGTGCGCGGAGGTTTCCGGGTGCGAGTCTGACGCGGTCCAAGGGGGGTTTCCTTCCACCGGTGTGGGGGGCGGGGGGTTCTGGGGGGTGAACCGCACCGGGAGGGCGACGGGTATCCAGGACAGCGCCGACAGCTGCCAACGCAGGTCCTGCGGGGGAACCTCGATCGTGAGCCCGGGCAGCCGGTCGAGGAGGGTGCGCAGCGCGACCATGGTGATCGTGGTGGCCTCCTCACGCGCCGGGCAGCGGTGCGGCCCGGCGCCCCAGGCCACGTGGGCCCGGTTGCGGGACTCCTCCATGCGTTCCGCGTTCTCCTCCATGTAGAAGCGGTTGGACGCGGCGAAGCCCAGCAGGATGGGGGAACCCGCCTCGATGGTGCGGCCGCCGCCGAGCGGCACGTCCACGCGGGGGTAGATGACGGGGTAGTTGGTGATGGGCGGGTCGTGCCACAGCACCCGGTCGACGATGTCGGCGAGCATGGTGGGCGAGGGCGCCCGGTCGGTGGGCAGGTGGGGGTCGGCCAGCACCTCGCGTACGCCCGCGTTGATGAGGTTGGCGGTCGGCTCGTTGGCGGCGGCGACCACCAGCAGGAGCTGCATGATCACCTCCTCGTCGGTGAGCGCGGCGCGGTGGCTGATCAGCCGTGTGGTGACGTCGTCGCCGGGGTCGCGGTGCTTGGCGGTGACCACCCCGGACAGCGCCCGCTCGGCCTGGGCGTTGGACCGTTCCGTGTCGACGCCCAGCCACAGGTTGCGCATGGCCTCCACGAACCGCACGCCCTGGTCGCGGTCGAACCCGAACAGTTCGTTGATGACCAGCAGGGGCAGCATGCGCGCGTACTCGTTGAGGACGTCGGCCCGGCCGCGCTCGCAGAACTGGTCGATGAGCCCGTGGGCGTAGCGTTCGGTGACCCCGGCCCACCGTTCGGCGCTGATCGCGCCGAGGCTGTCGGTGATCGCGCGGCGGTAGCGCTGGTGTTCGGTGCCGTCGACGAAGAGGGCGTTGGGGCGGGGGGCCATCATGGGCAGGACGGCGGCGTCGGCGCTGATCCGACCCTCGTGGAAGTCCTTCCACAGGCGGGCGTCGTGCCCGAACGTGGTGGTGTCCCGCGACCACGAGATGAGGGTGGTGTAGTCGGTGACGAGCCACCCGTGCACACCGGGTTCGAGCTCCACCGGGACGACGGGGCCGTGGTCGGCGCGCATACGCGCGTACACGGCGTAGGGGTCCGGTCGCGGTTCGTGGTGGTACAGCTTCGCGCGGGGGCATCCAGGTGTCACGGGGTACCTCGGCTGTGCGGGGAGGGGCGGCTGCGGAGCGGACGTCCTCTCTCGTGTGCGCGGCGCGGGGCACCGGTCCGGCGGCTTCCACGGCACACGGGCGGGCCGCCCGGATCGACGCGGAGCCCCACGGCTGTGGGGCTCCGCGCAACCCTAGCGGCCCTTCGGCCCCCCGAGCGAGACCTGCGTCACATTGTCGCTACTAGGTGTTGATATGACCGGTTCCGGTCAGCGCCCGGAACCTCCGCAGCCGCTGGCTGTTGGTCACCACGAACACACTCGACAGGGCCATCGCCGCACCGGCGAGCATCGGGTTCAGGAGGCCCATCGCGGCCAGGGGCAGCGCCGCCGTGTTGTAGGCGAAGGCCCAGAACAGGTTGCCCTTGATGGTGCCGAGCGTGCGGCGGGAAAGCCGGACCGCGTCGGCGGCGGCCCTCAGGTCGCCCCGCACCAGGGTGAGGTCGCTGGCCTCGATGGCCACGTCCGTGCCGGTGCCCATGGACAGCCCCAGGTCGGCCTGGGCGAGCGCGGCGGCGTCGTTGACCCCGTCTCCGACCATCGCGACGGTGCGGCCCTCGGACTGGAGCCGGGTGACCACGTCCACCTTGTCCTTGGGCAGGACCTCGGCGATGACCTCGTCGATGCCCACCTCGGCGGCGACCGAGCGGGCCACGGCCTCGTTGTCACCGGTCAGCAGGATCGGGGTGAGCCCGAGGTCCCGGAACTGGCGGACCGCCTCGGCGCTCGTGGGCTTGACCGTGTCGGACACGACCAGGACCCCGCGGGCCCGGCCGTCCCAGCCGACCGCCACGGCGGTGCGGCCCTCGGCCTCGGCGGCCGCCATGGCCCGCGCGAGGTCGTCGGTCAGCGGCTGGGACCACTCCTCCAGGAGCGCGACCCGGCCCACCAGGACGGCGCGGCCCTCCACGACCCCCTGGACGCCCAGGCCCTCGACGTTGGCGAAGTCCTCCGGGACGGGCAGGTCACCGACCCGCGCCGCGGCCCCCGTGGCGACGGCGCGGGCGATGGGGTGCTCGGAGGCGTTCTCCAGGGCTCCCGCCAGGCGCAGGACCTCGTCCTCGTGCTCGCCTTCGGCGACGGTGACCCCGGCCAGGGCCATCTTGCCGGTGGTGACGGTGCCGGTCTTGTCCAGCACGACGGTGTCGACCCGCCGGGTGCTCTCCAGGACTTCGGGGCCCTTGATCAGGATGCCGAGCTGCGCGCCGCGCCCGGTGCCCACCATGAGGGCCATCGGGGTGGCCAGGCCGAGGGCGCAGGGGCAGGCGATGATGAGCACGGCCACGGCGGCGGTGAAGGCCGCTCCGGCGGGGTCGCCGGTGCCGAGCCAAAAGCCCAGGGCGGCCACGGCGATCATGATGGCGACCGGGACGAACACCCCGGACACCCGGTCGGCGAGCCGCTGCACGGCGGCCTTGCCGTTCTGGGCGTCCTCGACCAGGCGCGCCATCTGCGCGAGCTGGGTGTCGGAGCCCACCCGCGAGGCCCGCACGACCAGGCGCCCGCCCGCGTTGACGGTGGCGCCGACCACGGCGGAGCCGGGTGCCACCTCGACCGGCACGGACTCGCCGGTGAGCATGCTCATGTCGACGGCGGAGGTGCCCTCCTCGACGGTGCCGTCGGTGGCGATCTTCTCTCCGGGACGGACCACGAAGCGGTCGCCGACCGCCAGCCGGTCCACGGGGACGAGCTCCTCGCGGGCGGCGGGGCCCTCGCCCCGGAGCACGGCGACCTCCTTCGCCCCCATCTCCAGGAGCGCGCGCAGGGCGGCGCCCGCGCGGCGCTTGGAGCGGGCCTCGAAGAACTTGCCGAGGAGGATGAAGGAGGTGACGCCCGCCGCGACCTCCAGGTAGATGTTGGCCGAACCGTCGGTGCGGGCGATGGTGAACTCGAAGGGGTGGGTCATGCCCGGGGTGCCCGCCGTGCCCAGGAACAGGGCGTAGAGGGACCACAGGAAGGCCGAGGTGACGCCGAGGGACACGAGGGTGTCCATGGTGGCGGTGCCCAGCCTGAGGTTCTTCCACGCGGCGACGTGGAAGGGCAGCGCGCCCCAGACGACGACGGGCGCGGCCAGGGCGAGAGACGCCCACTGCCAGTAGGTGAACTGGAGCGCGGGGACCATCGCCATCGCGATGACGGGGACGGACAGCACCATGGAGACCAGGGCGCGGTTCCACAGCGCCCGGGTCGGGTCGTCCGGCGCGGCCCCCTCGGCCGCGGCCTCGGGGTCGGCACGGGGGACGGTGGCGGTGTACCCCGCCTTCTCGACCTGGGCGACCAGGTCCTCGACGGGGAGGGTCTCACCCTCGAAGGCGACCCGGGCCCTCTCCGTCGCGAAGTTGACGGTGGCGGTGACGCCCTCCAGCTTGTTGAGGCGCTTCTCCACCCGGTTGGCACAGGCCGCGCAGGTCATTCCGCCGATGGCCAGTTCCACCGGCTCCACCGCGGCGGACGCCGTCTTGCTGCTACTCATTGCCGCTCCAGGAGGGCTAGTGGTCGGCGCCGTCGCCGACGCGGTCCCGTTCGGTGCTGTCGTGCTCCTGCTCGCCGTGGGCCGGTGGCTCCGCGCTCTCCGCGTGCGTCCCGGGCTGGTCCGGCAGGACGGGGCCGACCAGTGTGCCGACCCCGAACGCCGTGGCGAACACGACCACGAGACCCACCGCGTACAACGCGAGTTTCGTGGTCACTCCCATGTCAGCTCGCCACCTCGTACCCGGCCTCGTCGATGGCGGCGCGCACGGCGGCGTCGTCGATCTGTCCTTCACCGGTGACGGTGACCCTCTTGGCCTCCAGGTCGACCTTGACGTCGGTGACGCCGGAGACCCCGCCGACCTCCTGGGTGACGGAGTTGACGCAGTGTCCGCAGCTCATGCCCTCGACGGTGTAGACGGCGGTGCTGGCCATTCCTGCCTCCTGGTGGTTCTGCCGCGCCGGTGCGCGGTCCGTGTTCCAACGAGCTTCAATATACCCCCCTGGGGTATGCCGGTGTCAAACCCCCACGGCGTTTCACTCGGGAACGCGCAGCCCACATTACCCCAGGGGGGTACCAACGGCAGACAAAGCCCCCACCAGAACAGGACAGACACGCCCCCACCGGACACGCGTGAGCCGCACCACGGGAGCGGGGCCCCCGCGACACGCACGGGGACCCCTTGGATCATCGGACACCCGGGGGCCGCCGTGGCGGCGACACACCCGTGAGCGCCGGGAGGAGGCGGGCTCCGGATACCCTCCCCCCGTTCCCGGGCTCCACCTCGGGCGGCCGGAGAACAGTGACGGGACGGAAGGGGTGGGGGATGGGGAGGAGGAGAAGGGGAGCGACGAGGGCGGCGGGGCTACCCCGGCTTCAGCTCCAGCCGGGCCACGACCCGCTCACTCAGGTGGTGGCCCTCCAGCGCGAACCCGGCCCGGCGGTACATCTCGACCGTCCCGGTGTACACCTCGGCACTGGGGGCGCGACCGCCCGCCGTGTCCACGGGGTAGGCCTCCAGGACCCGCGCCCCGCCCGCACGCGCGTACTCGATCGCGCCGTCCAGCAGACGGCTGCCCAGGCCGCGCTTGCGCCTGCGCGGCGGCAGCCAGAAACACACCAGCGACCACACCCCCGGCTCCTCCGGGTCGGCCGGGCGCAGCGTCCGCGAGCGGGACAGGCGGATGAAGTCCTCCCTGGGTGCCACGGAGACCCACCCGCACGGCCCCTCCCCGTCGTAGGCGATCAGCCCCGGCACGCGCCCGTCCAGGGTCAAGCGGCGCAACTCCTCCTTGTTGTCCAGACCACGGGTGGACCGGTCGCAGGAGACGCTCGCCGTGTGGTCCTTGGCGCGTCTTCGGAAGAACGTGCACCAACAGTGCCCGTACGCTCCGGTCGGTCCGAACAGGTTCTCCAGGTCATCCCACCGCTCGGCGGTGGCGGGCTCGATTGAGACGATGGACATCGGACTCCCTCGCGAGACACAACTCTGACCGCCACGACTGTGATGCAGCACACTAGCGATGATCCGCGGTGACCGAAAGAACACGGATGCCTGAAAGCTCCTACCGTTAGCGATTTGTGTGCTTTCCCGTGTGAACCGCGCGCCTCCTGAACCGTCGTCACCCCCGTGACGAACGCGCGGGGGGCGCGTCCGCTCCGCGCGGACACGCCCCCCGTCGACCCCGCACAGGGGCCCGCCCCGGTCAGGAGGGGAGCCGGTCCCTCTCGGCCGCCTGCGCCTCGTCGTGGGGCTCCCAGCACTCCACCCCGCGCACGCCCGGCAGCCGGTCCCGGGTGAAGACCGGGTCCAGACCCTGCCTGCGCTGGTCCGTGTAGTCCTTGAGCAGACGACAGGCGATCACCGTGAGCGGGGTGATGGCGATCAGGTTGACCAGCGCCATCATGCCCATCGTGGTGTCGGCCAGGGTCCAGATCAGGTCGATCGAACCCAGCGAGCCGAGGAAGGTGGCGACCAGGAAGACCACCTTGTAGCCGAACAGCACGTTGCCGCTGGAGGTCAGGTACTCGACGTTGGACTCGCCGTAGTAGTAGTTGCCCAGCACCGAGGTGAACGCCACCAGGAAGATGATGAGCGTCATCAGGTGCAGCGCCCACGGCCCCAGCATCGACATCAGGGCGAGCTGGGTGAGGTCGCCCTCCATCGTGCCGTCGAGCGTGCCCTGGTAGCCGAGCAGGACGATGAAGGCGGTCACCGAACAGACCACCAGGGTGTCCAGGTACACGCCCAGGGTCTGCACCAGACCCTGCTTGACCGGGTGCGTGACCGAGGCGCTGGCCGCCGCGTTGGGCGCCGAACCCAGACCCGCCTCGTTGGAGAACATGCCCCGGCGGACGCCCTGGATGATCACCACGCCCAGCGCGGCGGCGGCGAACTCGCCCAGCCCGAACGCGTTCTGGACGATCGAGGCGAACATGCCCGGCACCAGCTGCCAGTTCAGCGCCATGACGATGAGGCCGAGGACGACGTACAGGCCCGCGAAGAACGGGATCAGCGCCTGCGCGGTGTGCGCGATGCGGCGCACGCCGCCGAAGATCACCAGGCCGGTGAGGACCACCAGCAGAGCGCCGATGACCGCCGAGAACATCAGGTTGGTCTCGGCACCGAGCTCACCGGCGGAGTTGGCGATCGTGTTGGTGATGGTGTTGCTCTGCACCGCGTTGAACACCATCGGGAAGGTGATGATGAGGATGATCGCGAAGACCACCGCGAGCCAGCGCTGGCCGAGGCCGCGCTCGATGTAGTACGCGGGCCCGCCCCGGTACCCGGCGGGGTGGCGGACCTTGTACAGCTGCGCGAGCGTGGACTCCACGAAGCTGGCGGCACACACCACCAGCGCCATCACCCACATCCAGAACACCGCTCCCGGGCCGCCCAGGGAGATCGCGATGGACACGCCGATGATGTTGCCGGTACCGATCCGGGCGGCGGCCGAGATGAAGAACGCCTGGAGCGAGGAGACGGCCTTCTTGCCGTCGGGGGCGATCTCGGGCTTGCTCCTGAGCACCCGGAACATCTCCGGGAACAGGCGGAACTGCACGAGCCCGCTGCGGACGGTGATGTAGAGGCTCACCACCACCAGGAGGGGGATGAGCACCCAGGCCCAGAAGAAGTCGTCGTTGAAGGTGCCGATCGCGTCCGTGACGCGGGCGTCGAGGGTGGGTGGTGCGTCTGCCAGTATCACGGGGGTGGGGCTCCTTCGCTCCATACGTGGACAACCGCCACCCCATGCCCCCGGAACGGACACGAAACACCATCCGGCACTCACTGTGCTCGGATGGTGATGCTTCCGTTATTGGATCGTCCGGGCGATTCCTCCCCCGCTCACCCCTGGTGCACGAGGTCCGCGTAGTCCGGGTTCCGCTTGAGGAAGGCCTGGGCGAACGGGCAGACGGGCACGATCCGCAGCCCCCGCTCGCGGATCTCGTCGAGGGACCGGCGCATGAGCTCGCTGGCCACGCCCCGCCCCTCGAAGGCCGGCTCCACCTCCACGTGCGGCAGGGCCAGTACCCCCTCGGAGATGAGGTGGTAGGCGGAGAAACCGACCACCCGGCCGTCCGCGCTCACCTCGTAGCGTGATCGTTCGGGCACGTCGACGACGGACAACTCCATGGCCACTTCCCCTGCCTGGTGCGTGTCACGCGCGCCCGGTGCGCGCGGTGGGCCCCACAGGATGTCATGTTCCCGCTCCCGCTCCGCGCGCACCCTCGGGCGGGACTCAGCGGCCGGCCAGGTACGGGTCGGTGATCCCGCCGGGGCAGCCCAGGGCGTCGACGTCCCAGCCCAGGCGCTCGGCCCCGGCCCGGTAGGCGCTCTCCATGAAGTCGAGCACCGCCGCGCGGGGATCGGGCTGTTCTCGCGCGTCGGCGTAGCGCAACAGGGCCAGGTGCCCCTGACCACTGGGCGCCCACTCCGCCTCCTTGGGACGGAGCGGCCGCTCGGTGAGCCCCTCCGGTTCGGGTGCCGCGTAGGCGTAGAAGCAGGGTTCGGGAACGGAGTCGTCGCCGAACCAGAACCCGAAGCTGACCACCTCGCGCGAGTAGGCCTCGCGCACCAGACCGCCCGCCCGCTCCGGCTGCCGCACCGTGTGGGGTGAGAACCGGGTGACCGCGATGTCGAAGGTGTGCCAGAAGTGGTGCACCGGGCTGGTCTTGCCCGAGAACGAGGACGCGAACTCCTCCAGCACCAGGTTCACCTGGCTCAGGACACGCCAGTACCGGTTGGCGTGCTCGGGCACGTAGGTGGCGTGCTGGACGTCCTCCGCGAAGGGGCGCCCCGTGTCCGGCAGGTCGAAGGGGGTCGCCAGCGGGATGCTGCCGTCCACCCCCAGGCTGTCCAGGGCGGACTGGAACTGGAGGTAGAACGACGCCACGCTGTGTCCCTGGAGCGGGAAGGCCGCCGTGTGCCCCTCCAGGTTCGACGCGACCAGCTCGTGGCGGACGAAGTCGAAGTCCACCGTGAAGACCGGGTTGCCGTCCCACAACCCCATCGGGCGGGACGTGATACCGGAACCGGTGAGGTGGAAGGGCACGTTCCACCAGTGGTTGCGCCGGGGGCTGTGGGCCAGCCGCACCTTGCCGACGATCTGCTCGAAGCGGTGCAGGGTCTGTTTCGTGTCGTACCACTCGTCGAGCGGGAACGCGGGGAACAGCTCCATGGTGACGTTCTCCTGGTCGGGTCACGCGGTGACGGTTCTCGGAGGCCGGTTCGGGTGGCGCGGCCGGGCCGCGTTCACCAGCCCCGGCGGGCGGTCCGTACCGCCTGTCCAGAAGCGGGCGAGCCCGGGTCGCGCGTGCGGTAGAGGACGTAGGGACGGAACAGGTAGCCGACCGGCGCGCTGAACGCGTGCACGAGCCGGGTGAACGGCAGCAGGGCGAACAGGGCCAACCCCATCAGCGCGTGCAGCTTGTAGGGAGCCTCGGCGGCGGCCATCGCGGTGATGTCCGGGCGCAGGTACCAGATGGACCGGAACCACGGCGAGACCGTCTCCCGGTAGTCGCCCGAGTGCCCGCCCGCGAGGGCCACGCCCGCGAAGTAGACGGTCATGCCCAGGCCGGTCACGATCGCCAGCACCAGCACCACGTACATCAGCTTGTCGTTGCGGGTGGTGGCGCTGAACACCGGTCCGGTCGTGCGCCTGCGCCAGATGAGCAGGGTGACACCGGCGAGCGTGCAGACCCCCGCCACGATCCCCAGCGACAGCGCGGTCACGTGGTAGGCGGTGTCGGAGACCCCCAGCGCCCGGGTCCACGCCTCAGGCACGAGCAGGCCCACCACATGGCCGACGATCACCACGAGCAGACCGAAGTGGAAGAGCGGGCTGCCGACGCGCAGCAACCGCGACTCGTAGAGCTCCGAGGACCGGGTGGTCCAGCCGAACCGGTCGTAGCGGTACCGCCACACCAGCCCGCCCACCACGAGCACCAGCACCACGTAGGGCAGCACGCCCCACAGGATCAGGTCCGCCGGACCGTACCCGCCCGCCCCCGCCGCCGGTTCGGCGGCCGCGTGAGACGCGCCACCGCCCGCCCCGCCGCTCACGGCCGCGACGCGGTTCACCGCGGCCTCCTCGTGACGTCGGTCAACGGCAGCGGCATCCTCGGGCGCGCGCCGTAGGGCTCCATGCCCACGTCCTCGGCGGGCGGCCCCTCCCGCGCCAGGCGGCGCACGCGCTCCTCGTCCGCGCGCCGAGGCGAGGGCAGCGTGGACCGGACCGCGTCGACCACCCGCGCGTACGGCGTACCGTGCTCCCCCAGGGACCGCGACAACAGGTCCAGCCCCGCCCGGAAGTCCACCAGCAGCTCCTGCCCGGCGTCGGCGTCCCCCCGGGCCGCGAACTCCAGCATCACCGCCAGGTGGTCGGGCAGCTCGCGCGCGTGCACCCGCCACCCCGACTCGGCGTACACCCGTTTGATCTCGGCCAGCGCGTGGCCCCGGCGCCGGGTGTCGCCGTCCGTGTAGTACGTCATGTGCAGCGCGCGGCGGCGTCGCAGGTCGAACACCTCCACGTAGTGCTCGGCCAGTTCCAGCTCGGGTGTGCTGGAGGCGTGTTCGCAGAACTCCAGCAGCAGGGTGCGCGACTGGCTCCGGGGCAGCTCCGCGGCGGCCCGCGCGGCCAGCGGGAGCCGCTCGAAGAACAGCGCGTCCGGATAGCCCAACAGGACCGACGCCGCCTGGTGGGTCACCGCCAGCGCGTGCGCCCTGCGTTCGGCCCGGCCCGCGCCGAGCCAGCCGGCCCGCCCCGGACCGTCCGGGTCCCGGCCGTCCTGGCTCGGAACCACCACGCGCGGATCGGTCGCCTCCCGCGCGCCCCCGGAGGCGGCCCCCGGGAAGCCCGCGCCCTCGCCGGACGCCGCGCCCGTGCCGTTCGTGTCGGTGCTCATGGTCGATCCCCCTCACGCGGTCCGGGGCCCGCGCCCCGGTCGCCGCCGTCGCTACCGCCACCCCGCCGGGGTGGGAAGAGCCCACTCGGACGGCCGTTGCCGTCCCAGTTCAGAAGGTTCACGCGGCCGTCCGTGGCGGACCGCCCGGAGGCGCCGCCCTCACCGGTCTGCCGGTCGCGCAGGGCGTGGAAGGTCTCCACGGTGGCCGCGTCCGGGCGCCCCGAGGCCTCCCCGAAGGGCACCTGACCCATCCCGCCCATGCCGGGGCCGCCCTCGAAGTCGAGGTCGCACCCGACCTCCTCGATGACCCCCCGGTCGCTCTCGTCCACGCCGAACGCCGTGGGCACCACGTAGCGTTCGTCGTACTTGGCCAGGGCCAGCAGCCGGTACATGTCCTCGATCTCGGCTCCGGTCATCCCCACCGCCTCGGCGACGGACTCGTCGCGCTCCTGGCCCAGGTTGATCCGGCGCATGTACGAGCGCATGGCCGCGAGCCTGCGCAGCACCAGGTCGACGGGCCCGGTGTCCCCCGCCGTGAACAGCTCCGCGAGGTACTCGACCGGGATGCGCAGGGCGTCGATCGCCCCGAACAGGTGGTCGGCCTCCTCGCCGTCGTGCCCGGTCGTGGTGAGCGCGTCCACCACCGGCGACAGCGGCGGCACGTACCAGACCATCGGCATCGTGCGGAACTCCGGGTGCAGCGGCAGCGCCACCCGGAAGCGCTTGGCCAGGGCCAGGATCGGCGACCGGTCGGCCGACTCCACCCAGCGGTCGGGGATGCCGTCGCGGCGGGCGGCCGCGCGCACGGCCGGGTCCGCCGGGTCGAGGAACACGTCGAGCTGCGCCTCGTACAGGTCCCTCTCGTCCTCCACGGAGGCCGCCTCGCCCACCCGATCGGCGTCGTAGAGCACGACCCCGAGGTACCGCAGGCGCCCCACACACGTCTCCGAGCAGATGGTGGGCATGCCCACCTCCACACGCGGATAGCAGAACGTGCACTTCTCGGCCTTGCCGGTCTTGTGGTTGAAGTAGATCTTCTTGTACGGGCAGGCCGTCACACACATGCGCCAGCCCCGGCAGCGGTCCTGGTCCACCAGCACGATGCCGTCCTCGACCCGCTTGTAGAGCGCTCCGCTCGGGCACGCCGCCACACACGTGGGGTTGAGGCAGTGCTCGCAGATGCGCGGCAGGTAGAACATGAAGGTCTCCTCGAAGGAGAGCTTCACCCGGTCCCCGAGCCTGCGCACGATCGGGTCCTGGGAGGCCAGTTCGGGGCCGCCGCCCAGGTCGTCGTCCCAGTTCGCGCTCCAGCTCACCCGCATCGGCTTGCCGGTGAGCGCCGAACGCGGGCTGGCCACGGGGAAGTCGTCGCCCAGCGGCGCGTTCGTGAGGGTCTCGTAGTCGTAGGTCCAGGGCTCGTAGTAGTCCTGGATCGAGGGCATGACCGGGTTGGCGAAGATGGTCGCCAACCGTTTGATCCGACCGCCCGCGCGCGGCACGAGCCTGCCGTCCGGACGCCGGACCCAGCCGCCCCTCCACCGCTCCTGGTCCTGGTAGGTGCGCGGGTACCCCTGGCCGGGGCGGGTCTCGACGTTGTTGAACCACGCGTACTCGACACCGCCGCGGTTGGTCCACGCCTGCTTGCAGGTGACCGAGCAGGTGTGGCACCCGATGCACTTGTCGAGGTTCATGACCATGGCGACCTGCGCCATGACCCGTCCGATCAGCCGCTCCCCCGACCCCCTGGTCGCGCCGCCCGCCCGGTCCGGGCTCCGCTCCGTCATCAGTAACGCACCTCCGTGGTCCGCTTGCGCACGACCGTGACCTCGTCGCGCTGGTTCCCCGTCGGGCCGAGGTAGTTGAAGGCGTAGGTGAGCTGCGCGTAACCGCCGATCAGGTGGGTCGGCTTGACCATCAGGCGGGTGAGTGAGTTGTGGATGCCGCCGCGCCGCCCCGTGGTCTCGGTCCTGGGCACGTCGATGGTGCGCTCCTGGGCGTGGTGCATGTACACGGTCCCGGTCGGCATACGGTGCGAGACCACCAGGCGGGCGGCGACCACCCCGTTGCGGTTGACCGCCTCGACCCAGTCGTTGTCGACGGCCCCGATCGCCTCGGCGTCGGCCACGCTCATCCAGATCGTGGGCCCTCCCCGGGACAGGGTCTGCATGAGGAGGTTGTCCTGGTACTCGGAGTGGATCGACCACTTGGAGTGCGGGGTCAGGTAGCGCACCACCACCTCACGCTGCCCGGTCGGACCGATCCTGGGTTCCCCGAAGAGGCGGCCCATGTCCAGCGGCGGCCGGTAGACCGGCAGGGCCTCCCCGAACTCGTGCATCCAGTCGTGGTCCAGGTAGAAGTGCTGGCGGCCGGTGAGGGTGTGCCAGGGCTTGTCGTGCTCGACGTTGATGGTGAAGGGCGAGTACCGGCGGTCGGCGGCCTCCTTGCCCGACCACTCCGGGCTGGAACCCACCGGTGTCGGCCCGCGCCGGGCGTCGTCGAAGACCACCCTGCGCTCGGCCGCGTGGTGGATCAGCTCGTCCATGTCGGTGCCGGTGCGCGCGGCCAGCCGCTCGAACCCCTGCGCGGCCAGGCGCCCGTTACTGGTGCCGGACAGCGCGAGGATCGTCTCGCAGGCCTTGACGTCGGTGTCCAGGGACGGACGGCCGTCCGCGACCCCGCCGCGCACGGCGCCGTTGCGCTGGCGCAGCCACTCGACCTCCTCGTCGGGGGTGAAGGAGACCCCCTTCACCGGAAGCCCCTTCCCCTCGGCCAGCGGTCCCAGCGCCGCGAGCTTCTGGGCCACCGCCGAGTAGTTGCGGCGCACCGGGACGATGCCCGGCATGGTCTTGCCCGGGACCGGCCGCTCCCCCTCCGCCTTCCAGTCGAAGGGCACCCCGCGCGGCTGGGCCAGCTCGCCCTCGGTGTCGTGCTGGTGGGGCACCGCCACCAGGTCGGTGACCTCCCCGAGGTGGTCGGCGGCCAGCGCGCTGAACACCTTCGCCAGCGCGTGGAAGGTGTCGAAGTCGGTGCGGGTCTCCCACGGCGGGTCGATCGCCGGGTTGAAGGCGTGCACGTAGGGGTGCATGTCCGTGGTCGACAGGTCGTGCTTCTCGTACCAGGTGGCCGCGGGCAGCACGATGTCGGAGAGCAGCGTGGAGCTGGTCATCCGGAAGTCCAGGGTGAGCAGCAGGTCGAGTTTGCCCTCGGGGGCCTCGTCCCGCCAGGTGACGTCCTCGGGGCGGTCGTCGGGCCCCGCCGGCTCCGACTGGAGGTTGGAGTGCGTGCCCAGCAGGTGCTTGAGGAAGTACTCGTTGCCCTTGGCGGAGGAGCCGAACAGGTTGGACCGCCACAGCGTGAGGGTACGCGGCCAGTTCTTCGGGTCGTCCGGGTCCTCGGCGGCGAACCGCAGAGTGCCGTCCTGGAGCTGGTCGGCCACGTACTCGGCGGGGTCCCGGTCGCGCTCGGCCGCCTCCTTGCCGAGCTGGATCGGGTTGCGGTTGAAGGTCGGGTAGGACGGCATCCACCCCATGCGGGCGGAGGCCGCCACCAGGTCGGCGGTGTGCTGCCCCCGGACCCGGCCGGGGCCGAGCGGCGACATCAGGGCGTCGGCACGGTAGGTGTCGTAGCGCCACTGGTCGGTGTGGGAGTACCAGTAGGCCGTCCCGGCCATGAAGCGCGGCGGCCGCGACCAGTCCATCCCCGAGGCGTAGGCGGCCCACCCGGTGGCGGTGCGGCACTTCTCCTGGCCCACGTAGTGCGCCCAGCCGCCGCCGTTGACCCCCTGGCAGCCGGTGAGCAGCAGCAGCGACAGGAAGGCCCGGTAGGCGTTCTCCCCGTGGAACCACTGGTTGGTCCCCGCGCCCAGGACGATCATGGCCCGGCCCCCGCTGGCCTCGGCCGTGTCGGCGAACTCGCGGGCGATCCGCACCGCCCGGTCGGCGGGCACGGAGGTCAGCGTCTCCTGCCAGGCCGGGGTGCAGGCCGCGTCCGGGTCGTCGTACCCCGCGGGCCACACCCCGGGCAGACCCGGGCGCGACACCCCGTACTGGGCCAGGACCAGGTCGAACACGGTGGTGACCAGCCGGTCGCCGACCCTGCGCACCGGGACGCCCCGGACGTCGACCTCGGCCGAGCCGTCGGGGGTGTCGAACCTGGGGAGGGCGACCTCGGCGGCCTCGGCGCCCTCGGCGTAGAAGGTGAGTTCGGGGACCCTGCCCTCCAGGTCGAGGTTCCACTTCCCCTCGCCGTCCTCGCCCCAGCGGTGGCCGACCGTGCCGTTGGGGGCGACCGGCCCGTCCTCCCCTTCCGGCCAGAACACGGGCTTCCACTCGGGGTTGGCCTCCTCTGTGCCGCCGGGGAGGTCGGCGGCGGTGAGGAACTTGCCGGGCACGAACCGGCCGTCCCGCCGGTCCAGGGACACCAGGAAGGGCAGGTCGGTGTAGGAGCGCGCGTACTCGGTGAAACGCGGGGTGGGCCGTTCGACGAAGCGCTCCCGCAGGATCACGTGACCCATGGCCATGGCCAGCGCGCCGTCCGTACCCGGGTGCGGCGCCAGCCACTCGTCGGCGAACTTGGCCGCGTCGTTGAAGTCGGGGGCGACCACCACGACCTTCTGCCCCCGGTAGCGGGCCTCGGCCATCCAGTGGGCGTCCGGCGTCCGGGTCACCGGGACGTTGGAGCCCCACAGCACGAGGTAGGCGGCGTCCCACCAGTCGCCGGACTCGGGTACGTCCGTCTGGTCGCCGAACACCTGCGGAGAGGCCACCGGGAGGTCGGCGTACCAGTCATAGAACGACAGCATGGAGCCGCCGATCAGGTTGACGAAGCGGGCCCCCACGCCGTGGGACACCATCGACATGGCCGGGATGGGCGAGAAACCAGCGATCCGGTCCGGGCCGTACTCGCGGATCGTGAGGACGTGCGCGGCGGCCGCGATCTCCAGCGCCTCCTCCCAGGTCGTGCGGACCAGGCCGCCTTTGCCCCGGGCGCGCTGGTAGCGGCGCCGCTTCTCGGGGTCGGTGGTGATCTCCTCCCACGCCAGGACCGGGTCGCCCAGACGCTCCCGCGCCTCCCGGTACATCTCGACCAGCACGCCGCGCGCGTACGGGTAGCGCACCCGGGTGGGCGAATACGTGTACCAGGAAAAGGCGGCACCGCGAGGACAACCCCGGGGTTCGTACTCGGGACGGTCCGGACCGACCGACGGATAATCCGTCGCCTGGGTTTCCCAGGTGATGATTCCGTCTTTGACATAAACATCCCAGGAACAGGAGCCGGTGCAGTTCACGCCGTGCGTGGAACGCACCACGCGGTCGTGGCTCCAGCGGTCGCGGTAGAAGACGTCACCCTCACGTCCACCATGTCTGACCTGGGCACGGTTCCCGTCCAGCGGCTCCGAACGGGTCAGGTAGTTTCCCAGCCGGAGAAGACCGTCCCCGGCCCCCGTACTTTTGCTCCGTGCCGCCATAAGGAATACACCTCGTTTGCCCGCCCGTTACCCGAAGGGCAGGAAAAAAGCCCGACCCCGACCACATTCCGTTAATGAATATGCCTGCTCCGGCACGGATGTCACGTTTCCCACACCGCTGGGGGTGACAATCGGCGCAGACCGACCGACGAAGGAGCCCTCATGCGTGCGGAAGTTGGGGAGCGGACGACCCGCTCCGGGACCGCGGGCGGCAACCTCGCCCTGGCCACGGCGGCGTTCGCGCTGACCTTCTGGGCCTGGAACCTCATCGGCCCGCTGTCACGGAGCTACAGCGAGGACCTGGGACTCACCCCCACCCAGACCTCGATCCTGGTGGCCTTCCCCGTGCTGGTGGGTTCGCTGGGGCGCATTCCGGTGGGCACGCTGACCGACCGCTACGGCGGGCGGGTGATGTTCACGGCCGTGAGCCTGCTGAGCATCGTGCCGACCCTGCTGGTCGGGCTGTCCGCGAACTCCTACCCGATGCTGCTGCTCTGGGGGTTCTTCCTGGGAATCGCGGGCACCTCGTTCGCGATCGGCATCCCGTTCGTCAACGCCTGGTACCAGGCGAACCGGCGCGGGTTCGCCACCGGCGTGTTCGGCGCGGGCATGGGCGGCACCGCGATGTCCGCCTTCCTCACCCCCCGCCTGGTCGAGGCGACGGGCGTGCTCACCACCCACCTGCTCATGTGCGCGGCCCTCGCGGTGATGGCGGCCGTCATGTGGCTCCTCGCCCGCGACGCGCCGGGGTGGACGCCCCGGACCGAGCCCGCCCTGCCGCGGATGCGCGAGGCGCTCGCCCTGAAGGCGACCTGGCAGGCCTCGGCGCTGTACGCGCTGGTCTTCGGCGGCTTCGTGGCCTTCTCGACCTATCTGCCGACCCTACTGACCACCGCCTACGACTACGCCCAGACCGACGCGGGCATGCGCACCGCCGGGTTCGCGGTGGCGGCCGTGATCGCCCGCCCGGTCGGCGGCATCCTGTCGGACCGGATCGGTCCGGTGCGGGTCTGCCTCATCTCGTTCTTCGGCACCTGCGTCTTCGCCGTGGTCCTCGCCCTGCACCCGCCGGCGGAGTTCCCGGCCGGGCTGTCGTTCGTCCTGATCGCGCTCACCCTGGGCCTGGGCACCGGTGCGGTGTTCGCCCTCGTCGCTAAGTTGGTCGACCCGTCCCGGGTGGGCACGCTCACCGGTCTGGTGGGCGCCGCCGGAGGGCTGGGCGGCTACTTCCCGCCGCTGCTCATGGGCGTGGTGTACCAGGCCACCGGGGCCTACACGCTGGGGTTCGTCCTCCTGGCCGTGATCGCTCTGGTCGTGGCGCTGTACACGACCAAGGCCTTCCGCGACGTCACCTGAGCGTGGGCGGGCGGTCGTCCGGGACGCCCGTGTCAGGGAAGTCCGTGTCAGGGGCGCTCGGGGCGCCCGTGTCAGGGAAGTCCGTGTCAGGGGCGCTCGGGGCGCCCGTGTCAGGGAAGTCCGTGTCCGGGTCGGCCCTCCGTGCGGGTGGCACGGGCCGTCCACAGGCTGTGGACGGCCCCGCCCCCATGGTTCACAGCGCGGCGGCGAGGTCCCTGGCACGGACCAGCACCGCCGACCGGTTGCCGACCCTCACGCGCTCCAACGCCCGCACCCCCTCCGGCAGCGGCACCCGCCGGGTCCGCGCCGCCACGACCGCCACCGCGTGGCGCGGCAGGACCCGACCCATCGAGGCGAGCAGCGCCCGGATCGGGTCGCCCTCGGGGACGCTGCCCTCCCAGTGCGTCATCTCCCCGTAGGGGACGTCGGTGACCACGAGGTCGGCGTCCACCGGGTCGGTCAGCGTGAAGACGTCGGCCACACCGGCCTCGTGCGGGAGGTCTCCGCCCGTGGCGGCCAGCCCGGCGGCCAGGTCCCGCGCGGCCTCGGCGCGTTCCACGAACGCCACCCGGCCGAAGTCGCGGGCCGACCGGCGCAGCTCCCGCTCCCGCTCGGCCAGCCCCTCGGCGGTCAACAGCTCCAGGTTGCGGGCGGCGATGGCCACCGCGTCCCCGTCCACGTCCGTGGCGCGCACGTGCGTGAGGTGTTCGCGGTGGAGGAGCCCGAGCACCGCCGCCAGGTACCCGCTGCCGCAGCAGGGGTCCCACAGGCGGACCCGGTCGCCCTCCACGTGCACCATCGCCCGTTGGAGGAGTTCGCTCGCCAACCGCACCGGAAAACCGGGGTATCCGGGCGCGGACCGCAGCACCTGTCCGCTGGCCAAAGCCGAGTGGTCCGCACGCTCCGTGGCATACCGGTAACTCACAACCGTCTCCCCTGTCACGCGACAACGCCGAAGGCCCGGTGTCGGGGACACCGGGCCTTCGATGATGCGGTCCTGACGGGATTTGAACCCGCGGCCTCCACCTTGACAGGGTGGCGAGCACTCCTAACTGCTCCACAGGACCTCGTTGCAAGAACAACTGTAGCGCGACTTCGGAGCACTTCGTACCGGAAGCGACCTAGAGTGGCTCACGACGCACCCGAACCCGTGAGAGGACCCCCGCGTGAGCGACTCGTCCGCCCCCCTGCCCTCCGGCCCCGACTCCACACGGGTCGACCGTTGGCTGTGGGCGGTACGCCTCACCAAGACCCGGGCCGACGCCGCCCAGGCCTGCCGGGGCGGGCACGTGCGCGTCAACGACCGCCCGGCCAAACCCGCCACGGCGGTGACGGTCGGCGACCAGGTCAGGGTGCGCCTGCACGGCACCACCCGCGTGGTCGACGTGAGCCACGTCATCGCGAAGAGGGTCGGCGCCCCCGTCGCCGTCCGCTGCTACGTGGACCGCACCCCCGCGCAGCCGACCCAGGCGACCGCACCGGTGATTCGCCGGGACCGGGGCGCGGGACGGCCCACCAAGCGGGACCGCCGGCAGCTGGACCGGCTCCGCACGGAGTTCCCGCCCCAGGCCTGAGAACCACAGGAGGCCCGGTGACCACCCCCGTCCCCCTGGCCTCCGGGCGCGACGCCGAGGTGTTCGCCCTGGACGGCGCCCGGGTGCTGCGCCGCTACCGCCACGCGCGCGACACCACCGCCGAGGCCGCCGCCATGGCCCGCGCCGCGGACGACGGCTACCCCGTGCCCAGGGTGTACCGGGCCGTCCACGGCGAACTGGAGATGGAGCGGCTGCACGGGCCCACGATGCTCGACGCCGCGTCGGAGGAGCGCCTCACCCCCGAGGAGACCGGCAGGGAGCTGGCACGGCTCCACGGGCGCCTGCACGCGGTCCCCAAAGGGTCCGGCGGCCGCCTGCTGCACCTGGACCTGCACCCCGGCAACGTGATCCTCACCCGTCGGGGCCCGATGGTCGTGGACTGGACCAACGCGCGTGAGGGCGACCCGGGGCTGGACCTGGCCGTCACCGCGCTCCTGCTGGCGCTGACCGGGCTGTGCGGACCGCCCGACCTCGCTCCCCTGGCCGAGGCGTGTCTGGCCCCCTACGTCCGGCACACCGGCGGCAGGCCCGGGAGGTTCGTCGACGCGGCCGTCGCCCTGCGCGCGGACGACCCGCACCTGACCGCGGAGGAGGTCGCCCGGCTGCCCCGGGCCGCCGCCCTCGTCCGGGCGGTTCCGGTACGCGCCTGAGCGAAGGACCCGGTCGCCCGCCACCACCTCGCCCGCGCCGTGGCGTCCATCCGCTCGGAAAGGCCTGGTGTCACCCGGGTCCCTGAGTCAGGATGAGAAGGACTCCCTTCGGAAGCCAGGAGCCGTGGACAGACAAGATCCTCCCGAACACCCCCCGGAGAACCTCCCCTCCCACCGCCCGCCCGCCGCACCCGCCCCGGACACGACCGCGTCGGGTCCCGAGCGGGCGCCCCGCGTACGAGACGGGTCGGGCACCTTCGCACAGACCAGCGTGGGCGACGTGCACGGAAACGTCTACTTCAGCTACGGACCGAGCCTCGCCATGCCCGGTCAACCACCCCCGGACCGGCGGCGCCGTGCCCAGGACTTCCTGGTCAGTGTCAACGAACAGGCGCTGCGCCACGCGAACGACTCGTTCCGGATGAGCATGGTCGTCATGGGGACCGGCGCCCTGGTCATCGGGCTCGGTGTCGTACTGGGCCTGCTTCTCCCCCTGATCACCTCGGCCGACACCGGTTCCGCGCCCGCCATGCTCGCCTCCGGTGTCACGGGCGGCTCCGTGCTGGCCCTGGGGACGGCCCTGGCCCTCCACGCGCACCGGTCCCGCAAACACCTCGCCGAGCAGGCCCGGAAGGTCCACGACGAACTGAGGCTGGAGGAGGCGATCGACCGCGTCATGGACATCACGGAGTCCCTCAACGACCCGGGGCAGGGCGACAACCTGCGTGTGATGGCGGCACTGCGCATTCTCGGGCTGGAGCCGACGCAGGAGTCCGTCGGCGTCATCCTGAGGGCGCGGCGAAGCGGGGGACCCCACGGGTCCGAACCACCCCCGGCCCCTGAACCGTGACCCTCGTGGCCCTGACCCTCACTCGGCGGAGCGGGTCAGAGGCCGCCGTCCTCCAGAGGGTGAGCGGCCAGGAACTCCAGGACGGCCTCGGTGGCCTTGGGCGCGGCCTCGTGCAGGTAGCCGTGGCGGGCGCCGGGCAGCACCAGCAGCTCCGCCCCGGGAACACGCGCGGCGATCAGCTCGGCGTTGCCCACCGGAGTGAGCTCGTCGTCCTCACCGTGCACCACCAGGGTCGGCGCCTGCACCCGGGGCAGCAGGTCCCAGCCGTCGTGCTTCAGGCTCGCCTCGTAGTGGCGGCGCTGCGCGCGCAACGGGTTGCGCGGCAGGATACGGGTCACCGACTCGGGGTGCTCCCCCGCCCACTCCGGCGAGTAGAACAGCGGTCCGATCAACGCCCGCCCCTCCTCCCCGCTGGCCCTGCGCAACGCGAGCGAGGCGTGCTCGGGGCGCTCCACCTCGTGCGCCCCGCCGGGGGCGGTGGCGCCGAGCACCAGGGCGCCGACCCGCTCCGGGGCGGTCGCGGCGAGGGTCTGGGCGACCTTGCCGCCCATCGAGAACCCGTAGACGTGCGCGCGCCCGACCCCGAGGTCGTCCAGGACGGCGAGCACGTCTCCGGCCAGGAGCTCCATGGTGTACGCCCGGTCCACCGGTGCGTCGCTGCCCCCGGTACCCCGGAGGTCCACCCGCACCACACGGTGGCGCTCGGCGAGGTCCTCGTACACCCCGTCCCACATCTCGTGGTCGAGGGACTGCCCGTGGATCAGTACCAGGGGGTCCCCCGCACCGTGGACGTCGTACCAGATCAGGGTTGCGTCTGCGGCGGTCGCGTGGTTCACGTCAACGGACACTACCCGACATTCCCGGCGCGGTCGGGCCGGTTCACGGAGCGTGCCACGGACGGGGGACCTAAACGGACCGGGTCTGGCCGTCGTGGCTGGCCCGATAGGCGGCCACCGCCACCACCAGGCAGGCGACAAGGGCCACCGTCACCCCCGGCCCGGCCTCCATAGAGGTGGTCCGGGCGTAGACGGGCCAGGTAACCGGCGCCAGCAGCACGGGTACCACGGAGAACCAGGCCGTGGACAACGAGAGACCCCGTGCCTCGACGAACAGTCCGAGCACCGCCAGCACCCCCAGCACGGCCACGGAGAAGAAGAACAGCGGCATCACTCCGGCTCCGAAGAGCTCCCACCCCGTGGCGACGGACTGGTCCCCGCCGAGCCAGAGAGACGAGTCCGACTTCCACCAGTCCCCTGTCGGAGCGTCGGTTCTCGCGCTGTACCTGGCTTCGGTCCCGCTCCGCACCCACGGCAGGGACATCGAGAGGAACAGGGCGACGGCGCCGCTCGACAGTCCCGCGGTCACGGCTCGGGCCCGCGCCTCCTGCAGGGTGTGTTTGTCGAACTCGGCCTCCAGACGGTTCAGGCGCTTGCGGAGCGCCGCCGTCTCGCTGGGCTGTTCGGCGGGGCGATGCGTCATCGTGGATCTCCCGGGATGGGGGACGGGGAACAGCACATGGGACCCCGCCCCTGGCGCGCTGGTTCACCCCGTTCGGGACCGCCCTCACCCGTTCGTGACCTTCCTCCGCGAACCAAACCCCGGTCGGTGAGCATCTCCCCAGGTCCCATCGTCCTTGGGTGAGGTCCACCCGAACCGGTTGAAGGAGCGCGCATGAGTGCCCCCGTCATCGCCACCGACACCGACCAGGGGCCCCGACCGACCCAGCAGGACGCCTGCGCCCACCGGATCGAATCCGCGTCCGAAGGTTGGCGGGCCGCCGTGGCCGACGGGTTCGGCGACCATCCCGACACCGCCAGGGCCGCGCAGCTAGCCGCCGACACCGCCACCGCCGCCCCGGGGGAGGCCGCCGACGCCGTCCTGGCCGCCGCCCGCGCGATCATCCGCGTGTACCCCGGAACGGACTGTGTGATGGCCCACGCCCGCCAGGACGCGCCCGACGACCCCGTCGACATCGCCTGGGTGGGCGACTGCCGGGTGTGGACCTGGAGCCCCTGCGAGGGTCTGCGCCAACACACACGGGACCACACCCACGGACAGGAGCTGCGCGACCGGTGGGCGTCGGACGACCTCGCCCGCACCTGCGACCACACCGTCACCACGTCCGTGGCGACGGCGGGCCGCGAGGACGTGGGCACCGCCACCGTGCCCGCAGCCGACCTCACCCTGTTCACGTGCGACGGCATCCACGACTACGTGGACGAGCGGCTCCTGGCGGAGCTCGTGGCCGACCACGCGCACGACCCCGGGACCCTGGTGCGGGTGCTGGTGGACGCGGCGCGCGAGGCGGAGAGCACCGACAACGCGACGGCCCTGGTGATCCGGTCGCAACCCCGGGCCACGCCCGCCGCCCGGACCCGCCAGGGACGCCTCCTGGACGGTCTGGAGAGCTTCGGGGAGCCGGGGTTCGGCGACCCCTCCCCGGAGAGCCCGGAACGGCTCCTGCACGCGCTGGCCGAGGACCGCGCGGCGGGGATCGCCTGCGACGACTTCCTGCTGCGCGACGGCACCACGTACTGGTGCACGAAGGACTCCGACCACACGGACCACCACGTGAGCTGGCACGGCGTCACCTGGTGACGAGGCGGCTCCCCCAGCCCCGCCGGGCCCGGGGGTCCCGTGCACGACGAACGCCCGGAGCCTTGGGGCTTCCGGGCGTTTCTGGATGTGGCTAGGGGCGGGGTCGAACCGCCGACCTTCCGCTTTTCAGGCGGACGCTCGTACCAACTGAGCTACCTAGCCGCGGCGCCGATTCCCTCGGCGACGCACGCGGTCCTGACGGGATTTGAACCCGCGGCCTCCACCTTGACAGGGTGGCGAGCACTCCTAACTGCTCCACAGGACCTTGTTCTGTTGTCACACCGGGCCTCGCGGCCCCGTGTGTCGCTGCGGTTCTCATTCTGCCAGACGCCCGGCAGTGCTCTGACCGCTTCGTACCCCCAACGGGATTCGAACCCGCGCTACCGCCTTGAAAGGGCGGCGTCCTAGGCCGCTAGACGATGGGGGCCCGTGTAGACAGCCTAAGCATAGGGGAGATTCCCACCAACGCCAAAGCGAATACCCGAGTCCACACAAACCCTGCGGGACCTGCGACGACGCGGAGCCTACGACGCGCCCCTCGACGGCGACGGGCTCTCGTCCCCGTCGTCCTCCGGCACACCGATCCGGCGGTCGGGGTCGGTCTCGATGTGCCGCTCGACCTGTGCCGACGTGAGCCCGATCCCGCCGAGGTCGATGTCGTCCCGGGCCTGGAGCCGGCCGGTCTCGGCGTCGAAGTACAGCACCGACGCCTGGTACGGCGTCGGCCGACCGGACCCGTGATCCAGCCCACGCAGCCCGGCTCCGCCGGTGGACCCCTGGACGAGGAACCTGGTCCCCAGGTCGGTGAGCTCCGTGGAGCGCAGGTGCTCGTTCCCGGCCAGGACCAGCGGGACCACGCCGTCGAACGGCAGCGCCTGGGTGCGTGTGTGCAGGATCGCGACGTCCACGTCGTCCCGGCCGCCCCGGACGGAGGCCGCCTGCTCCTCGCCCAGCGCGGCCACTCCGGCGGCGTCGGGGTTGAGCCGGGTGGCGTCCGGGGTGAAGCGGGGGTCGCCCGCTCCGTAGAAGGTGAGGCCGCCGACCTCCTCGACGTCCCCGTCCAGCACCACCGCGTTGGGTTGGGCCTCCACCGCGCGTTGGGTGCCCATGGAGTCGTGCTGGCCGCGCACCCACACGTAGGGAACGTCCAGCTTCCCGATCTCGTCGGCGAAGACGTCCTCCGCCGCGCTGCCGCGGTCGGTCAGGTCACCGGAGTCCACGATCACGTCCACGCCGTACTGCTCGCGGAGCGTGTTGATGATGCTCCACGACGCCGGGTTGAGCTGGATGTCCGACACGTGCAGCACCCGGATGACCGACTCGTCGTCGTCGTACACGGGCAGGGACGACGTCGCCTCGTAGATCATCGACACGTTGCCGACCAGCCCGGCGAGCTGCTCCTGGTACTCGCTGAACCGGCTGACGACGTCGTCGGCGCTGCCCACCACCTGTGGGGCGCCCGCGATGAGTCCGGTGTAGCGCGGCTCCGCGATGGCGCTCGGGTTGAAGGTGAGCCCGGCGAGGCCGCCACAGCCCACCAGGACGACCAGGGACGTGGCCCCGCTGGCCAGGGCCCGCCACGCGTTCCGGAACAGCAGCAGGCCCATCAGGGTCGCGCCCAGGGCCGCCACGAGGAGGGAGCGCAGCAGCAGGGCGGTCACACCGCTCGTGAGGTCCGCGCCGATCCCGGCCGCCATGCGGTTGATGGCGTCGGGGTCGGCGAACATCTCCTCGGCGGCGGACAGCCGGATGTCGGTGATGGTCGCCTCGAGCCGCAGGGGCGCGGCGTGGGTGTCGAAGGCCAGCTGGCCGAGCGGTGCGACGTTGACGACGGTCTCACCGTGCCACTGGGGCGCCAGGGAGAAGGTGACGTCGGCGGGGCCGATCGGCGTGACCACCTGCCCGCCGAGGGCCAGCCCCAGCCAGCCGCCGACCAGACCGGCGGCGACGACGCAGCTCCACCGCCACAGACGTCCGGAGCGCCACCGGCGAAGGGTCACGCGGAACCGTTCGAAGGCACTCTTGTAGTCGTAAGCGCGGATCTCTCCCCAAGACAACACACCCCCATCATGCCGTTGACTGGAGCCGTTCCCAATGTTTCCTCCCGTCCAGAGTGTTATGTCTCTTCCTCCAAACCCCGCGGAGGCAGCACAATGGCAGGCGTGGTTGAACTGACGCGCAGGGACTTCGAGGAACTGGTGGCCGACGCCCTGGACCAGATCCCGCCGGAACTGGCCCGACTCATGGACAACGTCGTGATCTCGGTCCAGGAGGAGTCGCCGGAGGGCCTGCTCGGCCTGTACGAGGGGATTCCGCTGACCGAGCGGGGCGACGCGTACTTCGGTGTGCTCCCGGACCAGATCTTCATCTACCGGCGCAACATCTGCGCCATGTGCGCGACCTCCGAGCAGGTCGTGGAGGAGGTGCTGGTCACCGTGGTCCACGAGATCGCGCACCACTTCGGTATCGACGACTCACGTCTGACGGAGCTCGGTTGGGGCTGAGGCGGGAACCGCGCACGGGACAACCGGCACACCGGGCGCCGGGTGGACGGGACACACCTGACACAGGGCGCCGGTGACCCCGGGCGCTCCGGCACCGGCGCGCCGGCGCGCCGGGCATCCGTCGACGCTCACACAGAGCGACCACATCGGCGAATAATCATCCGAAGGTCCCATAAATTGCCCCATCTGGGACGCGATTCCCTTTAGTGACACCATTCCGGCGAGTAACGAACACCTCCCCCCGCGCGGCATGCCCCGAGGCCGCGCGCACCTCTCCTGCATCAGTACCCACCTGGGAAAACAATCCGGATGGCAGGCCGCACGGAAGATACCGAATCAGATCAGGAGACATTACTCGGAGCAACGAATCAGACACGAATTCACCCAACCCGCTTGCCAGCCCGCCCTACTTCCGGAACCGTTGGTTAGGGGAACACGACACAGCGTGATTCACCCCTGTGACAGTGAGGGAGTGCCTGGTGGGCAATCCGAGCCTCGACAAGGCCGCCGGTGACGGAGACCACGAGTCCCCGAAGAAGCAGGACAACGCGTGGCGCAGCAGCTACCGCGACGTCATGGCGATAGCCGAGTTCCGCTCCATGTGGTTGGCCCACGCCCTGTCGGTGATCGGCGTCAACCTGCTGAACATCACGTCCAGCGTGCTGGTGTACCAGCTGACCGACTCCGCGTTCGCCGCGGGAATCACGCTGGCCGTCATGTTCCTGCCCCCGATCCTCGCCGGACCGCTGTTCTCCGGGCTCGCCGACATCCTGCCGCGGCGTCAGATGATGGTGGCCTGCGACCTGATCCGGGCGGCGGTCATCGTCCTCGTCGGCATCCCCGGCATCCCGATCTGGGCTGTCTGGGCGCTGCTGTTCGTCTCGATCCTGCCGTCGATCCCGTTCGCCGCCGCCAGGGCGGCGCTGCTCAGCCAGATCGTCCAGGGCGAGCGCTACGTGGCCAGCACAGCGATCATCCAGCTGACCGCGCAGATCGGGATGCTCCTCGGCCTGATCGCGGGCGGCGTGATCGTCACGTTCGTCAGCCCCAACATCACCCTGATGTCGACGGGCGTGCTCTTCGTCCTGTCCGCGCTGATCGTGCGGTTCGGCGTGCGGGCCCGCCCCGCCCCCGCGCGCGAGAAGACCGGTGAGAAGGGTCCCGGCCTGCTGGCCATGACCAGGGACGGCGCCAAGCTGGTCTTCCGCGACCCCAAGCTGCGCGTCCTGGCGCTGCTCGCCTGGCTCGCGGGTCTGTACTCGATCCCCTACGGGCTGGCCAACCCCATGGCCGACGAGGCCGGAGCCGGTCCGGCCGCCGCCGGGTTCATCATGGCGGGCCAGTCGATCGGGGCGCTCGTCGGCGGCTTCGTGCTCACCCGACTGATCGCCCCGCCCACCCGGACCCGTCTGCTCGGCCCGCTGGCGGTCCTCACCTGTGTCCCCCTGCTGCTGTGGGTGTTCCCCATGCCGCTGTGGATGATGATCACCGCCCTGACGCTCTGCGGTGCGGCAGGCTCCTACCAGTTCGTGGCCAACGCGGCCTTCGTCCTGTGCGTGCCCAAGGAGGGCCGCGGACTGGCGTTCGGCCTGGTCGCCTCGGGGCTCCAGGCCGCGCAGGGTGTGGGAATCCTGCTGTCCAGCTACTTCGTGGAGCTCACCAGCACCAGCACGGTGATCGTCGGCGCCGGGCTGCTCGCCCTGCTCTCCGCGATCGCTCTGGCCATCCCGTGGTCCCGGATGTCCCGGGAGGTCATCGAGCGGATGGAGGCGACCGAGTCGGAGGCCGCCTCCTAGGAGGCGGGTTCGGTGTTCGGGGCGGTGCTCCGCGAGCAGGTCTCACGGGACTGGTCGTTCTGACTTTCCTCCCGTGGGGCGCACAGCTCGCGCCGCCGCCACCCCGGGTGTGCGCGCAGGGTCCACATCAGTTGTCACTCGACTTTCCCTGGAAGTTGCGGATGATCTGCTCCAGCAGCGAGCGCTGCTCGCTCTCGGCCGGCATGAGCAGCCAGGCCAGGATGTAGATCGGGATGCCGGCCATGCCCAGCAGGGCCAGGACGACGAAGACGATCCGGATGATCGTGGAGTCCACACCGGTGTAGGCGGCGATGCCGCCGCAGACGCCGGTGAGGAAACGGTCGGTCTCGCTGCGCTGGAGGCGCTTGGTGGAGAAGTTCTCGTTCATGTCTCCACCATGCCCTCCGACGACGACGATTCCCATCGGGGACAGCCCTGGGCGGTCCCTGACTTCCGCCCCCGAAGGGTCCCGCGTGGCTTCGACGGCGCTGGCCCCGGGCGCGTTCCCGAGACCTGGGGCACACTCGGGGCCGGTCAGCCCCGTCGGCCGGGGGCGAAGACGTCGCCGAGTGTCCTGAAGGCCTCGCCGAGACGGGCGCGGAGCTCGTCGACGCCCTCCTCGTGTTCGGGGACGCCCTTCATGGACTGGCGCGTCGCGGCCATGGCGGCCGCCGCGGCCACCTGGGATCGGGCGTCGTCGAGGGGGACCCCGGCGCGTTCGGCCATCGCCGAGGCCACGCTCCGCTCCACGTCGTGGAAGCGGCTGAGCAGACCGGGCAGGAGGTGGGGTTCACGGTCCATCAGCTGCCGTCGCAGGGCGATGTCGGCGCGCTGTCTGCCGAGGTCGCCGGAGACGAGCAGGGAGGCCATCAGGAGGGCGCCGAGGTCCTCGGTGAACACGCCGGTGGGGCCGCCGGCCACGAACTCCTCGCGGGCCTCCTCGTCGAGGGAGACGGGGACGTCGTCGAGGAGCGCGTCCTCCTTGGTCGCGAAGTAGTTGAAGAAGGTGCGGGGCGAGACGTCGGCCTCGGCCGAGATGGCCTCGACGGTCACGTTCTCCAGCCCGCGCTCCAGGGTGAGCCGCACGGCGGCCTCCCGCAGAGCCCGGCGCGTGGCCAGCTTCTTGCGTTCTCGCAGCCCCATAGGTCCTCCCCTTGCACGAACAACGATTGCAGTGCGCGCAATATTTCTCCATGTGTATTTTTGCACGCGCCCAGCGGACGCCCGGTGATCATCTCACCCGCCCACGACCATCCGGCGGACCACCGCCGACCGGCATCCCGGTACAGGCCGCCGCTCGCCGAACAGGCTCTGCCCCGAAACCGCCCGCGTCCCGGTACAGGCCGCCGCTTTGGGGCCTGCGGTACGGCGCGGGACTCCCCAGTTCTCGAACTGGGCGATCACAGGATTGCCGGGTGAGCGGAGTGTGGCACGGGCGGAGTGTGGCTCGGCGGAACACCACGTCGGGCGGCCCGACGTAGCCGGTATCGCCCAGTCGGAGCAGGCCTGGATTCCGCACTCCAGGCAGAGGAATGACGCGAAACGCGGGCCTTCCGAGGCCGGGGAATGGAGGCGGGGAGTATCGGGTTCGATCGCTTCTACCAGAACTGGTGATTTCCTGTAGATTCGCCTCGTGTACCACGATAACCGCGGCGCGGAGAAGAACGCGCTGCCGTCGGCGTACGCGAGAGAACTGATCCGCAGCCGCGGTTGCCACTGCCAGCATCGCCCTTGCGCCGGCCGGGTGCTCTGGCGACGACTCCATCGAGGGCACCTACTTCGGCACCGCCGGACATACCGTGCCCGTCTTCGAGCCCGGCGGCGAACGCGTTCACACCGGGGCCTATGACGAGGTCGAGGGTGTGCGACGCGACGAAAACGGCACGTGGTCACCGTCCAGTACCGATCTGACCCTCATCGGTTCAGCCGCCACGGCTCCCTCACAGCGTCCGTCCGCGACGACGGAAGCGTCTCCATCCCCGACCAGCACCGCTGGAATGGCGAGAGCTACTCGAAGGAGTAGGAAAACCGATCATGGCACGTATCAGCAGGGACAACTTCCACGGCGGGTACCGGGTGACCGGCCTGGAGGACGACATTGCCAGAGCCAGAGCGAACGCCCAGTTCGAGCAGGACATGAGCCGTATCGCCGGACGTGTGGTCGACGCCCCGGCCGACGCCTTCGTCGGCGCCGTACGCACGACCGGAGGTATCGCTGCCGGTGGTGTCGGTGTCGGTGTGAGAATGGTGCGCGATCGGCGGTTCCGCTACATCACGCAGGCGGTCCTCCACTTTCCCATGGCGTTCTTCGTGGCGTTCTGCTTCGTCATGGCTTATGGGGGTGAGCAGGCGTCGATCCTCCAGGAATTCGGGCGGGGCGTCCTGATCGGGTTGATCGTGGCCGTGGTGTGGACCGCTGTGTACGTCGTCTTGCGCACGCGTCCGAAGCTGCGCCGACTCCACCAGTACTGAGTTCCGTGTAGCCGCGCGGTGATCGCGCCAGGACAAGGAAGGGAAGGGGTGAGGCCCCCTGGGCCTCACTTCTTCCCGCACCAGAGCGTGTACTCACCACGAGGCCCCTGTGGCCGCCACGAGAGCGCGCAACGAAAGCCGAGGAGCAGGTTCGCCACAGTGAAATGGATCGAGTAGGCCCCCAGGGGCTCGAACCCTGAACCCACGGATTAAAAGTCCGTTGCTCTGCCAATTGAGCTAGAGGCCCGCGCTTCGACCCGGAGCCCGCTCCCGGCCGTCGCCGGGTCAACTCTACCGCAGCGGTGGGCGGTCGCGGCGTCCGGTCACGGCCACCCGCCGCGACCGCCACCCGGTTCCATTGAGTGGCGAGGTCGGGGAGGCGAAGGCGGTGCAAGGTCTGGTGAACCACCCGAACCGCCGGGGAGCCCGCCGCCCTGTCCATCCGGTCCGGATTCCGTTTCGCACCGTGTCCCCACTCGGGCGCCCGGCGGATTCTGACGACTCCCTCGCGCGCTCAGACATCGACCCCGGTTCGCCCCCGGCCCTCCGGCCCGGGACGGCGGTTCGAGGGCGGACCGGACCGCTCCGGACACCCCCTCAGGGGCGGCGGGTCGCGAGGACGCAGAACTCGTTGCCCTCCGGGTCGGCGAGCACCACCCAGCTCGCGTCGCCCTGACCCACGTCGACGTGGCGGGCGCCCAGCCCGACCAGCCTCCGGACCTCCGCGTCCTGGTCGCGGTCGGCGGGGTTCACGTCGATGTGCAGCCGGTTCTTGACCACCCTGCCCTCCGGCACGCGTGCGAACGTGAGCACCGGGGCCACAGGCCCGGGCCCCTCCGTGCCCTCCACACCGGCGGCGCCACCGATGGTCACGAACCCCTCCTCCGGCCGGTCGTCACGCACCTGGTAGTCGAGGACCGCGCACCAGAACCGGGCGAGCGCTTGCGGATCGGCGCAGTCGATCGCGAGCTCCGTGAACCTGCTGACCATGTCGGGCCCCTTCGGTCGGTGTGGGGCGTCGGCCCGCCCTCAGTCGTCCTGGCATCCCACACCCCGGCCCGGTAGGGGCCGCGCGCTCCGCGACCGGCCCCCGACGCGCCGTCCCACGCGCGCGCCGCGGCCTCCTCTGGTGCGCGCGAACCGGCTGCTGGTAGAGTCGGGCGCGCTGTGATGTTCCGAGTTGTCTGAGGAGGTGTCGTGATGTCCCCGTCGGTGACCGCGATCCCCTCGACGCATCCTCGTTCGTCCTCTCTCGCGGAGCACGCGTCCTACCGTGCTCTGCCCGCCTATTCCCGTGTGGGGCGTTCGCGCTTCGCCGAGCGCCTCAAGGTGCTCGTGCGCAACCCCTACCCCCTGGGAACCAACGGCTACTCCACCTCGTGGGGCACCAACGCCCACGGTGAGCTCAGCTCCTGCCCGCCCGGACGCAGCTGACCCCTCCGCCTCCGTCGAGGCGTCTTCTCTTCTCCGCATGACGATCGTCGCGTGTCCGCGCGCCGGTCAGGCACCGCGCCGCTCCACACCCGTGCCCGGTCCCTGACGTAGGCGTCGCGACCTCGCGCTCACCGTCGTGCCCCGGGGCACGTGTGGCGTGCCCTCCTTCACCCCTGTTCACCAACGCCGACCGTGCTCCGCCCCTGCGCGGGTACGGCCGTTTCCGACGTGTGCCCGCACACGCCCGGGGACCGGGGCGCAACCGTTGAAAGGACAGCGGCGTGCTGCTGATCCTCCTCCTTGTCGTACTCACCGCCATCACCCTGTTCGTCCCGTTGCTGGACCGCCTGCTGGGCCGTGCCACGGGGTGGCCGGTCGCCCTGGTGCTGGCCCTGGCCGCGTTGTGGGTCCTCGCCCAGGGCCCGCCCCTGTGGAACCACGACCGCGTGCTGGAGGCGTCGCTGCCCTGGATGCCCGCGCTCGGCGTGGGGCTGCACCTGCGCATGGACGGCCTGGCCTGGTTGTTCTGCGTGCTCGTACTCGGCGTGGGCGCGCTGGTCATGGCCTACTCCACGCGCTACTTCCCGCCCGGGCGCCGGACCGGCTTCTACGTCCTGATGAGCGCCTTCGCGCTGGCGATGACCGGTCTGGTCCTGGCCGACGACGTGGTCCTGCTCTTCGTGTTCTGGGAGCTCACCACGATCTGCTCCTTCTACCTGATCGGCCTGTCCGGGCCGGGGGCGGTCCGCCCGGCGATCCGCACGTTCCTGCTGACCGCCATGGGCGGTCTGGCGCTGCTGACCGCGGTGGTGCTCCTGTGGGTGCGCACCGGCACGACCCGCCTGAGCGAGATCCTGGCCGACCCGTCCTGGACCCAGGACACCGTCTTCACCACCGTCCTGGCCGTGCTGGTCATCGTCGCGGTGTTCACCAAGTCGGCCCAGTTCCCCTTCCACTACTGGCTTCCCGACGCCATGGCCGCGAGCACCCCGGTGAGCGCCTACCTGCACGCGGCGGCGATGGTCAAGGCCGGTGTCTACCTGGCGATGCGCTTCTCCCCCGCCTTCACCGACAACGCCGTCTGGGGCACGACCCTGGTCGTCGTGGGTCTGACCACCGCCGTAATCGGCGCGGTCCTGGCGCTGCAACGCGACGACCTGAAGGAACTCACCGCCTACTCCACGGTGAGCCAGCTCGGGTTCCTCGTCGCGGTCATCGGTGTGGGCACCCCGCAGGCGCTGGTCGCCGCCGCCGTGCACACCGTGGCGCACGCGCTGTTCAAGTCCGCCCTGTTCATGTCGGTGGGCGTGATCGACCACCAGACGGGGACCCGCGACCTGCGGGAGCTGGGCGGTCTGCGCCGGACGATGCCCGTGACCGCGACGGTGAGCGCGCTGGCCGCGCTGTCCATGGCGGGGGTGCCGCCCCTGCTGGGGTTCGTCAGCAAGGAGAACCTGTTCGAGGCGCTGCTCCACGCGCCGGGGCCCGTCTGGGCCGGGCCGGTGGCCGGAGCGGTCTCGGTCGTCGCCGCGTCGTTGACCTTCGCCTACGCCTTCCGGTTCGTGTACATGGCCTTCGGGGGCGGTGACCGGCGCCGTCCGGGGGTGGAGCCGCCCCGTGAGGGCGGTGTGGCGCTGTTGGCGGCACCCGTGGTCGCCGCCGGGGCGGGCCTGGTCCTGGGGCTGGCGGTCACCGCGCTGAACCCGGCCATCGGCCGGGCCGCCGGGGACGCCGCCCTGGCCCCCGCCGACGCGGGCCTGGCCCTGTGGCACGGGCTCAACCCGGCGCTGGGGATGTCGGCGGCCGCCGTGCTCCTCGGCGCGCTCGTGACCTGGGCCTCGCGGTGCGGGGAGCGGATCTCCGGGTACCGGCTGCTCCCCGTCCGGGGAACGGCCGTCTTCGAGCACGCGCACGCGGGGGTCATCGCCCTCGGCAGACGCGTGGGCGACCTGACCCGTACCGACGCGCCCACCCGTCACCTGGTCGTGCCGTTCGTGCTGCTGGCGGTGCTCGCCGCCGTGGTGTCCGGGCTTGGCCTGGACTACGGGGTCTCGCCCGCCCCCACCTCCCGGGCCCTGGACTGGCTCCTGGTGGCGCTGACGGCGGTCGCGGTGCTCACCTCGGTGGTGACCCGCTCGCGGATGGCCGCCCTGGCGCTGGTCGGCGTGGCCGGGTTCGCCACCGCCCTGTGGTTCGTGTTCCTCGGCGCCGTCGACGTGGCCCTGACCCAGTTGCTGGTGGAGGTCCTGACGGTGGTCGTGGCGGTCCTCGTCCTGCGTCGGCTCCCCCGGGAGTTCCACCGGGTCAGCCGCTCGCGCACGGCCGTCACCGCCGTGATCGCGCTGACCGCCGGGACCGTGGCGGCGTTGGGCGCCTACCTGCTGACGGGCCGTAGGGAGCCCTCGGCCGTCAGTGAGCACCTGCTCGCCAACGCGCCCGAGGACACCGGCGGGACCAACGTGGTCAACACGATCCTGGTCGACTACCGGGCCCTGGACACCCTGGGCGAGCTCACGGTCCTGGGGGTGGCCGGTCTGATCATCATCGCGGTCCTGCGGTCGTCCGGCCTCCTCTCGAACGGCGGGGCCGCGTCGGCGGCACCGGGTTCCAGCCCGGTCTGGAACTCCGTCGACAACACGGTGATCATGCGCACCGTGGCGCGCTGGCTGGTCCCGCTGCTGGTGCTGTGGTCGGTCTACCTGCTGATGCGCGGGCACAACGCGCCGGGCGGAGGGTTCATCTCCGGCCTGGTCGGCGGCTCCGCCCTCGCCCTGGCCTACCTGGCGGCGCCCAGCGCGTCGGCCGCCCGTATCCGCCTGGCCTACCCGGTCCTCATCGCCGCGGGCGTGCTCACCGCCGCCGTCACCGGGTTGCTCGGGTACGCCGACGGCTCCTTCCTGCGGCCCCTGCACGCGGAGATCCCGCTGCCGTGGGGCGGCTACTACCACTTCACGAGCGCGCTCGTCTTCGACGTGGGTGTCTACCTGGCCGTGGTCGGCGTGCTGCTGACCGCGCTCAACCAGCTGGGGATGCCCCGGCGCGGCCGGGTCGGACCCCTCCAGGCCGAGGCACACCGCGCACCCGACACCGTCCGGCACGATCCGGCCACCGGAGGAACCCGATGACCCTGGCCCTCACGATCGGCGTCCTGATCGCCGGAGCCGTCTACCTCATCCTGCAACGCGGCATGGTCCGCGTCGTCCTGGGCTTCGTCCTGCTCAGCCATGGAGCGAACCTCCTGCTGATGTCGGCGGGCGGGGTCTTCCAGCGGGGCGCGCCGCTGCTGGGGCAGGGCTCCGTCGCCGACATGGCCGACCCCCTACCGCAGGCGTTCGTGCTCACGGCGATCGTCATCGCCTTCTCCATCACCATCTACATGCTCACTCTCGCCGCGACGGGTGAGGGCGACGATACCGAGGACGCCTCATGATCCCCGTTCTCCTGCCCGTACTGGTCGCGGTGCCGCTCCTGAGCGCCGCGCTGCTGGTCCTGCCCCTCGCGCGGCCGTTGGCCCGCGCGCTGTTCCTGGGGACCAGCGGGTTCGCGTTCGCGGCGGGCGCCGCGCTGCTCTGGGCCACCCGCGAGGGACAGGTGTACGCCCACCAGGTGGGCCTGTGGCCCGCCGGGGTGTCCATCCCCTTCGTCGCCGACACCTTCGCCGCGCTGATGGTGACCACCACCGCGTTGCTGGTGCTGGTGTGCTCGGCCTTCGCCGTGGCCACCGGCGAGACCGAACGCCGCTTCCTCCCGACTTTGGTGCTGGTTCTGTCGGCGGGGGTGTACGGCGCCCTGCTCACCGGCGACCTGTTCAACCTCTTCGTGTTCGTCGAGGTGATGCTGCTGCCCTCCTACGGGCTGATGGCGATCGCCGGGACACTGCGCGGCCTGCGCGGGGGGCGGACCTACGTCGCCCTCAACCTGCTGACCTCGACCGTGTTCCTCGCGGGCGTGGCCCTGGTCTACGGCACCGCCGGGACCGTGCAGCTGGGCGAGCTCGCCGGGGCGGCGAAGGAGTCGCCGGTGGTCGCGGTCGCCATGGGTGTGGTGCTGTTGGCGATGGCGGTCAAGGCGGCCGTCGTGCCGGTGCACGGTTGGCTGGTGCGCACGTACACGGCGCCCTCCCCCGCGGTGACCGCCCTGTTCTCGGGGCTGCACACCAAGGTCGCCATCTACGCGATCTACCGCCTCTACGCCGTGGTGTTCGACGGTGAGGCCTCGCTGCTGTGGGTGGGCCTGGTGCTGTTCTCGGCGACCATGCTCATCGGCGTCCTGGGGGCGGTGGGCGAGAACACCACCCGCTCGATCCTGGTCTTCCACATGGTGAGCCAGATCGGCTACATCCTGCTCGGCGTGGCCCTGTTCACCGAACTGGGGCTGGTGGCGGGCATCTTCTACCTCGTCCACCACATGGTGGTGAAGGCGTCCCTGTTCCTGTCCACCGGTGCCGTCGAGCACACGCACGGCACGGGCGCCCTCGACCGGCTGGGCGGGCTGGCGCGTCGGGAGCCGCTGCTGGCGTTCGCGTTCCTGGGCGCGGCGCTGTCCCTGGCCGGGCTGCCGCCCTTCTCCGGGTTCGTCGCCAAGCTCACCCTGGTGGCGGCCGCGCTCGACGACGGTCAGTGGGCGGTCGCCGCGATCGCCGTCGCCGTCAGCCTCATCACCCTGATGTCGATGCTCAAGATCTGGGGTTCGGTGTTCTGGGGTCCCGATCCGGGGTCCGGGACCGGCTCCGGAGCGGGGCCCGGACCAGGGTCCGTCCCCGCCACCGGGATCGCCCTGTCCGGTGAAGGGGGCGTGACGGCCCCGACGGCTCCGGCCCCCACGAGGATGCGCACCGGCCTGGTGCTGCCCGCCGTGGCTCTGACCGGCGTCACCCTCGTCGTCGGTCTGGGCGCCCAGGTCCTGCTCGACCTGAGCGCGCAGGCCGCCGCCCACCTGTTGGACACCTCCACCTACGTCGAGGCGGTGACGAACCGATGACCTCCTACCCGCGCAGGGCCCTGCGGCTCGTGTGGTTCCCGTTCTTCTACGGCGCCCGGGTGGTGACCGCCACGTGGCAGGTCGCCCGGGACGTCCTCACCCCCGGCAGCGCGTCGGTTCCGGCGGTGCTGGAGGTGCCGCTGCGCTGCCGCACCGACCTGGAGATCACGGCCGTCGCCAACATGGTCTCCCTGACCCCCGGAACGGTGACCGTGGCCACCCGTACGGACCCGCCCACCCTGTGGGTGCACGGCATGTTCACCGCCGACGAACCGGCCTTCTTCGACGACATCCGCCAGATGGAGGACTACCTCCTGAGCCTGACGCGCGCCGACGGGCCCAGGGGCACCGACCAGGGGGAGGACTCCTGATGCATCCCGTCGACATCGCCCTGCTGCTGCTTGGGGTGTCCATGGCGGTGGCCGCCCACCGCATCCTCACGGGCCCCCGGGGGGCCGACCGGGCGGCCGGGGCCGACGTGGTCTTCCTCGGCTTCGTCGGACTCGTCATCGCCCTCGGCCTTCGTATCGACTCCGCGCTAGTGGTCGACATCGTGCTGGTGTGCGCGCTCGTGGGGTTCCTGTCCGCCCTGTCCCTGGCCCGACTGATCTCCGGAGGCAAACGATGACCACGCTCCAGACGCTGGCCGTGGCCTGTGTGGTCGCGGGGGCGGCCGTCTTCGCGGTGGGGGCCCTGGGCCTCGTGCGCCTGCGCGACTTCTACTCGCGGCTGCACGGGGTGTCGATCGCCGCCGGGCTGGGCGTCCCCCTGCTCATGCTCGGTCTGCTGCTGTGGTTCCCCTCGGTGGAGAACGCGCTCAAGATCGGGCTGGCGCTGCTGGTGCAGCTGGCCACCGCCGCGGTGGGGGGCAACGCCCTGGCGCGCGCCGGATACCTGGCGGGAACTCCCCTGTCTCCCGCGACCAGGCGCGACGACCTCGCCGAGACCGGCCCGAGCGACGGGGAGGGGGGCTGACCGCATTCCGTGCCGGTGGCCGGGTGCCGGTCACCGGTGCGGGAGGTCGCGACCATGGATGACCTGTTCGTCGGCGGGGCGCGCACCGCGTTCCAGCTCCTGTCCCTGCTGGCCAGCGTGCTCACCGGTCTGCTCTTCGCCCGGGTGACGCGCGCCCGCGCGGGGGTCCTGAGGCCGCACGGCGCCCAGGACCCCCCGCTGCGGGACCTCCCCCGCTCCGGTACGGCGATCGTGGTCGACGGCAACGCCGTCCCCGGGGTTTCGGGGCCGCTGACCGCGCCCTACTCCGGGGCCGGGTGCGTCTGGTACCGGACCGAGGTGTGGGAGCACCGACCGGACGAGCGTTCCCGCTACGCGCGGCTGCGCACGACCCTGGTCGCGGCGGAACAGAGCGATGCGCCCTTCCGTCTCCAGGACAGGACGGGGAGGGCGTGGTGCTATCCGCGCGGGGCCGTGGCGGACGGGGTCGCCCGTACCCACGACTCCTTCGTGGCCGACTCCCTGGAGGAGGGCGCGCCCGGGTGCCGGGTGGCCGGAGGCGAGCCGGGGGCGGCCGGGTACGAGCACTCCGCCGCCGGCCGCTCCTACCGGGAGTGGTCGGTACCGCCGGGGACCCGTCTGCTGGTCAGCGGCGTCTCGTACGGCTGGAACGGGGAGGCCGTGGTCGCGAGTTCCCCCGACGGGTACCTGCTGTTGTCGACGCGCACCGCGCCGCAGCTCCGCGACGCGCACCGGACCCGGCAGGTGCTCGCCGGGGCGGCCTTCCTCGGCTCTCTCGCGGCCACGGTGTGGCTCCTGTGACCCGGTGCGACGCGCGCCCGCGTCCTCTCACCGGCCCGGCTCACTCCGGGTCGGTGAGCAGGTCCGTGTGGGCCGAGGCGTTGCCCAGCGACCGCAGCAGCTCTCCCACCAGGCGGTCGGTGGCGCTGCCGGGCTTCTCCAGCTCCAGCCGGGGAACCCGGGTGACCTGTTCGTAGCGGTCGGCGTCGTACTCCGTCCCCGGCGCGGAACCGTTCTCCCCGCCCCAGGCGGACATCCCGTGGGTGTTGGTGACCGCCACCCCCACGTCCCACCCGCCGCCGTACCCGGCGTCCTCGGAGAGGCTGCCGAGCAGGTCGAGGAAGGCCCGCACCCGGTAGGCCAGGGCTCCGTCGAAGAACAGGTACCGGCCGTCGGTCCGGGCCGCCGCGCGTCCGCAGTACAGCGACACCTCTCCCCGTTCGCGGACGACGAAGCGCAGGTCGCGTTCCTCCCGGACCACCATCGACGACGTGGCGAGCTGGCTGGCGATCCCCACCCCTCCGGCGGTGCGGAACCCCGAGGCGAGTTCCCCGAGGACCGGCGACACCCGGGACGCCGGTCCGGCCCGGTCCCTGGTCCGCCGCGTCACCCCGTCGCGGACCAGGTCGAACAGCAGCGGGCGGGCGTCCTCCGCGGCCGTCCAGGCCTTGAACATCCCGGGGACGCGCCGTGAGGGCAGCGCCACCAGGTGCAGGTGCGCCAGCGTCCCCTCGGGGAAGGGGTCCTTGTCCACCCGCTCGCGCAGGGCGGCGCGCACCACGTCCAGCGAGGTGTCCCTGGCCCGGATGAGCCGCTCCACCTCGGCGTCGGACAGGCGCCGCTTCTCCCGGTCGCCGCGACCGTAGTAGGCGCCCCCCGCCATGTGCGGGGCGAGCGGGGAGGCGGGCACCTCGATGAGCAGGTAGCCGTGCCCGGGGCGCTCGCTCTCCAGCCACTCCACCGACACCTGGAGCGGGGGGTCGCAGGCGGAGGCGGCGATCCGGGCCGGGGTCTCCAGGATCTGGTCGACCCAGGCGACCGGCGCCAGCGCGAACCGCCCCTCCGCCTTGACCTCGCGCACGCCGACCACGATCAGCCCGCCGTCGATCGCGAAGGACGCCATGTCCTTGGCCTGGTCCTTGGAGCCTCTGAGCTGTTGTTTGGCCTCGCGTTTGGGGGTCTCGGTGAACGCGCCCTCGTTGAGGGCCGCCTCCAGGTCGGCCTCGCTGGCCGGACGCCACGTCGGGGGCAGGACTCGATCCATGTCGGCATCATGCCCACTCTCGCCGCCGATCCCGCACGCGTTCGCGAACCGGCGCGCCGCGACCCGCGCCCGCACTGGTCCGTTCCCACGACGGACCGCACCCGCGAGTGCCCACGTCCACGAGTGCCCACGTCCACGACGACCCGCGCCCGCGACGACCCGCGCCCGCGAGGACCGGGGGTTCAGGGGCGCACCGGTACGCCTCCCGGCCCCCGGAAGGTGCGGCGGTAGGCGCTGGGCGAGACCCCGAGCTCGGCGTGCACGTGCTGGCGCAGGGAGACGGCGCTGCCGAACCCGGCCCGTTCCGCGACCCGCTCCACCGGGAGGTCCGTCCCCTCCAGGAGCTCGCGGGCCAGGTCCAGCCTGCGCAGCGCGAGCCAGCGTCCCGGTGACAGTCCGGTCTCCTCCCGGAAGCGGCGGGTGAACGTGCGCACGCTCATCGCCTCCCGCTCGGCGAGGTCGGCCAGGCTCGGCTGGAGGTGCAGGTGGTTCTGGGCCCACTCCCGGGCGCGGCCGGTGGAGGACCGCTCCGGGGCGGGCACCGGCAGGCGCACGTACTGGGCCTGCCCGCCGTCGCGGTGCGGGGGCACCACGGTGTTGCGGGCCACCTCGTTGGCCACGGCGGCGCCGTGGTCGGTACGGATCATGTGCAGGCACAGGTCGGTGCCGGAGGCCACGCCCGCCGAGGTGAGCACGCGCCCGTTGTCGGTGTAGAGCACGTCCGGGTCGAGTTCGACGCCCGGGTACATCGCGCGGAAGTACCCGGCGGACATCCAGTGGGTGGTGACCCGGCAGCCGTCGAGGAGGCCGACGGCGGCGAGCACGAACGCCGCCGAGCAGACGGAGGCCACCCGCGTCCGCGCCCCGACCCGGGCGAGGGCGGCGGCGAGCGCGGGGCGGACCGGGTCGTGCGGGCGTTCCCCGTAGTCCTCCTCCGCGGCGGGAAGGACCACGGTGTCGGCCTCGTCGAGGGCTTCGGGGCCGTGGCGGACGTTGAGGGTGAGGTCCGTGTCGGTGGTGACCACCCCGGGTTCCAGGGCGCAGGTGACCACCTCGTAGGGCGGCCGCCCGTCCGGTGTGCGGGCGCGGCCGAAGAGACGGTGGACGATCCCGGCCTCCATGGGCAGCACCCCGTGGCGGACGAACACGGCCACGCGGTGGCGGCCGGGGTGGACGAAGACGCTCATGCGCCCGATCCTATGGCCTGATTCTTTCGTTTGTTGTCATTTCGGCCACTGTCCGCTTCCGGCTCCGGACACGAGGCTGGAACCATGCCGCACACCACCGACACACCGAGTCCTCCGCGCCCCGCCGGTGCCCGGCGCCGTCGCGTGACCGTCCACCGCGCCTGGGTGACGGCCCTCGTCGCGGGGCTGACCATCGTGGCCGCGGCGGCCTTCGCCGCCGTGCCCGGTCTGCTCATGGAACCCCTGCACGACGAGTACGGGTGGTCGCGCGGATCGATCGGCCTGGCCGCGTCCGTCAACATGCTCCTCTACGGCCTGGTCGCGCCGTTCGCGGCCGCCCTGACCGACCGGTTCGGCCTCCGCCGCGTGGCCGTGGCCGCGCTGGCGGTGGTCGTGGCGGGAGCCGGGCTGACCACCCTGATGACCGCGTCCTGGCAGCTGACCCTCTACTGGGGGTTCCTGGTCGGCGCGGGCACCGGTTCCCTGTCGATGACCTTCGCCGCGACGGTCGCGCACCACTGGTTCACGCGGCGGCGGGGCCTGGTGGTCGGTGCGCTGACCGGGGCGAGCGCCTTCGGCCAGCTGGTCTTCCTGCCCGCCCTGGCGTGGATCGTGGACCAGCAGGGGTGGCGCCCGGCCGTGGTCACACTGGCCCTGACCGCCACGGTGACGGCGCTCCTCGTGGCCCTGGTCCTGCGCGACCACCCCGCCGATCTGGGGTTGCGTCCGTACGGGGCCACGGAAGACGTGCCCCGGCCCGCACCGGAGCGGGGGGCCGCCACACGGGCGTTGCGGGTCCTGTACGCGTCGGCGCGGGACCGGCGGTTCTGGGTGGTCGCCGCGACGTTCGCGGTCTGCGGCGCCAGCACCAACGGTCTCTTGTGGACCCACTTCGTCCCGGCCGCGCGCGACCAGGGCATGGCGGTGACGACGGCCGCCGCGCTGGTGTCGGCGGTCGGTGTGTTCTCCCTGGCGGGCACGGTGCTGTCCGGGTGGCTGACCGACCGGGTCGACCCGCGCCTCCTGCTGGCCCTCTACTACGGGGGGCGCGGGCTACTGCTGGTGTCGCTGCCCGCGCTGCTCGGACCGGAGGCGGGGGTGGCGATCGTCGCGTTCGTGGTGGTGTTCGGGCTCCTGGACGTGGCGACCGTGCCTCCGACCATCCTGCTGTGCCGCCGAGTCTTCGGCGCGGACGGGGCCGTCGTCTTCGGCTGGGTGGGCGCCGCGCACCAGGCGGGCGCGGGGGCCATGGCCGTCTTCGGCGGTCTCGTCCGGGACCTGACCGGAGGGTACGGCGCGGTGTGGCTGGTCGCGGCGGCGCTGTGCGCGCTGGCGGCGCCGCTCGCCCTGCGGATCGCCCGCCCCGAGGAAGGTGACCGTGCCCAGAAGGGTGACCGCCCCGAGGAGGGTGACCGTGCCGCGTGATGCCGCGAGGGGCGCCGAGGCCGCCCGACGCCCCTCCGTGGCGTTCACACTGGTCCTGATGGTGCTGGCCGCGACCCTGGCGTACGTGGGCCTGGCCGGGGTCGCCCAGGGGATGAGGGCCGCCCGGGGCGAGGGTGTCCAGGGAACGTTCACCGCCGACGACCTCTCCTGCGTACGGCATCCCGGACACACGTCGTGCGTCTGCGCCGGGACCTTCGCCGCGAACGACGGCGGGCCTGCCAGGAACGTCGACCTGCACGCCGCCGGGCCCGCGACCTGCCGGGTGGGCGAACCCGTCCCCGCGACGGACGCGGGTGCCTCCAGCCGCGTCTACGGCCCGGACGGCTCCCGGGAGTGGCTCTTCGGCGCGGCCTTGGTGGCGGTCTCCCTGGCCGTCCCCGCGACCCAGGCTCTGCTGTGGGCCCGCTGGGCCCGGGGCCGCCGTCGCGGCCCGATCCGGTGAGGGCGTGCGGTCAACCCGCGTCGGGCTCGTTGCGCGCGCGGCATGAAGTCCTCCAGGTGACGCACACGGCCCTCCTCGGGCACCGTCGGGACGGGGTCTCGGACACGGGAAGCCCGATCCCTCCCTGCCGGGGGAGCGGCTCCGCGCGGTGTCCCGAGCCGGTCCGGGACACCGAGCGTCGTCGCGAAGCCCATGGGAACGGGGCTTCGCGCGCGGTCGTGGCGAGGGCGGACCCATCACCGGGAAGGGACACGGAACACCCCTTTCCGGCACCGGCGCCGTTAGGCTTGCGGACATGACCGGAGACCGTCGGCGGGCGCCGCTGAGCAGCGAACTCGCCCAACGGGTGGTCGACGTCATCGCGCCGACCATCAGCCACAACATCAACGTGATGGACGAGCACGGCACGATCATCGCGTGCATGGACCCGTCGCGGGTCGGGAGCCTGCACCACGGGGCGCAGCGGGTGATCGCCGAACGGCGCAGCGTGCTGGTGACGGTGCCCGAACCGGGCACCTCCGACCGCCCGGGCGCCAACGAGCCGCTGGTGATCGACGGCGAGCTGCGCGGGGTCGTCGGGGTCACCGGCAACCCCCGCGAGGTGGAGGACCTGGCCCGGGTGGTGGCGCTCACCGTGCAGTTGCTCATCTCCCAGGAGTACGAGCAGGACGCCGTGAGCAGGCGGCACACTGAAGGCCGCGATCTGGTGGCGGCGCTGAGCTCGGGGACGACGCGTTCGGACGACGCCCGTGCGCGGCTGGCGGCGGCCGGGCTCGCCCCGCCGTGGTCGCTGGCCCTGTGGGCGGCCGCCGCCCCGAGGCCGGGCGGCGGGGTCGCTCCCCCTCAGCTGGCGGAGGCCGCCGCGGCCAGGGTGAACTCGCGCAGCGGGCGGCGGGCGGCCGTCCTGCACGGAGCGCTGTGGGTCATCGGTACCGGCCGTCTTCCGGCCGCCGACGCACTGGAGCTGCCCCCGGACAGCCGCCACACGCGCACCCCGGCCACGGACGACGTGGACGCGCTCATGTCCTACGCCGAGGAGTCGCGGGCGCTGTGCCGGTACGCGGGGCTGATCCCGAGCATCGAGCGCCCCGGCCCGTGGTCGCGGGAGATCGCGGTGTCCGTGGCCCACCTGCCCCGGCGGACCCTGGCCCGCATGTCCGCGCGCACCTCGGCCCTGAGCCCGGCGCAGCGCGGGACCGTCCTCGCGATGGCGTCGGCCGTCTCCATGCGCGAGGCCTCCGACGCCGTCTTCGTGCACCGCAACACACTGCTCCAGCGCGTGGACCGGGTTCGTGAGGCCACTGGCCTGGACATCCGGCGCCCGGATCACCTCACCACAGTGCACATGTGCCTGTACGCGGAGGCAGCACTGGGCATTTCGCATATAATTCCGACATAAAGCCCCAGGAAGACAGGGCGCTCCACCGTCGAAATGCACCGAACCGAATTCTATGATCTCGCTCATGTCCACCGAGTTGCATGAGCATGACGAGGCCGCCGACGCGCCCCCGGCCACCCGGGTCGTGGTGATTCCCGACTCGTTCAAGGGGAGCGCCTCCGCCGTCCAGGTCGCCGAGGCGATGGCGCGCGGGGTCCGCGACGCCTACGCCGATCGCGGACTGCGCGTCTCCGTCACCACCCTGCCCTTCGCCGACGGCGGTGAGGGCACCCTCGACGCCCTGCTGGGCGCCTGGGGCACGGAACCGCTCTCGGTGGAGACCACCGACGCCCTCGGCCGCCCCACCCGGGCCCGCTTCGGCGTCTCGCCCGACGGCACCACCGGTGTCATCGAGGCCGCCGAGGCCAACGGCCTGCCCGGCGTCGCCGACGTCCCCCTCCGGCCGCGCGCCGCGAGCAGTCGAGGGGTCGGCCGTATCGTCACCGAGCTGCTCGACCGGGGTGTCGTGGAGATCCTCCTGTGCATCGGCGGTTCGGCCTCCACCGACGGCGGCACCGGCATGCTCAGCGCGCTCGGTGTGCGCTTCCTCGACGCGGACGGCGCGGAGCTGCCCGACGGGGGCGGCCGCCTCGGCGATCTCGCCTCCCTCGACCTGGACCGGCTGGACCCGCGCGCCCGCTCCGTCCGCTGGCGGGTGGCGTGCGACGTCACCAACCCGCTGGTCGGCCCGCGCGGCGCCGCCGCCGTCTTCGGTCCGCAGAAGGGCGCCGACCCCGAGGACGTGCGCGTGCTCGACGCGGGCCTGGACCGGCTGGCCGAGGTCCTCGCCAAGAGCACCGGCGACGACCTGCGGGACGTGCCCGGCATGGGCGCCGCCGGCGGCATGCCCGTGACCCTCACCGCCCTGCTCGGAGCCGAGGTCCTGCCCGGCTCCCGCATGGTCGCCGAGGTCCTGGGGGCGCAGGAGCTGCTCTCCCGCGCCGACCTCGTCCTCACCGGCGAGGGCCGCTTCGACAGCCAGTCCCTGGGTGGGAAGGTCGTCGACGCGGTCCGCCGCCTCACCCCCGAAAACGTGCCCGTCGTGGTGATCGCCGGAAGTGTGTCCGTCGGTCCCGACGAGCTCCGCCGCTCCGGGATCACGGCGGCGTTCTCGATCGCCCAGGGCCCCCGGACCCTGGACGAGATGCGGGACGGGGCCGTCTCCGCCATCACCTGGACGGCGTTCAACTGCTGTCGCGTCATCCTCCCCACCCGGCCGGTCTGATCTCGTCCCGGCCTTCGCTAAGGAACAACTTCCGTGATAAACCTCGCCATCCTCCTCCTGCTCGTGGTGGGCATCGTGCTCGCCACCGCCAGGTGGAAGATCAGTCCCTTCCTCGCCCTGATGGGCGCCGCCATCCTCGGCGCCTTCATGTACCGGCTGCCGCTGGCCGAGATCGTCCCGACCATCACCGCCTCGTTCGGCGGCACGCTCGGCAACATCGGTCTGGTCATCCTCTTCGGAACGATGATCGGTGTGGTCCTGGAGCGCTCCGGCGCCGCGATCGCGATGGCGGAGGGCCTGATCAAGGTCCTCGGCACCCGGTTCCCGAACCTGACGATGTCCCTCATCGGCTACATCGTCTCCATCCCGGTGTTCTGTGACTCCGGGTACGTCATCCTGAACTCGCTGCGCAAGGCCATCACGGTGCGCACCGGGGTGTCCGCCCTGGCCACCTCGATCGCGCTGATGACCGGCCTGTACGCCACGCACACCCTGGTCCCGCCGACTCCGGGTCCGCTGGCCGCCGCCGAGAACCTCGGTGTCACCAGCGACCTCGGCATGATCATCATGCTCGGTCTGCCGGTCGCCCTCGTCGCCGCGATCGCCGGTCTGATCTTCGCGAGCCTGCACTCCCGCAAGGAGTTCACGCCGCTGCCCGCCGAGACCGAGACCGACATCTCCGACCAGTCCTACGACGAGCTGCGGGCGAGCTACGGCCGCCTGCCCAACGGGTTCCTGGCGTTCTTCCCGATCCTGCTGCCGCTGATCCTCATCTGCGTCGGCTCGATCGTGCAGCTGCCGTCGCGGCCCATCGGCAACGGTTTCGCGTTCGAGATCCTGGCCTTCGTCGGTACCCCGGTGATCGCCCTGGCGATCGGCCTGCTCGCCTCCGTCACGCTGCTGCGCGGCCACGGCAAGCTCGCCCGCTTCAACGAGCAGATGTACGACGCCGTCCGCCTGGCCGGTCCGATCCTGCTCATCACCGGTGCCGGTGCGGCCTTCGGTGGCGTGCTCGCCGCCTCGCCGCTCACCGACTTCCTCTCGGTGAGCCTGAGCAACCTGGGTCTGGGCCTCGCGGTGCCGTTCCTGATCGCCGCCGCGCTCAAGACCGCGCAGGGCTCCTCGACGGTGTCGATCGTGAGCACGTCCGCGATGCTCGCCCCCATGCTCGGTTCGCTGGGTCTGGCCTCAACGGAGGGCATGGTCCTGTCCGTGCTGGCGATCGGCGCGGGCGCGATGGTGGTCTCGCACGCCAACGACTCCTACTTCTGGGTCGTCTCGCAGCTGAGCCGTATCCCGGTCGCGACCGCGTACCGGACCCTCACCCTGGCCACCCTCATCGAGGGTGTCGCCGCCTTCGTCGCGGTGTGGGTGCTCGGCCTGTTCCTGCTGTAACGAACACCGCCCACGGGCGGGGCTGACCGGGTGCAGGCGGTCAGACGACGAGGGGCCCGAGCGGGCGCTCCCGAGGGGAGTCGTCCGTTCGGGCCCCTTTCGCGTGCGCGGGGCGCGGGTCAGGCCGGTGCGGCCCCGGACCGGAGGGACCTGCGCAGGCAGGAGACGATCTCCCAGGCGCTGAGGGCGATCACCGCGACCGCGAGCGGGAGGGGCGCCACCGACCAGTCGGCGGCGACGCCGAAGACCGCGCCGATCCGCTCGGGGAGGTCGGGGACGATCAGGTCGCCGCGCAGGAGCAGCCACACGGCGACCACCGCCCAGGTGGCGCTGGCGAGCACGTTGCCCACGGCCAGCGCCGGGGTCCAGCGGCCGACCCGCCAGGCGGCGAGCAGCACCACGGCCTCGACCAGGAACGGTCCGACCAGCAGCGCGACCCAAAGCAGGGAGAGGTCGGGGTTGAGAACCTGTAGCTGTGTGTCCGGGTTGGAGACGCCGGTGAGCTGCCAGGCCAGGAGCGCGATCATCAGGACGGTGACGGCCGCGTGGAGAAGGCTCTCCCCCGCGCCGACCCCGCGTGCCGGTTCCTCGGGCAGTTGGGCGGTGTCCCAGGCGAGGAGGGGCCGGTCCCGGGCGTCGGCCGGACGCGCCCACTCGATGACCGCGTAGGCCAGGGTGACCCAGAAGCTGACGTGCACGGTGACGGCCAGGAGCGCCACGAGGGGGCCCAGGACGACGTCGCCGGGGTCGGAGGAGGCGGAGACGAACCCTTCGATCAGCACCAGGGCGAGGGTGAGGGGCAGCAGGACCGCGAGAAGTGCCCGGAGCAAACGGACGTACTCCGGGTACACACCGGGGCCGATGAGGTACCGGGGGCGTTCGCCGTACTCGCGGGCGAGCTGGTCCGGGTCGCCCAGCTCGGTGAGGGCCTCCCGTTCGGCGCGCTCCGGGTCGACCCCGGCCTCGACGGCGGCCTCGACCGCGTCCTGGATGGAGCCGCGCAGTTCGCGGGCCACGTCCGGGCCGGTGTCGGGGCCCAGGTGGCGGGTCACGGACCACACGTAGCGGTCGGTGAGGGTGGATCTGGTCTGGTCACTCACGGGGTTCTCCCTGTCCTAGGGCGCTGATCGCGTCGTCCAGCACCCGCCATTCGTGCGACATCCGTTCCAACACCGTCCGCCCCTGCGGGCTGACCTGGTAGAACTTGCGCGGCCGCGCCTCCTCGGTGTTCCACTCGCTGGTCAGCAGCCCCTGTTTCTCCAGCCGCCGCAGCAGCGGGTACAGGGTGTTGCCGTCCACCGGGAACCCTGCCTTCTCCAGGGTTTCCAGCAGGGCGTAGCCGTAGTGGGGCCGCCCCAGGGTGGCGAGGCAGGCCAACACGACCGTGCCCCTCCGGAGTTCCTGGAGGTGTCCGGACAGCAGCTCGTCGTCCTTCATGACTCACACGATAGTGTGCGACACACACCATCGTCAATCGCACACCACATCGGAGTGCGACACGGACGAACGAAGGGGAGGCCCCGACCACGGTCGGAACCTCCCCAGGCAGCCAAGCCCGGCCTCCGGAGCCACGGGCCGGCGTGGAGCCCGGTGACCTCACCGGGCGCGACCCTCCTCTTGAGTCAGATCGGGATGCCGATGTCGGGTGCCAGGCTCGCTCCCAGGGTTTCCATGGCGGTCTGTCCGTGGAGGAGGGCGACTGCGATGGCGGTGGCGGGCCATCCCCACCAGCGGCGGGGTGCCCGGTGGCGGCCCCGGGTGCGGACGGTGGGCTGCGGTTCCGTCTCGGTCAGCTCGGCTCGGGCGTCGGCGGCGGCCTGTCGGGCTTCGCGAGCGGCTTGTTCGCGGTGGTGGCGGGCGACCTTGACCCAGTGCGGGACCGGTCCGTGTTGCAGCATGTACGCGACCCGGGGGTTGCCGTGCATCTGACGGGGCAGGCGTTCCTGTCGGGCTTGATGGGTCTCCTCCCAGGGCATCTCCGAACGTGTTGCCTCCGCCTGGGGTGCCTTCGGCGGAACCGGGAGGGCCCGCAGGGGACGCCCGGCCGGTCGGGTGAAGCGGTGGCCTCGGGGAGCGGTCAGAACCGACCGCACCTGAGTACTGACCTGCGCGCTGGTCATCGGGTGCCCCCTGCGGTGGCCGAGGCCGGGAGGGTGAACTCGGCCCAGATGACCGTGCCCAGCCCCTGGCAGAAGGGGAAGTCCAGCACCGGCCGGAACCCCCACCGGGACGCGAGGTGGCCGACCATGAGCAGGCCACGGCCGCGTTCGGCCTGCTCCCATTCGCGCTTGGTCCGCCTGCGCGGAACCCTCGAGAGGGAGTCCACCATGGTGTCCGTCCGGGTGCCGTCATCGATGATCGACACCCTCACCAGCCCCGGGACCGGCATCTCCAGGGTGCGGACCACCCTGCCGTCCGGGTCCTGTCCCGAGCGGGAGTGCTCGCAGGCGTTGGCGAACATCTCGCTCACGCACAACACCATCTCCTCCCGCACCTCGGACGGGAGGGTGAGCAGGCGGTTGAGGTCAGTGTCCAGGTCGGTGCGGACCCGGCTGGTGTGGGAGAGCTTCCCGGGATAGACCCGGCACTCCCACCGCAACGCGGGCTCGGGCGGGGCGACCGTGTGGTTGAGGGCGCGGGTGTGCGGCACAATGGCCATGTCGGCAATCGCTTTCTCTTCATCGGAGTGTGGGTTGTCGGCCTGCTCTGGGGGTGTGACAGCACCCGCCAGAGCCTTTTTCATGAACGCCTTCGCCAGGCTTCAGGCGGCGGTCGGGGGCTCCGGGTCGTCCAGGTGATCAGCGCGGTGACGGCGGGAGAGCAGCCGGGACCCCGGTACCGGCCTGTTCCCAGGAATCCGGGTGGGGGCGGGGTAGTCGTGTACCGCCTGGTCGATCAACTGCATGGCCCGTTCGGCGTCGCCTTCTTCGCGGGCGATACGCAGCGCCTCCTGGATCATGGGGATGCGGTTGCGCAGGGTGTGGTTGTGCCACACGTCCACCTGCGCGGGAGTCAAGTGCCCGGGGGCGGTGAGGGCGTCTCCGGCGCACGCGAGCAGGTCCCTGGTGTCGATGTCCAACATCAGCACTCCACCTCGTTCTTGCCGATGTCCTCGGCGTCGTCGGCGGTTTTGGTGTCTTCGGTGTCGATCTGCATCCATGGGTTGTCGGTGAGGTCGTAGGCCAGGAAGAACCACACCTGGCGGAACTTGGGGTCGCCGTTGTCGCCCCACCGGTCCGCGAGCGCGTCGATCAGCGCCAGACCTCGGCCGGTGGCGGTTCCGGCTTCGATGTCGGCGAAGGTCGCGGCGGTGAAGGTGCCCTTCTCCTGGGGCAGGCGGCTGCCCTGGTCGCGGCAGATCAACGTCATCCCCTTCGCACCCCGATCCACAGTGAGCCTGTACGTACTGCCGCGTTCACTCGAGCGTGAGTGGACGATCGCGTTGTTCGCCAACTCTGACCCGAGGAGGGTGAACAGGAACTGGTACTCCTCACACCGCTCCGCCGCGCTGGTGTCCAAGAACGCGCGGACCAGCGGCATCAGCCCGGGGAGTCCGGCGAAGGAGTACTGCCGTTTGCGGTAGGGGGGTCCCACGGTGCGGGAGAAGTAGTGCGAGTGGAACGGCTTGATGAAACTCGCCACCGGAGCCACCACCTCACGGCGGGCCAGTTCGGGCGAGAACGGCGGAGCGGGCCTCACGGGACCACCACCAAACGCCGCAACCCAGCCAGGACGGCCCGCAGGACCTCCACCGGCACCGCGTCGATCGGCCGCCGGGGAGAAGGGACCACAGGGACCCAAGAGCCGGACGGGTGGCGGCGGGGGTTCGCGGCAAAAGCCCGCACACGGGCCGCCTGCCTAGGGCGACGGCGACGTATCGCCTCGGACGCGAGGTAGCGGGTACACGCCAGCTCGCAGAGTTTCAGGTAACGGGGCGCCATCAGCGCACACCTCCGGTACGGACAGTGCCGGGCGGGAAACCGGCTGGGCTTCTGGTGAGACACCATGGTTACCCGCCCGAGCAAAAAATGCAAGACCAACTTTCTTATTAGTGAGATGATCGCTATTAGATACCCAACTTGAAAGCTGGCGATGAGCGAAATGTCCGGAAACCCAGATCAGTCCGTAGGATCAACAGCACGCACCAAGAAGCCCAGCCCGGAGGAGCCCCCAGTCGTGACCGCATCACCTCCCCTGAGCAAGCGGCGTCTGTCGCGGATGCTTCGCGAGAGCAGAGAATCGGCCGGGCTCACCGCTGACCAGGTCACGGAGCGCGCACGGGAGCTGGGAGCTACGAAGTGGTCGGCATCAAAGATCACCCGACTGGAGCGAGACGAGTGGGTGCGCCCCAAGCTTGAAGATGTCGAACTGCTCCTTGACATCTATCGGATCACAGGCCTTGCGGATCGCGAGGAGTACGTCCGCCTCGCTAAGGAGGCCCGTCAAAAGTCGTGGTGGCGGAGTTACGACGACGTCATCGAGGGCAAGCTAACCGGCTTGGAACCAGGTGCCTCACGCATCCGTGACGTCGCCCTCGCGGTCATCCCCGGGCTACTCCAGACGCAGGCATACGCCCGTGCGGTGATCGTTGGCGGGGGCATTATCGACGCCGAAGAGATTGACCGCCGAGTGGAAGCGAGGATGCTGAGGCAACGCATCCTCGACCCCAAAGCGGACGGGCCGAAGTACTGGGCGATCATCGACGAAGCCGCACTGCGTAAGATTCCACTGGCAGTCCGTGAAGAGCAGATTCGCCACCTCAGCGATGTGCAGCGGCCCGACCTGCGAATCCAGATCCTCCCAGACTCCGCTGGTCTGCACGCAGCAGTGGGTGGCGGCTTCACCATCCTCGATTTCGACCAGGACTCCGGCCTGGTGTACACCGAGACAGCAGCCAGTGAGCGGGTACACGATGATGGAGAAGACACCGAGGCCTTCGACCACGTGTATCAGTACGTGAGTGCATCCGCTCTGGGCGTCCAGGAGTCGACCGCCTTCCTGGAGCGCCTGATCACCTAAGAGGACGACCATGCAATCCCAGCAATCTGACCTGACGTTCCGGAAGTCGAGTTATAGCGGCGCACGTACCGAAAACTGTGTGGAGGTCGCTGACGCCCCCGGCATGTCTGCCGTGCGTGACACTCAGAACAGGGAACTCGGCGCGTTGGCCTTTCCCTCTGCCGAGTGGACAGCACTCCTTCGCGTCACGCAGTAAGACACAGAGGCCCCGCCCATATGTGGTCGGGGCCTCCCCCATGCCCCACCAGCATCACCGCACGCGGGGGACCTACAGGTGAACAGTGGGTGCGGCTGACCGCAGCCGGAGCCTGGGCTTACCGCCACCCCGTTCCACCTCCCCGTAGCGGTGTCAGTGGTAGGACGGACCACCGGTCTCCAGCGTCAAAACCCGCTGGGGCTAAGCGCGACTGAACGATCTACGGTTGTGGTTGCCGTAGCGCGAGGGTTCTACGGCCAACCCGCTTATCCCTTTGGGCCAGTAGGTCCTGTGCGGCTTACTGCGTACCCCTTGTGCGCTGAGCACTCTGGTCAGGGCGGGGTGTGCGCATGGTGCTCTGCCCGGACCGCACTTGGCGGACGTGCTCTCGTGTGACACGACTGGCAGGAAAGGGCCAAGCACGGCACCGGGCCACCCCCCAGGACGACTGATGTGTTCCAGAGATGCGTGTCCCCAGCCCTGGTAAAAACCCCCGCCGTCCGAGCACCGTCTACCGCTCTACGGCCAACCCGCTCCACTGAACCCAGCACTCACGTGCACGTCTGTACCCCGCTGTGGCTCAGGGGGTTTGCGCCGTGCCGCTTACTACCGCACATGACTGAGGTTCCAACCCCCTGGGGTGAAGGGGGAACCTCGCCTTCAGCCGCACCCCGCTATGGCTGAGGGGGGCTGTGCCGTGCCGCTGACTACCGCGCATGGCTGGGGTTCCAAACCCCTGGGGGTTGAGGGGTCTGCGTTGGTGTTTGCTTCACGCCTGTGACAGCGCGCCCACCAGCGCCACGGGGGGTGTGAACCCCCGCCACGTGTTGTGACTCCCTCAGGGGGAGGCTTCCCCTGCACCCCGTGGTGGTGACCCGAGCGCTTCGGTGCCCCCTTAACCCCCGGGGGGTTGGTCGCCCCCATCACGCGCGGTAGTAAGCCGCACGGCGCAACGCACCCCGGACACAGCGGGGTACAAACGTGTGGGTACGCGCTTTCCTGTGGTGAGCGGGTTGGCCGTAGAGCGGCAAGCGGCGCTCGGACGGCGGGGGTTTTTACCAGTCCGGGGGACACGCATCTCTCGAACACATCAGTCGTCCTGGGGGGTGGCCCGGTGCCGTGCTTGGCCCTGAACCGCCAGTCGTGTCACACGAAAACACAACCGCCAAGTGCGGTCCGGGCAGAGCACCATGCGCACACCCCGCCCTGACCAGAACGCTCAGCACACAAGGGGTACGCAGTAACCCGCACAGAACCTACCAGCCCAAAGGGATAAACGGGTTGGCCGTAGAACCCTCGCGCTACAACAACCACAACCGTAGAACCTACAACTCACAGCAACCACAGGCCGTAGAGCCAGCTACAAACAACAACCACAGCCCTCGTTCCCACAGCTCACAGCCCACAACCCCCGTACCCACAGCCCACAGCCCACAGCCCACAGCCCACAGCCCACAGCCCACAGCCCACATCAACCACAGACCGTAGATCCCGCCACACACCCACACACACCAACCACAGCCACCTGACGCTCAGGGGACTCGGTCACCCACGCACTCGGCCACCCACTTCTCGACGCGAACGAGACCATCGAGCTGGTGCGCCGACCCTCAGGACTCCGGATCGGGCGCCTCGGAAGCCCCCGCCACCTCCGATGACCCCGCGTAGAGCGCGGCGACCTCGCCGATCCGCGCCCAGGCCGCGTCGGCCGACCCTCCTTCGAGGTCCAGCGCCAGGGCGTCGAGCATCACGTGCCAGCCGGTGGCGAAGTCGGTGGCGGGCTCCGGCTCCAGCTCGCCGTGCACGAGCGTGAGCAGCGTCCCCTCCGGGACGGGCTCCAAAGTCCAGCGCACCACCGAGTCCGGCACCCCCTCCCATGACCACCCGTGCACGAGCAGGCCGCGCTCACCGGGCGGCTCCGCCTCGCTGACCACCCCGGTCGCGGCTCCTTCGTCACCGAAGTCGAAGCGGACCGCACCGCCGAACCGGGCGTCGACCGCACAACCCGGCAGCCACCGCTCCAGGCGCTCCGGCTCGGCGATCCACGCCCACACACGGTCCGGAGCGTGCGCGAGAACCCGCTCGAAGCGGATACGGAAGTCTCCCGCCGGGCCGACACCGAGCGTGCCGCGCAGGGGATTCTGTGTCTGGGTCATCGTGACTCTCCTTCGTCCATGGCCTGTTCCAGGGCGTCGAGCGCGGTGTCCCACCGGGCGCGCTGGGCTTCGAGCCAGTCGCCCACCTCGTCCAGCGCGGCGGCGTTGACCGAGTACATCCGCCGCCGCCCCTGGGTACGCACGCTCAGCACACCGGCCTCGACGAGCACCCCCAGGTGCTGCGAGACGGCCGGGCGACTGATGTCGAAACCGGCCGCGATCTCACCGGCCGAGCGTTCGCCCGCCGACAGGACCTCGACCACGCGCCTGCGGTTCGGTTCACCGATCGCTTCCATGACATCCACGGAAAACATGTAAGCAGAGACTTACGCGTTGGGTCAAGGAGTCCCCTCCGCCCCAGAAACCGCGCCGAACCCCACACCCTCCGCACCGACGAGCGGCCCCAGGCCCCCGGCGTGCTCCCGGGGTTCTCCCGGGGGTTCTCCCTGCACGAGGAGCTGGAGCTGATGGTGCGGGCGAGGCTCTCGCCCCTGCGCGCCCTCCAGACCGCCACCCTGGAACCGGCCCACGGGGGCGTGACCTCCCCTTCCGGGGTGCGGCGGGCCTTCGGACGGCCAGGTGGTCCTAGGTGACCTGGGCGGCGACCTCCTCCGCGAGCCGGAACGCGTCGTCGAGCGCGTCGTTCGCCGAGGGCATCGGTCCCGAGGCTGACCCGTCGTACAGCCGTACCCGCGCCACCAGGTCGCCGTCGAGCAGAACCACCTCGGCCGACCACCCGTTCTCCCCGCGCACGTGGCGGGCGAAGGCCTCCTCTGCGGGGCCCGACAGCGCGGTGAAGACGTGCTGGTCGGGCTCCTCCCCCGTTTCCGCCTCGGGGGCGACGCGGGCGTTGAGGTAGTGGAAGGCGAACTCCCGCGCGGCGGCGGCCGCCGCCCCGTCGGGGCCCTCGTCCGCCAGCCCGACCTCCACGGTCAGGTTCCGTCCGCCCCGCCACGCGCAGGCTCCCGTCGCCGCGCCGGACGCGCCCTCCCCGGTGAAGAGGGCCCCCTCCCCCGCCTCCGAGCCCGCGGGGACCCCGGTCTGCCTGAGCAGATCCTCCGGCAGGTCCACACAGGGGTCGGGCAGTTCGCCGTGCGGGTCCGCACCCTCCGGGACCGCCGCGAAGGGGCGCTGGGGCGGCTGGCCCAGGCCGCGCGCGATCTCCTCCGCCGCCGTGAGCGCGCCTCCCCAGGTCGTGCCGGTGTCGAGGGGTTCCGCCTCGGGCGCGTGCAGCAGGTCGACGTGCGACTCCCACTCCGGGTCGGCACCCGCGGAGGAGACCTCCACCACGGCGTTGACGGTGCGGAACAGGACGGTGGTGCGGCCCGCGCGGTACTCGACGCCCCCCTCGTTCCCCAGGACCGGCCCCTCGGTGTCCACCGCGTTGACCAGCACCGCCTCGTCACCGAGCCCCGCGAACGGCAGCGCCTCCACGGTCGCGAACAGCCCCCGGGTCCCCTCGACCGACGCGGCCAGTTCGGTGCCGAGGTCGCGGACCGCCCGGGCGTCGGACCGCGCGCCCTCGCCCAGGTCCTCCGTGGCCCGCACCGTGACGTCCAGCTCACGGCTCCGTTCCCCGCCTCCCGTGTCGAGGACGTCCGTGGACCACCGACACGTGCGTGCGACACCGCCGGAGTCGGAGCGGTCCCCGATCCGCGGCCGAACGTCCGGTATCAAGAGGGCCGCCGTCTCCTCGGACACACCGCAGTCGGAGGGCAGGTCGGTGACGACGGGGCCCAGGGTCCGCCGGTCGAGCACCTCGGCGCGGGCGACCGGCCCGCCCGGGGTCGCGTCGGGCTCCTCGGAGCCGTCCGCCGTCAGGTACACCACGACAGCCAGGACCGACGCCAGGGCCCCGGCCCCGAGCACGGTGCCGGTCCTGCGGAACCGCGCGACGCGCCGCGCACGGGCCCCGCCCGAGGGCGTCCGCCCGGTTCCGCCCTCCGGGGCCGTCTCCCCACCGGCCCCCGCGCGGTCCGTTCCCTCTCCGGTCGTCTCTTCCCTGGGCATCGCCCGAACCTCCCCCACGCTCCGCCGGGGCGCGTCCGGCGCACCGACCACCGGTACGACCGGTCACAGGTGTGGACGCGTCACCGTCGCGACCGGTTCTCTGCGGACGGAGCCCGGCACCAGGCCGCCGGGAAAAGGAGCTGTGCCGCAGGTGCGCGGTGTGACAGGTTGGGCGCATGCCTGACTACCGCCGCGACCTTCTGCGCGACCAGTACGACCTGACCTGGGCGCTCTTCGAGTACCACCTGGAGCGCCTGGAACCCGAGGACTTCCTCTGGGAGCCCGCCGAACTCTGCTGGACCCTGCGCCGGGGCGCCGGAGGCGTGTGGACCCCCGACTGGGCCGACAGCGAGCCGGACCCCGTCCCGGTCCCCACCATCGCCTGGCTGACCTGGCACATCGGCTGGTGGTGGACGGTCACCCTCGACCACACGCTGGGGCGCACCCCGCAGGACCGTGCGGAGATCCGGTGGCCGGGCGAGGAGGGGGCCGCGGACTGGCTGCGCGGCATGGGCCTGGACTGGGTGGAGGCGCTGTCCGAGATGGACCTGGACCAGCGCGCCTCCTTCCCGTGGCAGGGCGCGGAGGGCAAGACGAACGCGCACACCGCCGCGTGGGTCAACAGCGAGCTGATGAAGAACGCGGCCGAGGTGGGACAGCTGCGCATGATCCGCGCCGCCCGCAAGCGCTAGACCCACCGACCTTCAGGGTCAGTACACCTAGCTCTGGCCGGGAGCGGCCGGAACCCTGTCTACCTCGTCCTCACTGGAGGCCCCCTCCGCACCCGTGTCGGACGCTCCCTCGGCGCCCTCCTCCGAAGCGTCGATCCGGGTGCGGCGCAGCAGCCAGAGCACGGCCAGCCCGGTGGCGACGAGCAGCACCGCGCCGAAGGCGTACCCGGTCCGCACGGCCGTGGTGAAGGCGTCGAAGGCAGCGTCCAGGAGCGGCCCCGCCTGGTCCGCCGGGAGTCCGTCGGCGACGCCCAAGGCCCCGCCCACGCTCTCCCCGGCGCGTTCCAGCGCGGACGCGGGGACCTCCTCCAGCCCGGCGCCGTCAAGTCCGCGCCGGTAGACCACCGCCGCCATACTGCCCAGGAGAGCCACGCTGACCGCTCCGCCCAGGCCGCCCGCGACGTCGGACATCGCCGCCGCGGACCCGGCCCGGCTCACCGGAGCGCTCACCATGATGAGGTTCATGCCGAGGGTGAAGAGCGGGCCGAGGGCCAACGCCATGACGGTGGCCGCCGCGATCAGCGCGAGAGCGCCGGTGCGACCCGCCATGAGCGCGAGCGCCCCGCCGCCGACCGCGGCCAGGAGCAGACCCCCGCCCATGGCGACGGAGGGCCGCATCCAGCGGGTGAGCAGGGGCGCGGCCAGCCCGCTGGCGATGGAGACGAGCGCGGGCACCACCATCAGAACCCCCGTCTCGGCGGGAGAGAGCCCGAGGTCGGTCTGGAGGTACTGCACCAGCAGTATGTCGGCGCCGCCGTAGGCCAGGAGCATGAGCATCAGCGCGCCGAGGGAGACCGTGAAGGCGGGGGTCGCGAAGAGCCGCATGTCCAGGAGGGGGTCGGGCAGGCGCAGCTGCCTGCGCACGAACAGCGTGCCCAGGGCCAGCCCGGCCGCGACCGGGAGGAGGTAGGGCCACACGGTGGAACCGGCGGAGGCGCGGTCGGCGATCTCCTGGAGGCCGAAGACCACGCTGATGATCGCCGCCATGGACAGCAGGACGCTGGGCAGGTCCACGCTCCCCTCGGTCTCCTCGCGGTGTCCGGGCAGCAGGAGCGCGGCCGCCACCAGCAGCAGCGCGGCGACCGGGACGTTGATCAGGAAGACGGCGCCCCAGGAGAAGTGTTCGAGGAGGACCCCGCCCAGGGGCGGCCCCAGCGCCATCCCGCCGGAGAAGGAGCTCATGACCACCGCGACCGCCACCGAGAACTGGCGGGAGTCGGCGAAGATGACGCGGAGCAGCCCGAAGACGCTGGGCGACATCGTGGCGGCCGCCGCGCCCATGAGGGCGCGCATCGCGATGAGGACCTCCGGGGTGGGGGCGAACGCCGCGACCAGGGAGGCCAGTCCGTAGACGGTCACGCCCGCCATGAGCAGGCGTCGGCGCCCGACCCGGCTGCCCAGCCAGCCCATGGTGAGGACGAGACTGACCCCCATGAACTCCCCGGCGTGCAGGACCCACAGCATCTGGGTGCTGCCCGGCGCGAGATCGGCGGCGATCGCGGGCAGTGCCATGAACAGGACGGACATGTCGGTGGCGACCATGAGCAGCGGGAGCGTCATGACGGCGAGCGCCAGCCACTCACGCCAGGTGGCGCGTCCGGGGGTTGTGGTGTTCACGGTCTCCTCCGAGGTGGGGCGGCAGTGCCGCCGACCCTAGGACCTCAACCTTTGTTGACATCAAGTCCGTGGCGCCCGGACCGGGGTTGAGGCCCCCGCCCGCCGGGTAGTCCCACCTGTGTCCGAGCAGGTCAGGGCGGCCGCGCCCCGAGGGTGCGCGGCGTTCTCGAAGGGACGAACCATGGGCGTCGAACGCGGGCTCACCGGGCTCCGCAACATCCTGGACGGACTCCGGTTCCCCGTGACCCGGGACGCGGCGGTCGACGCGGCGCTGGAGGCGCGCGCCGACGAGGAGATCGTGAGCGCCCTGCGGGCCATGCCGGACGCGGAGTACAACGAGCCCAAGGAGATTCTGGGCGCCGTCCCGCTCCCCGAGCGCGAGCCGCGTTCGCACACCGAGTCGGCGCGGGCCCGGGAGCGCGACGGGAACTGAACGTGCGCCCCCCGGAAGCACCGCGAACACCGGACGGGCACACACGGACCGGCACAGAACCGCAGGTCACGGGCTCCCCACACTGAGGCCAACCCCTCAAAGGGGACTCCCCAGTGCATTCCGGACAGAGGTTAGGTTAGGCTCTCCTTCATCCCTGGAAGCTGGAGGAGAACCACCATGAAGTCCCCCGTCCGCCCCGTCACGGCGCTCTCGCTCGTCCTCGCGTCCTCCCTGGTCATCGCGGGTTGCTCCGCCGACCCGAAGGAGTCCGACGACTCCGCGGCCGCCGCCGGGGGCGCCACGATCGACGTCGAGGACAACAACGGTACCCAGACGGTGAACTCTCCTCCCGCCTCGGTGGTCGCCCTCGACAACCGCACCTTCGAGACCCTCTCCGACTGGGACGTCGAACTCTCCGCCGCCGCCGTGTCGCTCATGCCCGACACCATCGGCTACACCCAGGACGACTCGATCATCGACATCGGCACGCACAACGAGCCCGACCTCGAGGCGATCGTCGCCGCCGAACCCGACCTCGTCGTCAACGGCCAGCGGTTCACCCAGCACGCCGAGTCCATCGCCTCCCTGGTGCCCGACGCCACCATCCTCGACCTCGACCCGCGCGAGGGCGAGCCCTTCGACACCGAACTCAAGCGCCAGACCACCGTGCTCGGCGAGGTCTTCGACAAGCAGGACGAGGCCGCACAGCTCGTCGACGACCTCGACTCCGCCGTCGAGCGGGTCAAGGAGGCCTACGACGACGGCGACACCGTCATGGCCGTCACCACCTCCGGCGGCGAGATCGGCTACCTCGCCCCCGGCGTCGGCCGCACCCTCGGCCCCGTCTTCGACCTCCTCGAACTCACCCCGGCGCTGGAGGTGGACGGCGCCAGCGACGACCACCAGGGCGACGACATCTCCGTCGAGGCCATCGCCGACTCCGACCCCGACTGGATTCTCGTGATGGACCGCGACGCCGCCGTCGCCGCCGACGAGGCCGGATACGAGACCGCCGAGAACATCCTGTCGAGCTCCGAGGCGCTCTCCGGCGTGTCCGCCGTCAAGGACGAGCAGATCGTCTTCATGCCCGCCGACACCTACACCAACGAGGGCATCCAGACCTACACCGAGTTCCTCAACGCGTTCGCGGACGCGCTGGAGGCCCGGGCTTGATCCCGCTCTCCCCCGCGGCACGCGCCGACGCCTCCGGGCCCGTCGGCGCGTGCCCGCGCGCAGACCGCCGTCGCGCCGGAGGTGACCGGACGTGACGCCCGCGACCCCGTCCCCGTCGCGCACGCGCAAGGGACGGCTGTTCGACTGGAAGCTGCTCATCGGCGTCGCCGTCGTGGCGGCCCTGCTCGCACTGTCCCTCGCCACCGGCGTGTACGACGTCCGCGGCGCCGAGGACGGCCGCGAGATGTTCGCGATCACCCGTGTGCCGCGCACCCTCGCACTGGTCCTGGCGGGCGCCGCCATGGCCATGTCCGGGCTGGTCATGCAGCTGCTGACGCAGAACCGCTTCGTCGAGCCGACCACCACCGGCACCACCGAGTGGGCGGGCCTGGGCCTGCTCACCGTCATGATCCTGATGCCCGGGGCGAGCATCGGCACCCGCATGGGCGGAGCGATCGTCGCCGCCTTCATCGGCACGATGGTGTTCTTCCTCTTCCTGCGCCGCGTCACCCTGCGCTCCTCGCTGATCGTCCCGATCGTGGGCATCATGCTCGGCGCCGTCGTCAGCTCGGTGTCGACCTTCGTCGCGCTCCAGACCGACATGCTTCAGAACCTCGGTGTGTGGTTCGCGGGCAGCTTCACCTCGGTGCTTCGCGGCCAGTACGAACCCCTGTGGATCGTGGCCGTGGTGGCCGTCGCCGTGTTCGTCGTCGCCGACCGGTTCACCGTCGCCGGGCTGGGCGAGGAGATCTCCACCAACGTCGGCCTGAACCACAACCGGGTCGTCCTGCTGGGCACCACCCTCATCGCGGTGGCCACCGGCGTGGTGACCGTGGTGGTGGGCAACCTGCCCTTCCTCGGGCTCATCGTGCCCAACGTCGTGTCGATGTTCCGCGGCGACGACCTGCGCGGGAACCTGCCGTGGGTGTGCCTGTTGGGCATCGGCATCGTCACGGTGTGCGACCTGGTCGGCCGGACCATCATCATGCCCTTCGAGGTGCCCGTGTCCCTCATCCTCGGGGTCGTCGGCGCCGTCGTCTTCGTCCTTCTCCTGTTGAGGCAGCGCCGCCGTGGCTGAGTCGTCCGCTCCCCAAGTGAGCCCCTCCCCCGAACCCCCGACCCCGGCGTCCGCGCCCCGCGTGACCCCTCCCCTCCCCGGGCCGCCCGCCCGCGCGGGTGAACCGTCCCGGGAGGGCCGCGAACGCACCTCCCGCACCCTGCCCACCCCGCGTGCCCGCCGCCGCTACCTGATCATCGTCACGGTGCTCTCGCTCCTCGCGGTCGGTTTCGCCTTCGGCCTGCTGGCCTGGGACAACCCCATGCCCGTGGGCTCGGACGGGTTCTGGCGCATCGCCGAGCTGCGTGCCACCAACGTGCTGGTCATGGCCGTGGTGGCGGTCTGCCAGGCCGTCGCCACGGTGAGCTTCCAGACCGTGACCAACAACCGCATCATCACCCCGTCGATCATGGGGTTCGAGGCGCTCTACGTCGCGATCCAGACCACCGCCGTGTACGTCCTGGGCGTCGCGGGCGTCCTCGCCGTCACGGGGCTCTCCCAGTTCGTCCTCCAGATCGCTTTGATGGTCGGCTTCGCGATGCTGCTGTACGGCTGGCTGCTGTCCGGCCGGTACGGCAACCTCCAGGTGATGCTGCTGATCGGCATCATCATCGGCGGCGGCCTGGCGTCGGTCTCCACGTTCATGCAGCGCCTGCTCACCCCGAGCGAGTTCGACGTGCTGGCCGCCCGCCTGTTCGGCAACGTGTCCAACGCCGACGCCTCGTACCTGCCGGTGGCGGTCCCGCTGTGCCTGGGCGCCGCGGCCCTGCTGGTAGTGGGCTCGCGGCGGCTGAACATCGTCGCGCTGGGCCGCGACGCCAGCACCGGGCTCGGGCTGAACCACCGCCGCGAGACCATGCGGGTGCTGTTCCTGGTGTCCGTGCTCATGGCGGTCTCCACCTCTCTCGTGGGACCGATGACCTTCCTCGGCTTCCTCGTGGCGACCCTGGCCTACCAGTTCGCCGACACCCACGACCACCGCCACGTCTTCCCCGTCGCCGTGCTGACCTGCTTCGTGGTCCTCAGCGGCGCCTACTTCGTCATGCGGAACCTCTTCTACGCCAACGGGGTGGTCTCGATCATCATCGAGTTCGTCGGCGGCCTCGTGTTCCTCTTCGTCATCCTCAGAAAGGGCCGGCTGTGATCACCCTCAAGGGCGTCCGCAAGGAGTACGGGAGCGAGGTCACGATCGGCCCCGTGGACCTGGAGATCCCCCGGGGCGGCGTGACCGCGCTCGTGGGCCCCAACGGCGCCGGCAAGTCGACCCTGCTCACCATGGTGGGGCGGCTCCTGGGGCTCGACGCGGGCACGGTCGAGATCGCCGGGCACGACGTCACCCGGACCCCTTCCAAGGAACTGGCCAAGATCGTCTCGGTCCTGCGCCAGGAGAACCACTTCGTCACCCGGCTGACGGTGCGCCAGCTCGTGGCGTTCGGCCGCTTCCCCCACTCCAGGGGGCGGCTGACGGTGGCCGACGAGGAGGTGGTGAGCCGCGCGATCGACTTCCTCGACCTCACCGACCTGGAGAACCGCTACCTCGACCAGCTCTCCGGCGGCCAGCGCCAGCGCGCCTACGTCGCCATGGTGCTGTGCCAGGAGACCGAGTACGTGCTGCTCGACGAACCGCTGAACAACCTCGACATGCGCCACTCGGTGCAGATGATGAAGCACCTGCGCCGGGCGGCGGCCGAACTCGACCGCACCATCGTGATCGTGCTGCACGACATCAACTTCGCGGGCCACTACGCGGACCACATCTGCGCCGTGAAGGACGGCTCGGTGGTGGAGTTCGGCCCGCCGGAGCGGATCATGACCGACGAGGTCCTGACCCGGGTCTTCGACACCCCGGTGACCGTCGTCGACGGCCCCAACGGACCGCTCGCCGTCTACTACTGACCGGTGGCCGATACTGGGTCGATGCGCACCCCTCCGGCCGAAGTGAACCTCACCCCCGACCTCGTCCGCCAGCTCCTGCGCCGACAGCACCCGGACCTGGCGGACCTGGCCGTCACCCCGGTCTCCCACGGCTGGGACAACTCCCTGTTCACCCTGGGCGCGGACCTGTGCGTGCGCATGCCCCGCCGGGAGGCGGCCGCCCGGCTCGTCGTGAACGAGCAGCGCTGGCTCCCGGAGATCGCCGAACGCGTCGGCGTGCCCGTCCCGGTCCCGGTACGGGTGGGCCGCCCCGACCGCGGATACCCCTGGCACTGGTCGGTGACCCCGTGGTTCGAGGGCCGCACCGCCGCCGAGGTACCGGTGGACGAACGCTCCGACCTGGTCGAACCCCTCGCGTCGTTCTTCTCACGGCTGCACGTGCCCGCCCCGGACGACGCCCCCCGCAACGAGGTGCGCGGGGTTCCCCTGCGTGTGCGCGACGCCCGTGTGCGCGAGCGCCTGGCCACCGGTACCCACCCCCGCGCCGACGCACTGCTCGCCCTGTGGGAGGAGCTGCTCCCCACCCCCGAACGGACCGGCCCTGCGGTGTGGCTGCACGGCGACCCGCACCCCGCGAACCTGTTGGTGGGCACGGCCGAACACACCCGCGCCGAGGGCCGCCTCGACCTGGTCGCCGTCCTCGACTTCGGCGACCTCACCTCCGGCGACCCGGCCTGCGACCTCGCCGTCGCCTGGCTGGCCTTCGGCCCCCGCGACCGCGCCCGCCTACGCGCCGAACTGGACCGCCGGAGCGGGGTCGACGTCCCCACCTGGGACCGCGCCCGCGCCTGGGCGCTGCTCTACTCGACCCTGCTGTGCGCCAGCGCCCCGGAGCACCCGGTCCTCGGCGCCATCGGCGAGCACACGGTCACCCAGCTGCTGGACGCCTAGGTACAGGTTCCGTTTGGCTACGGTGGCCCTGGCCCCATGGACACCCCAGCCGCGCGTCACTCCGCCACCGGCTCCGCATCAGGTGCCACCGGGGCGGCGACGCGTCAGGTGGAATGTCGTAGTCGGGTGTGAACATGGGTTCCCGGCCACCCACCCGAGGAGAGCCCATGTCCTTCCAGGCCTATCTGGACACCATCGAGGAGAAGACCGGTCTGGTCCCCCGTGCCCTGGTGGACCTCGCCAAGGAGAAGGGGTACGACGCCCCCTCCGTGAAGGCGGGCACCATCGTCACCTGGCTGGCCGACGACTACGGCCTGGGCCGGGGACACGCGATGGCCCTGGTGCACGTGATCAAGAAGGGGCCCACGATCGACGCCAAGCACGTGGGCACCACCGGCAGCCACCGGGACGCCACCACCGAACTCTGGCTCAACGGGAAGGCGACCGACCCGAACCGGGCGTGACCGGCCCGTGGGTCCCTCGCACCGGGTACGCGCGGACACGCGTCGGCGGCCCCGCTCGGCGGTCGCGAGGGACCCACGGGGCGGCCCGGTACGCGCGATCGACGATCAGTGCCCCGCCCCCACCGGGCCAGGCCCGTCAGGGCGTGACGATCGCGAAGTCCGGGTCGGGCTCGTCCAGCACCCCCATGACCCGCCGGACGGCCTCCAGGTCGCCGTCGTGGTCGAGGCCGTCCGTGTCCCCGTGCGCCAGCAGGCCCAGAAACCGGGGCTTGGTCAACCGCAGGGTGAGATCGGCGTCTCCCGCGACCTCCCCCCTCACCGGCCAGTGCACGAACACCCCGTTGGACATCTCGGTCCGGTAGGACTCCCCCAGGTCGGTCAGGGTCCAGTCGATGACCATCGACAGGGCGGCCGCCCTCGGGCCGTCCACCCGGATGGAGACCGTGTCGAACAGCTGGGTCACGGTGAGCATGGCCGCCATGCTCGACGCCGCCAGTCCGGTGTGCGCCACGCCCTCACGCAGCTCCCGGGCCCCGGTCAGGTAGCAGTTGCGCCAGGTCGCGTTCTCCGCGCCCTCGCCCAGCCGCCGGAACACCGACGCGAGCAGATCCCGGGCCCCCTCGTGCGACGGGTCCGCGAACACCGCGTGCCGCAACAGCTGCGCGGCGAACCGGGTGTCCCCCTCGTCCGCGTACGCGCGCGCCCTGGCCACCACCGCGTCGGTCCCGCCGATGGTGTCCACGTACCGGCGCGCGCTCTCCTCCGGCGGGTGCTCCCACAGGGTGGCGGGGTTGCCGTCGTACCAGCCCAGGTAGCGCTGGTAGACCGCCTTCACGTTGTGGGACAGCGAACCGTAGTAGCCCCGTGTGTTCCAGGCGGCCGCCAGGCCCTCGGACAGCCGCAGTTCCTCCGCGATCTCCGGGCCGGTGAGGCCCTTGTTGAGCAGGCGCAGCGTCTGGTCGTGCAGGTACGCGTACAGGTCGCGCTGCTCCGAGAGGAACCCCACGATCCGGTCACGCCCCCAGGTCGGCCAGTGGTGCGAGGCGAACAGCACGTCCGCGCGGTCCGCGTACAGCTGGACCGCCTCGTTGAGGTAGCGCGACCAGATCCGCGCGTCGCGCACCACCGCGCCGCGCAGGGTGAGCACGTTGTGCATGGTGTGGGTGGCGTTCTCGGCCATGCACAGCGCGCGGTGGTCGGGCAGCAGGAAGTTCATCTCCGAGGGCGCCTCGGTACCCGGTGTCATCTGGAAGACGAACCGGACCCCGTCCACCGTCTCCTCCTGCCCGGTGCGGGCCACGTCGACGGTCGGCGGCACCAGGCCGGGCGTCCCCGTGGACACCGCCGACCCCAGACCCACGCCGACCGCCCCGTCCGGCCCCACCCCCAGGTTCGCGCCCGAGTAGTACATACCGCGCCGCAGCATGGCGGGGCCCGCGTACACGTTCTCCACCACGGAGTGCTCCAGGAAGCCCTCCGGCGCGAGGATGGGCACGCCGTCCCGTTCGGGGTCGAGCACCCCGAGGGCGCCGCCGAAGTGGTCGATGTGCGAGTGCGTGTAGACCAGCCCCGTCACGGGGCGCTCGCCCCGGTGCTCCCGGTACAGGGCCAGGGCGGCCGTAGCGGTCTCCGCCGAGACGAGGGGGTCGACGACCACCACGCCGCGCCCGCCCTCGATCAGCGTCATGTTCGACAGGTCCAGGCCGCGCACCTGGTAGACCCCGGCGGTGACCTCGTACAGTCCCTGCTTGGCGCACAGCCGGGCCTGGCGCCACAGGCTCGGGTGGACGGAGTCGGGGCGCTCGCCCTCCAGGAACCCGAACGCGTCACCGTCCCACACGACACGGCCCCGGTCGTCACGCACCACCCCCGGGACCAGCGCGCCGACGAACCCCCGGTCGGCGTCCTCGAAGTCGGTTCCGTCCGCGTACCCGGGCTCTGCCATGGCCGTCCCTCCGTCGGAGCACACCGGTCGGGCCGGGCAGGCCCACCCCCATGCTCGTCACCGGCCGCCCAACGGGGGCCCGGCCGCACGTTAACTCCGCGTCATCTTCCGGTACCGGTGGAGGGAGGGCCTCACCCCTCGCGGGGGGATTCTCCGTCGGTGAAGGTGAGGTCGGTGAGGTCGGTGGGGTCGGTGAGGTCGGTGGGGTCGGTGGGGTCGGTGGCGGCGGGACCGTCGCCCGCGTCGGCGACCACCACGACCGTCCCCGCCGAGCCGTCGACCCGGAGCAGGTCGCCGGTCCGGATCGCGGTGGTGGCGTCCCGCACGCAGATCACCGCCGGAATCCCGTACTCGCGGGCGACCGTGGGGCCGTGCGCGATCGGCGAACCCGTCTCGGAGACCAGCCCTGCGGCGGTCATGAACAGCGGCGTCCAGCCCGGGTCGGTGGTGGGCGCCACGAGGATCTCCCCGGGCTCGACCCTGGCTCCGGACGGGTCCAGGACCACCCGGGCGCGTCCCTCGGCCCGCCCCGGAGCCGCCGGTGTCCCCGGTAGCCCGCCCGGTTCCACGGCCGGGGACGGCAACGCGGCCGCCGCGTCCGTGCCATCGGTCAGTAGGGTCCCCGGCACCGTGCGCCGACGCCGCTCCCGCAGGTGGAGGTGGCGACGCTCGGCGACCAGGGACCGCCGGTCGACGCAGCCGTCCACCGTCGACCGGACCTCGTCCAGGTCCAGGAAGAAGACGTCGTCGGCCGTCTCCAGCAGTCCGAGGCCCGCCAGGTCGGCTCCAACCAGGAGCACCTGGCGGCGCATCTCCGCGAACGGCACCAGCCACGCGAACTTGCCGTACTCCCGCAGTCCCGCGAGTTCGCGGGAACGGCTCATGAGGAAGGCGGCGACGGCACCGCGCACCGGACGGCGCCGCAGGGCGCGGGGGACCAGTTCGGCGAGCGCCGCCCCGGCGGCGGCCCCGGCCCGCTCGAACCTGCGGTCCGGTGCCTGTTCGGGGTCGTCCAGGCGCAGGTAGTTGGCGACCGACGCGAACACGGGCGCCGGGTTCTCGCGCCACCGGGGCACACCGATGTCCACCTCGGCGGCCGCCCTGTGCCCGTAGGCGTCCAGGAAGGCGGCCAACCCGACCTCCGGCAGCTCCCCGCGCAGGTACCGGGCGGCGAGTTCCTCCGGAGGTGTGCGGGTGAACAGGTCCCCGTGGGCGCGGGCGCGCTCGGCGATCCGCCACAGGGCCAGGTCCATCTCGGTGGTGACGTTGTGGGGCAGGCCGCCCAGGACGGTGTCGGTCTCCTCCCTGGTGGCGACCCCGCGCAGCAGTGCCGCCGGGGCCGTGCCGGTGACGATCCCGGCGAAGACCGGGCCGATCACCCGGGTCAGGTCCCGGCCGAGCATCGCGTCGAGGGCCCGCCCCGTGACCCAGTCCAGCCGTGACGCCGACCCGGCTCCGGCGCCCGGGCCGCGCAGGGCGCGCAGACGGGCCACGGCGGCCTGTGCTCGGGCGCGCGCGGCCCGGGGGCGGGCCAGCGCGTGGCCGACCCCGAACACGGCCGAGGGCAGGAGCGCGGCGGCCACGCGGAGCCCGGTCGACGCGGGGAACGGCAGCCCGGGGCGGGGGGCGAACCGCGGATCGTCGAGCAGGTGCTCCACCGCCGCGCGCGCCCGGGGCCCGTACACGTCCATGGCCTGGGGCAGCCTCCCCCGGAGCGGGGAGCTGCGCAGGAACGCGGACAGGTCGACGAACAACCGGCCTCCCACACCCACCATGAGGGGGTCGGGGTCGGCGTCGCCGGTGGCGAACCCGACCGACCCCCACCAGCGGGTCCACATCCTCTGGAGCATGGCCAGCCCGAGCGGGGTGAAGGGGCGCAACATGCCCTGCATGTGCCCGACCTCCATGTAGAAGCGGGGCAGGTCGGGCAGGTCCTGCGGCGGGAGCGGGAAGAGGGTGGTGACCGGCCGGGACTGGAGCAGCCACAGGACGCCGTCGCGGTCGTGGACCCACTCGACGTCCTGCGGGGAGCCGAAGAGCCCCTGGAGGCGCCGTCCGGCGGCGGCCAGCTCGACGACCTGCCCCGGTGCGAGACAGCCCCCGGCTCCGTCCACGAGCCGACCGTCGTCGACCGCGTAGTGGTCGGGTTCGACCGACCCGTCCACGACCGCGCCGCCCGGGCCGCGCACCGCGTCGACCACGGTGCGCGACCGGGAGCCGGTGAGCGGGTCGGCGGTGAACATGACCCCGGCGGTGTCCGCGTCCACCATGCGCTGCACCACCACCGCCATGCGCACATCGGCCCGGTCGAGGCCGTTGGCCCGCCGGTAGGCGACGGCGCGTTCGTTGTCGAGCGAGGCCCAGCAGCGGCGGACGGCGTCCACGACGGCGTCCGCGCCCTCGACGTCGAGGTAGGTGTCCTGCTGTCCTGCGAAGCTGGCCTCGGGGAGGTCCTCCGCGGTCGCGCTGGAACGCACCGCGACCCTGCCAGCGCCCAGAGCCTCGTAGGCCCGGGTGATCGGCTCGGCGGGCACCGTCCCGGACGCGTGCGCGGCGGTGGTGACGCAGAAGCCGGGGGGCACGCGCTCCCCAGCCGCGACCATCTCCCCGAGGTTGGCCGCCTTGCCCCCCACGAGATCCCCCATGCCACGGCGGACCCCGTCCAGTCCCACGACGCTCCGTACGTCCATGGCCGCGCCCTCCCGTGAGGCCGTCTGGTCGCGGGTCCGAACCGGTGCCGGGCGGGCCCGCCACAGGAGAGTCTTCCCCGGTCAGGGCCGCGCCACCCACCCACGCTACGAGGCGGCGGGCCCGCTCGGGGAACGCGCGGGACCCGGTTTCCCCTGCCACGGCCCGGGGCTGCGCTCCCAGGGCACGTCCACCCATCACAAGCCGTCGATCTTCCGACGCCCCATCGAAGGTGGCCTCACGGAACTGGAGGGCTATCCGAGGTCAGCCTTCTCTGCCAGGATGTCGTGACCCCCAGCCCGCAACAGAACCTTGAGAGGACGTCGATGGTCGCACCACCGTCGTCGAACGCGCCAGCCGAGAACGCGGCGTGGTGGAAGCGCCTCACGCACGAACAGCGCGAACGCCACCTCAGGCAGGACCCGGCCGAGGTCGGCACCCGCGACGGACTTCCGTCGCGGGTGCGCGACCGAGCCAACCGCACCATCCTCGACGCCTACCTCCGGGACAACCCGGAAGACACGAGCGCGATGGTGCTGCACTCCCAGGTCAACACCCCCGCGAACGACCGGCCCCTGCTGTTGAACTACCAGCCCCCGCCCCGGGTGGGGGACACCAGGGGACTGGCCGTCGTCTCGGTGGGCGACCCGGACACGGCCCGGCAGACCGCGGTCTTCGTACCGGGAACGCGGTCCAACATCTCGAGCGGACCCCACATCGCCCGGGGGATCAGCAGGGTCCGCCGTCTGCGGGAGGAGGCGGACCTGCTGACGAACGACGGGAACACGGCGGGCGTCTTCTGGCTCGGATGCAAGATGCCGGACAAGTTCCTCACCCAGGCGGCCAACAAGTCCTTCGCCAACGCGGGGTACCCGGTGCTGAGGAACTTCCTCTTCGGCCTGCGCGCAGCCCGCCGCAAGGGAGACCCCGGACGAACGACCGTCATCGGCTACAGCTACGGCTCCATCGTGGTCGCCAGGGCCGCCGCCACCACACAGGGCCGTTTTCCGGCGGACGCCATCGTCTTCGAGGGCAGCACCGGCCTGGGAGGTGTCAAGCACGCGAGCGAGCTCAACGTCGACCCCGCGGAGGTCTACGTCCAGGCATCGAACAGGGACAGGGTCGTCGGAGTCCCGTCCCTGGTCCACGGAGCCAATCCGATGGCCGAGGAGTTCGGCGCGCGAGTCCTGGAGACCGGAAGCCACGGACACGACGGGTACTGGGACGACGCGGTGTCCCGTTCCGGCAAGGTGAACGTGATCTGCGGCCTCCACTCCAGGCTGGAACCCCCCGGGCGCGAACTGACTCCCGGAAAGCCCGACCGCGCACCGAAGCCACGGCTCTCGAAGGAGACGAATGTGGGAAAGGCGGTGACAGCGATCCAAAGGGCCATCCGGGGGAAGGGAACACCTGGTGAGGGAGCGCCGCTCCTCCCCCTCCCATCGAATCGGGCGGAACCGTCCTTGTGAACGACCAGACCGCTCAGGAAGCACAGGAAAGAGGAAACCGTGGACACCAAGGCCAAACCGGAGGCCGTGGAACTGACGATGGAGCGGGCTTCCTCGCTCACTGACCTTCTCCCCGCCCCCCTCGTCTTCCGGGGAGCCGACGCCGCCGTGTCCGACTCCCCGCCCCCCGGCACGGAAGCCGGGGAGGTGTACACCGCCACGGCACGCTATGTCTGCGCGGTGGGTCCGAACCGGGTGAACGACTCGCTCAGGAAGCTGCACTCCGACTGGCGGGCGCGCGGGTGGGAGAGCTCCATACGCGCGTTCGACGGGGGCGGCGAAGTCACGGTCCGCACCCCCGACGGGTTCTCGTACTTCGTGACAGTTCGTGCCGACCACCGGAGTCTGGCGGTGATGGTGGACTCGCCCCTGTACCGGGACCCGGCCCCGGACACCCTCTTCACCCCGCTCAGGCCCGGCTGAGGCCCGCGCACCCCGCCCCGAGAGGTCAGGCGATCTCGCGCACCAGGGCGCGCACCCGCTCGGGGAACTCGTACGGCGCCAGGTGCCCCGCGCCCTCCAGTACGCGCGGTTCGGTGTCGAGGAACCGGCGGGCCGGGCCGTGCAGGCGCGCCGGGGAGAAGAACACGTCGTCCGACCCGGTGACCACCATGACGCCGTGCCCCTGCCAGGCCAGCAGCGACTCGGTGGGCAGCGGACCGGGTGCGAGACTCGTCCGGCAGTACCTGCCGACCATCGTCATCCACGACGCGAACGGGTGGGACGGGTAGCGCAGGTCCGGTCCGCTCATGAAGTTGAGCAGCCGGGTGCTCTTGTCGTCGCGCGGGCCGATCATCCACGGCAGTGTCACGCGCATGAGCTCCGGCGGCGTGGCGGCGCTGGTCAGACCGGCCGGGTTGACCAGCACCATCCCTCTGACCTGGTCGCGGGGTCTGGCCGCCAGGGCGACCGCCGCGCCCAGGGAGTGCCCGAGGACCACCACCGGGCGGTCCACCAGCTCGGGGAGCACCTCGTCGAACCACCGGCCGTACGCCTGCGCGCGGTGCCCCCGGGGCCGCAGCCCGCAGCTGAGACCGGGCTGCCCGGGCAGGTCCACGAGGTAGACGTCCCGCTCCTCCGTCATGTCCGAGACCGGCGAGGCCATGAGAGCGCTGTTGAAGTTGGTGCCGCTGAGCACCACCACCGGAGTGCCGGGGCCGCCGGGCATCCGGAAGGCGCGGGTGGGGCCGATCGACGTGGGGATCTCCGGCAGGAAGACCAGGTCCGGGTACTCGTCGAGCCGCTCCCGGCACCAGTCGCGAACGGTCCGCTCCGCTGACTCGGAACGGTAGACGCGAGCTCCGTGGAGCGTGGTCTCCGGCATGGTCACACCTGGTTTCGGATAGGGATCGCCGCCTCGCCGACCAGTCTTCCCGGCACACCAGACCCGCACTCTACGCCCGTGTACCGGTTCGGCCAACCGGACCGGCCGAACACCCCGGCACGCCCGCACGCGACGGGTGCGTGGGCCGGGCCCCCAACCCGCACCCCAGCGACGTTAGCGCTGTTCAGGGGATAGAGTGACCCCAGCGCCCAGGGGCCGCTGGCGGTCTCCGAATTCTGGAGAACCTGACCGAAACTGGACAGACGGTCCACCATAGGCGAACATGGGCGCGGCGCCACACGCGCCACAGGTGTGCCGGGAAGACTGGTCGGCGAGTCCCACAAGCAACCCATCTGCCCGGAGCACACCCCGATGAGCATCGACCCCGTCCGGCCCTCACCCTCGTACAACCCGGTGAGCCGCCTGGCCAACCTCCTCCGCAGCGACACGGTCGCCGGTTTCCTGCTGATCCTCGCGGCCGTCACCGCGCTGGTCTGGATCAACTCTCCTCTCGGCGAGGTCTACGAACGGCTCCGAGGCGTCACCTTCGGCCCCGAGGCCCTGCACCTCAACCTGTCGCTGGAGACCTGGGCCGCCGACGCCCTGCTCGCGGTCTTCTTCTTCGTGGTCGGCAACGAGCTCAAACAGGAGTTCGTCCACGGCGAGCTGCGCGACCCCCGCCGGGCCATGCTCCCGATCGTCGCCGCCGTCTGCGGCATGGTTGTCCCCGCCGGCATCTACGCGATCGTCAACCTGAACTCCCCGGAGACCCTCCAGGGCTGGGGTATCCCCATGGCTACCGACATCGCGTTCGCCGTGGCGATCCTCGCGGTGGTCGGGCGCGGCCTGCCCCCGGCCCTGCGCACCTTCCTGCTGACCCTCGCGATCGTGGACGACCTCGGCGCGGTCATCGTCATCGCGGTCTTCTACACCGCGAGCATCAGCTTCCTGCCGCTGTTCGGCGCCGCCCTGGGCGTCGCGTTCTTCGGCTACCTCCAGCGCGGCAAGGGCCTGGCCGCCAAGCTCAACGCGTCCGTCGTCCCCAACTGGGTCGTCTACGTGCCGCTGGCCGCCCTCATCTGGGTACTCACCCACGAGAGCGGCGTGCACGCCACCATCGCCGGTGTGGCCATGGGCCTGATGATGCGCACCACCAAGCACGAGGGCGAGGTCGAAAGCCCCAGCCACGGCACCGAGCACGTCCTGCGCCCGTGGTCGGCCGGACTGGCCCTGCCGATCTTCGCGTTCTTCTCCGCCGGTGTGGTCTTCGACGGCGTGGACGCGGTCTTCACCGACCCCGCCGGGCTCGGCATCATCGCGGGCCTGTTCGTCGGCAAGATGGTCGGTATCACCGGCGGTTCGTGGCTGACCACCAAGCTCACCCGCGCCGAACTCAACCCGGACCTGAAGTGGATCGACATCTTCGGGATGTCGCAGCTGGCCGGGATCGGCTTCACGGTGTCGCTGCTGATCACCGAGCTCAGCTTCGCCGGGTCCCCCGAGCACCTCGCCCACGCGAAGGCGGGCGTGCTGATCGCCTCGCTGATCGCGGCCCTGACGGCCACCGTCGTCCTCGGCCTGCGTTCGCGCCACTACCGCGCCCTCGCGGCCCAGGCGCCCGCGAAACAGGACTGACCCGCCAGGGGGGCACCCCCCGAAGCGTGACCCGGAGGGGCCCCATCCGCGCGAGCGGACGCCGGGGCCCCTCGTCATACGACGCCCCTCGCGGTTCGAGCTCCCTCTCCGTACGGTGCCCAGTGCCACAGGGGCGCGGTCTCGGCCAGCCGGGAGGCCGTGTGCTAGGTTCGTGAGGTTGCGGTCGTGCTGCCCGGGTACTCCGGGTAACCACCACGGTGACGTTCCCAGAGCCGGTCTTCTGGCAGTCGTTCTCCGACAGGCACCGGTTCGCCCGCCACGACCCCCGTTCCTTCGGGTGAGCCGTGGATATCGAAGTAGTTTCCCCCACACACGTTCGGTGTCACTCACCAAAGCGCTGTCGTGGACTTCCGACCCGGCCTCAGTCGTCGGCGAAAGGTCATCTGTGAACCATCCCCGTGCCAACGCACGTCGTGACCGCTCCACCACCTCCGGCCAGGGTTCCCGTGGCGGCTCCGGCTCCTACGGTCGCCCCCGCCCGCGCCGCTCCTTCGACGGCCCCCGACGCGGCGGCGGCCACCAGGGCCGTCCCGGCGGCGGCTCGCGCTTCTCGGGCGGCGAGTTCGCCCTCCCCAAGACCGTCGTGCCGGGCCTCGACCCGGTCGACGACTTCCAGGCGCTGGACATGCCCGACGCCCTCAAGGAGACGCTGACCCGCCAGGGTCTGACCACGCCCTCCACGATCCAGGCGGCCACCCTGCCCAACTCGCTGGCCGGTCGGGACGTCCTGGGCCGCAGCCAGACCGGCTCCGGCAAGACCCTCGCCTTCGGCCTGGCCCTGCTGGCCCGGCTCAACGGCCGCAGCGCCGAGGAGCGGCACCCGCTGGCCGTGGTGCTGGCGCCGACCCGCGAACTCGCCCAGCAGGTCACCGACTCCCTCACGCCCTACGCCCGCTCGGTTCGGGTGCGCATGGCGACCGTGGTGGGCGGCATGCCCATCCACCGCCAGGCGCGCTCCCTGCGCCAGGGCGTGGAACTGGTCGTGGCCACCCCCGGCCGCCTGCGCGACCTCATGGAGCGCGGTGACTGCGTCCTGGACCAGGTCGAGGCCGTGGTGCTCGACGAGGCCGACCAGATGACCGACATGGGCTTCATGCCGCAGGTCACCGCGATCCTGGAGCAGGTCCCCGCCGACGGACAGCGCCTGCTGTTCTCGGCCACCCTGGACCGGAACGTGGACCAGCTGGTGCGCCGCTTCCTCAAGGACCCGGTCGTGCACTCGGTCGACCCGTCCGAAGGGGCGGTCTCCACCATGGAGCACCACCTCCTGCACGTGTCGCACGCGGACAAGCAGGCCACGGCCACCGCGATCGCCGCCCGTGACGGCCAGGTCATCATGTTCCTGGACACCAAGCACGCGGTGGACCGCATGGCCCAGCACCTGCTGGCCAGCGGCGTCCGGGCGGCCCCGCTGCACGGCGGCCGCTCCCAGCCGCAGCGCACCCGCACCCTCAAGCAGTTCAAGGAGGGCACGGTGACCGCGCTGATCGCCACGAACGTCGCCGCGCGCGGCATCCACGTGGACGGGCTGGACCTGGTCGTGAACATCGACCCGCCCACCGACCACAAGGACTACCTGCACCGGGGCGGCCGCACGGCCCGCGCGGGCGAGTCCGGCAACGTGGTCACGCTCGTGACGCCCAACCAGCGGCGTGACATGAGCCGTCTGATGTACCGGGCCCGGATCGAACCGCAGATCGCGCAGGTCGAGCACTCCGAGGACCCGGAGCTGGCCCGCGTGACCGGCGCCCGCACCCCGTCCGGCGTGCCGGTGACCCTGCCCGCCGAGCCGCGCCGGGAGAACCGCCAGCGCGGCCCGCGCGGCCCGCGTGGTGGCCAGGGCGGCCAGCGCGGCGGCTACGGCGGCCCGCGTTCGGGCGGTTCGTCCCGCCCGCGCCGCCCCCGTCGCGCCGCGCAGGACTAGGGCCTGTTTTGTGGATCATTCCGCCCGCCCGTCGCCCTCCACCACCCTCAAGGGACGCCTGGCGGCGCGGTGTTCTCACGGTGCCAGGCTG
>NZ_JBIAGA010000016.1:0-149260 GCF_042869555.1 Nocardiopsis sp. NPDC006938 | reverse complement strand
TTCAGGGCCAAGCACGGCACCGGGCCACCCCCCAGGACGACTGATGTGTTCGAGAGATGCGTGTCCCCCGGACTGGTAAAAACCCCCGCCGTCCGGGCGCCGCTTGCCGCTCTACGGCCAACCCGCTCTCCTGAACCCAGCACTCACGTGCACGTTTGTACCCCGCTGTGGTTGAGGGGGTTTGCGCCGTGCGGCTTACTACCGCACATGACTGAGGTTCGACCCCCGGGGGCTGGGGGACCGTGTCTTCAGCTGTGGGTCCGGGGTGGGACTCCCTGGGGTGCACGGTTCCACAAAGGTGTGACTGGTCGTGTACTGCGGCTTTGGTGATGGGTGCCTACGCCATGTCGTAAGCTGGAACGCACGAGTACTATGACGCGCTGCTACTGCTCAAGGTGGCAGCGCTTTTGAGTGTTGACGGACGGGTTGGATGACTGAGGACAGCCGATCGGGAGACCGCGAGGACTCCGGAGCACACGACCACAGCGGTAGCCGCTCCGGTGAGCCTGGCGGTCGCGGACGGGGAGACGAGTCCCGTTCCCGGTCTGGCTACAGGGGCTCTCGGGACGACAGGAGTGGGTCCCACGGAGGCGGCGATCGCCGTAACTTCCGAGGTGGCGACCGTCGCGACGACCGCGATGGTTACCGGGGTGGCTCCGGTGGTGGTCGTCGTGACGACCGTCAGGGCGGCTACCGGGGTGACCGGGACCGTCGTGACGATCGCCAGGGTGGTTCCGGGGACCGTGGTGGGGATCGCAGGGACAATCGCGACGACCGACGCGGTGGTTACCGGGGCGGACCCGGCGGCGACCGGGGAGGTTTCCGGGGTGACCGGGACCGTCGGGACGGGTCCGGGGATCGTGGTGGTTACCGGGGTGGCTCCGGTGGTGGTCGTCGTGACGATCGCCAGGGTGGTTCCAGGGATCGTGGTGGTTACCGTGGTGGGGATCGTAGGGATCGCGACGACCGACGCGGTGGTTACCGGGACCGGCAGGGCGGTGCGCGTGAGTTCGAGCGGCGGGACGACCGGGACCCGGCGGACATCGCTCCGCCGCTGCCCGACGAGGCCACCTTCGACCAGCTCGACAAGGACACCAAGCGCGACCTGCACTCGCTACCCAAGTCCCTGGCCGAGCTGGTGGGTAAGCACATCGTCGCCGCCGGCATCACCGTCGACGAGGACCCCGAGCGCGCCTACAAGCACGCCGCCTACGCGCGGAGGAAGGCTTCCCGCCTGCCCACCGTGCGAGAGGCCTCCGGCATCGCCGCCTACACGGTCGGCAAGTGGCAGGAAGCCCTGTCGGACCTGCGCGCGGCTCGCCGCATGAGTGGTCGGGACACCTTCCTCGCGATCATGGCCGACTGCGAGCGCGGGCTGGGCCGTCCCGAGCGGGCGCTGGAGATCACCAACGACCCTGCCGCCAAGGACCTGGACGCGGACGAGCGGATCGAGCTGCGGATCGTCGCGGCCGGAGCCCGCCGCGACATGGGCGATGTCAAGGCCGCCCTCGCCGAACTCCAGGTGCCCGAGCTCAAGGAGCGCAGGGCCCGCCCGTACGTGGCGCGCCTGTTCTACGCCTACGCCGACGTCCTGGAGGAGCTCGGCCGCAAGGAGGACGCCCGCGAGTACTTCGCGCGTGCCTCCTCCGTCGACCGCGAGGGCGTCACCGACGCCGACGAGCGGCTGGCCGCGATCGAGGGCGTCGAGCTGGTCGACAGCGACGTCGAGGACGGCGTGGTCTGGACCGATGTCGAGGAGGAGGCGGACGAGGCCGAGGCCTCCGCTCCGCGTGAGCGTCGCAGGGACCGCGACTGACCCGTGACGGGGCGCCGTCGGGTGGCCGAGAGCCACTCGGCGGCGCCGCCGTGTACCTGGGCGGGGTCCCCGAGCGGTACGACTCGGTGGTGTGCCTGACCTACCTGGGGGAACGCCCCCTCCTGGTACGGCACCGGAACCGGGCCTGGGAGTTCCCCGGCGGACACCGCGAACCCGGGGAGGACCTGGTCGCCACCGCCCGCCGTGAGGCACGGGAGGAAGCCGGGGCCACCCTAGGGCAGGTGACGCCACTGGGGTACTACGTGCTGTCCGGCGGGCACACCACGGTGGTCACGCACGCGCGGGTGGTCGCCCTGGAGCCCCTCAGCGGAGAGTTCGAGACCGTCGAGGTGCGGGCCTTCGACCAGCTCCCCCCGGAGGAGGAGCTGTCCTGGCCCGACGGCGTCTACGCGTACCTGCTGCGCAACCTCGAACTTCCCGGCGCCCGCTAGCCGGGCTTCCTGACGTGTGTGAGCTCGACCCCGAACGTCCTGTACCCGAGTCGGCGGTTGATGGCCAGCATCGGCCCGTTGTCCACGTGGTTCTGGGTGAAGGCGTGGGTGGCGCCGCGATCCCTGGCCGCGTGCAGTGCCGCGACCTTGGTGCGGGTGGCCAGGCCCCGCCCCCTGTACTCGCGGGCCGTTCCGGTCATCGCCGACCCCACCCGGGTGGCGCGGTCCGACGAGTACGCGGAGAACGACACCGGCGCACCCTGGTGCAGCATGACCATGCTGATGTCCAGGTCCGTGAGCGGGTTGTTCCACACCGCGTCGAGCCACTCCTCGTACGGCATGAACGCCTCGGAGGACTCACCGGGTTCGTCGGAGTCCGCGGCCCTGTCGAGTTCGAAGACGGGACGGGGGTCGGCGAGAGCGCTCAACGCGAGTAGCTCGAAGCCCTCCGGGGCGGGGACGCGGTCGGGCAGCGTGCCGAGGTCGAGCCCCAGGACCTCCGCCTCCCCCAGTGGTTCGTACCCCAGCTCCTCGGCCGCCCGGTGGAAGGACGTGCTCCCGTCCTGCCCGCTCACCGCTCGCAGGACGGTGGCACCCTCCGAGACCAGGCGGGCGTCCGACGCTTCGAGGAGCCGCTTGGGAAGATCGCCGTCGCGGTACGGTTCCGCGACGGCGACGAACAGGCTCCGGCCCGTGCGGGTCCCGTCGTGGGCGGTCTGGAGACGGCTCAGGACATGCCCGACCACGGTGTCGCCGTCCACGGCGACCAGTCGGACGTCCCGCGCCCCTGGGAGGGGGTGGGAGAGCCGCCACCGCAGGTGCTCCTCGGTGATGATCAGACAGGGCAGGGCCTTGTGGATGAGCGCGTAGGCACCGGCGGCCTCGGACGCGTGGATGACGCGGATCTGGGGGGTCATGCCGGGAGGCTACGCCGAGTGGTCGCGGGGCCGCACGTGGTTTTCCGGCCGCTCAGGCCCGCTCCTCCTCGGCCCGGCGTCGAGCCTCGGCCTGTTCCTGAGCGAGTCGGTCCAACCAGTGCACGATGCCGCTGACGTTGGCCTCCGGGCCGCTGAGTGTGTCCAGGACGGCCGCGGTCCCCGCGGAGGACTCGGGCGGAAGCGGCCGATAGCGGCTGATCACCTTGTCGCGCACCATCGCGATCGCGTGGTCGAGGTCCCCGCCCGTGTCCCGGGAGTCGCGGACGGTCTCCACCCACAGGCGGAGCTCGCTCTCGGCGCGGTCGATGGTCTCGGCGACGGCGTCGTGCGCGCCGAAGTGGGAGAACATGAGCCGCTGCGCGCCGATGTCGCCGAACAGGCGCAGGGTGCGCAGGCAGGCGTCCATGTCGAAGTCCGGCGGCGGGGTGGCCGGGCGTAGGTCCCCGGTGAGGGGGTTGTACACGCCCAGGGCGTCGCCGACGTACAGGTCGCCGGTCACGGTGTCCACCAGGCCCATGTGGTGCTTGGCGTGACCGGGGGCGTAGTGCGACACGAGCCTGCGGCCCGCGCCGAGGTCGATCTCGCCGGTCTCGGCGACCGAGCGGATGCGCGCCGCCTCGGTCGGGTGCATGTGGCCGAACAACGATTCCAGCCGGTCCCCCCACACCATCTTCGCGCTGGCCATCAGACGGCTCGGGTCGGCCAGGTGGCGGGCGCCGCGCTCGTGCACGACGATCTCCGCGTTCGGGAACAGGGCGGCCATGTCCCCGGTGCCGCCCGCGTGGTCCAGGTGGATGTGGGTGACCACGATGGTGGCCAGGTCCTCGGGGGCCAGGCCCAGGCGGATGACGGCGTCGCGCAGGACCGGGGCGGAACCGGCGGTGCCCACCTCGACGATGCAGGGCCTCTCGGTGCGGATGAGGTAGGCGGACACGACCCCCGGGTATCCGGCGAGCATCGTGTCGATCGCGTAGATCTCGTTCCCGAGCGGGGTGATCCCCTCGGGCAGACCGCTGACGTCCACGTCGTCGTGCACGGCGGGCACCCCTCTTCCTCAAGCGTCCTGTGGTCCGCCACGGACCGGTTCCGACTCTAGGACAAGGATGTCACGGCAGCTGACGGCGGGGTCGCGCGGTTGTCCACAGCCCCCGGATACCCCTTTCCCTCCGCCCGCGCCCGGGTCATCCTGGTACCAGCGCGCGCACCAGGCCCCTCCCGGAAAGGCTCGCTCCCGTGCTCGAACCCACTCCCGCCCCCACGTCGTCCAAGCCCGTCCACTCCACGTCCGGCGCGACCTCGGCGGTACCCGCGCGGTCCGCCGGATCGGTGCCGTCGCCCCGATCGCAGACCGACCGCCACCGCAACGAGGTCCTCGTGGTGGGGCGGGTCACCGCCGCGCCCCGCGAGCGCGAGCTCCCCAGCGGAGACCGGTTGGTGACCTGGCGGATCTGCGTGGCCCGCCCCGAGACGGCGGGGCACCCGCGTACCCGGGCCGACTCCGTGACTCTGGTGTCGTTCGACGCGCGGATGTGCGACGCCGTCGCCGCGTGGCGGGTCGGCGACCTCGTCCGGGTGACCGGTGGCCTGCGCCGTCGCGCCTGGCGCGGCTGGAACGGAATCCGCAGCGTGTTGGAGGTGGAGGCGGACTCCGCCTCGCGGGTGGGAGAGGCGGCAACGTGAGGGGGACTACCAGCCCAGGGCGGCGAGGGCCTCGGTTGAGGAGGTCCCCGCGGGGTCGATCGTCTCGTCCGCCCAGACCGCCGCGCACAGCGCGCGCAGGCCGTCAAGCCGGTCGCCGCTCCCGGAGATCCGGACCGCCCCCCGGGAGGCGGTGACCGTCCACCCCCCGCACTCGGTGCGCGCGGTGTCCCCGTCGACGCGGCGCACCGGGCCGGGATGGGCTTCGTTCATCCCCGACACGTTCCACGCCAGGTAACGGGGGCGCTGGTGGAGGGGCGCGGCCAGGGCGTCGCGCGCTGTGGCCACCCCGGACAACACCAGGAGTCCGGCGGCTCCGTGCACGGTGGCGCCCTCGATGTCGGTGTCCAGCCGGTCGCCCACGATGAGGGGGTTGCTCGCGCCGGTGCGCAGCATGCCCTCCTCGTGCAGGGGGCGCTGCGGCTTGCCCGCGACGATGGGTTCCACCCCGGTGGCGTGCGCGATCACCCGCACGAACGAGCCGTTCGCGGGGGTGACCCCCCATTCGGTGGGTGCGGTGGCGTCGGAGTTGCTGGCCACGTAGAGCGCGCCCCGGGACACGGCGAGCGTTCCCTGGTCGAGGAGGTCGCGGCTCATGGACCGGGAGTAGCCCTGGACGACCGCCACCACCTCGTCGGAGGCGACCGTGACGGGGCGCAGCCCCATCCGGCGCACGGCCTGGCGCAGCCCGGTGTCGCCGACCACGAGCACCTCGGAGCCTGCGGGGAAACGGGAGGAGACCAGGCGCGCCGCGGCCTCGGCCGAGGTGACGACGTCGTCGGGGGTCGCGGGAACGCCCAGCTGGGTGAGGTGTTCGGCGATACGGGCGGGGGTGCGTCCGGCGTTGTTGGTGACGAAGGCGACCCGGGCTCCGGCGGCGCGGGCCTTGCCGACCGCCTCGGGGGCGGCGGGCACGGCCGCGGGGCCGATGTAGACCACTCCGTCCAGGTCGAGGAGCATCGCGTCGTGGAGTTCGTTGAGCGGGCGGTCTGCTGCCTGCAGGGACATGGCGCGTGGTCCGATTCCGTGAGGAGGGAGAGGTCCCCTCCAGGCTAGGTCGCCGGGAGCTCGTCGCCGCCTGCGGCCCGGTGTGGGTTCGGTCGCAGCTCCGACGCCTGGCGGTGATCGACGAGCCACCCGGTGGCGAAGGCGACCGCCTGGGGGAGGGGGAACAGCCTGGCTGTCGCCGATCCCACACGTCCGACGGTCACCGCTCCGGTGGCCTCGAAGTCGGCACCCAGGGCGGGGAAGTCGCTTTCGTCGAGGGCGACGCCGGTGTAGGTGGTCCATCTCCGGTCGCCGTCCGGGGTGCGGATCGCGCAGGAGGATGTCGCCGTGGTTGGTCGGGGCACGCGGTACTCGGCGAGGTGGAAGGCGGTACAGGAGTCGTATCCGGTGCCCAGGAGCAGGACCCGTGCGTCGGCCTGTTCCAGCCGGGCGAGAGGGGAGGCTTCGCCGAGCGCGGACTCCAGGGGGTGCGGGTGCATGAGGTGTGCGGCTCGCGGGCCCAGCGCGGCGAAGGAGGTCTGCGGGTGGGGGCTGCGCACGGCGCCCGGCCAGGTGCGGACCCGTTCGGGCACGCGTCCCATGTAGGCGCTGGGGGTGAGCGCCGGGTCGAACGGGGGCGATTCGGCGCGGATGGTCTCCCACCAGGCTTGGGGGACGGGTGGGTTCTCCCAGCCGGAGGGGTCGGTGTTGTCCATGGTCTGGGTGGGGACCACGAGGTTGCCCGCGGGGCCGATCGCGTCGAGCAGGGCCCGCACCACGGTCTGGTCGCCGCCGCAGACCCAGCCCAGCGAGCGCAGCGAGGTGTGCACCAGGAGGGTGTCCCCGGGGGCCACGCCCAGATGGGTGAGGTGGAGGGTGAGGGAGGAGGCGGTGCGCGGACCGTCCGTCGGGGCGGGGGGTGTGGGCATGGCAGCGCTCCTGTGTTGACGGACACGGGGGACTGGGGACATGCTCGCAGTGTGTACGCGCGTGAGGCCAGTGCTGTCGTGGCGGACTGGAGCGATTTCCCGTTCGGCCGTAGGTCAAGCGGAGATAACGGCCCGCGTTGTCGCAGGTCGTGAAGCGTGAGCCCCACGCACGTGGGGATGGACCGACGTACAATGTCCGCACGGCCACCCTTGGCCGGTGAGCCCCACGCACGTGGGGATGGACCGGCGTCACCCTCGCGGACGCCTATTTCTGCGGTGTGAGCCCCACGCACGTGGGGATGGACCGGTGATCTCGCTCGGCAAGGCGTACGCAGGCGGGTGAGCCCCACGCACGTGGGGATGGACCGGTGTGGCCAGCGCGGCGGAGGTCCTCGATGAGGTGAGCCCCACGCACGTGGGGATGGACCGTACCAGCACGAACGGATGGACCTGCGCCACCCGTGAGCCCCACGCACGTGGGGATGGACCGGTTTCCAGGGTCATTACTTCCCCCTCCGCTGCGTGAGCCCCACGCACGTGGGGATGGACCGCCGCCACACAGGGGCTCACCGGCCCCTTGCGGGTGAGCCCCACGCACGTGGGGATGGACCGATGCCGTTCTTGTCGTAGCCCTCCGAGGCGCCGTGAGCCCCACGCACGTGGGGATGGACCGCCAGCGGACGCCGGGGGGAAGGCTCCCGGCGCGTGAGCCCCACGCACGTGGGGATGGACCGCCCGCCTCGCGGTGGCCTCCTGGACCAGCTGCGTGAGCCCCACGCACGTGGGGATGGACCGTCGACCGCCGACTCCGCAACGGAACCGCGATTGTGAGCCCCACGCACGTGGGGATGGACCGGGTTGATCATGAAGAACGCTCTCCGCCGCGTGGTGAGCCCCACGCACGTGGGGATGGACCGACGTCAGGATGTGCAGGGATGCCGACGTCACCGTGAGCCCCACGCACGTGGGGATGGACCGAAGAAAGCGTCCCCCGCACCGGCGGGACCGAGTGAGCCCCACGCACGTGGGGATGGACCGTTGGCGTTCGTGTAGGTCGACTCAGGGCCTCCGTGAGCCCCACGCACGTGGGGATGGACCGACCACGATCATGTCCGCCGCCCGCACCGTGTGGTGAGCCCCACGCACGTGGGGATGGACCTCCCTCATTGCTACCCGCGACGCTGCCGAGGACGTGAGCCCCACGCACGTGGGGATGGACCGGAACGCCAGGGCGGTCCGCACCGCTGGGCGCTGTGAGCCCCACGCACGTGGGGATGGACCGACGCGGCGCTCTCGCGGGCGCACGCCTCTGGGGTGAGCCCCACGCACGTGGGGATGGACCGATCTCCTCGGCCACGGCGACGCTGCGGTGCTTGTGAGCCCCACGCACGTGGGGATGGACCGATGCCCAACGCCCGGCACTGAGACGCGAGTAGGTGAGCCCCACGCACGTGGGGATGGACCGCGCCTGTGGACCTGGAACCGGCCCGCTGGCACGTGAGCCCCACGCACGTGGGGATGGACCGACCGTCCACGCGAACATCAGTTCAAACACCGGTGAGCCCCACGCACGTGGGGATGGACCGAGGAATACCTTGCCCGCTGGTTGGTCGGGCAGGTGAGCCCCACGCACGTGGGGATGGACCGGCGATGTGGCGTGCCGAGCAGATCGGTCTGCCGTGAGCCCCACGCACGTGGGGATGGACCGACCGTCGATCATCGCCCGGATGGGGGTGAGCAGTGAGCCCCACGCACGTGGGGATGGACCGCGGAGGGCAGCCGCACGGATTGCCGTTGTCTTGTGAGCCCCACGCACGTGGGGATGGACCGGGCTACGAAATGACCTCGCGCACCAACCCCGAGTGAGCCCCACGCACGTGGGGATGGACCGGCCTGGAGCAGGGTGCGGGCGGCGGGGCCGGTGTGAGCCCCACGCACGTGGGGATGGACCGGAACACCCGTGGACACCACCCGCACCCGGCCGGTGAGCCCCACGCACGTGGGGATGGACCGTCAGTTCGCTAGTTCGCTAGCGAACTGCTTGCGTGAGCCCCACGCACGTGGGGATGGACCGGCAGTAGGGGCCGAACTCCTCGTGCGAGACGCGTGAGCCCCACGCACGTGGGGATGGACCGTGTTCAACGCCGACGGCGAACTCGCCCGTGACGTGAGCCCCACGCACGTGGGGATGGACCGCCCTCGCCGTGGGAGCGCTCAGACAGGTTCTCGTGAGCCCCACGCACGTGGGGATGGACCGTTTTCGCGGGGAAGCGGCTCTGGCAGCGGCGAGTGAGCCCCACGCACGTGGGGATGGACCGGAAACTACGCCAACGGCGACGGTGTATACGAAGTGAGCCCCACGCACGTGGGGATGGACCGTGGTCAAAGACCCTCTGCGAAATCACCACGGGGTGAGCCCCACGCACGTGGGGATGGACCGTGCTCGGACGAATCTGAAATTTCTTTGAGCGCGTGAGCCCCACGCACGTGGGGATGGACCGGGGTTGACCCTGCCACGTACGGTCTCCAGCCTGTGAGCCCCACGCACGTGGGGATGGACCGTCCTTCGGGGCCGCGTTCGACGTGAAGATCGTGTGAGCCCCACGCACGTGGGGATGGACCTTCTGAGGTTTTGAGGTTCTTAGATCAGCTGGGTGAGCCCCACGCACGTGGGGATGGACCGGCCCGCCAGGGCGGTGAGACCCGATGACCACCGTGAGCCCCACGCACGTGGGGATGGACCGTTCGCCCAGTTGTCCGCGACCAGGCGGCCGTTGTGAGCCCCACGCACGTGGGGATGGACCGCGCTCAGTCACCGCGACGCAGAACCGGTCACGGTGAGCCCCACGCACGTGGGGATGGACCAGGACCGCCCGCACCGGGCCGTCCCCGGCCCGTGTGAGCCCCACGCACGTGGGGATGGACCGATTTTACGCTCCCGATCGGGGTCGCACACGGCGTGAGCCCCACGCACGTGGGGATGGACCGCCGACCCACGCGTTCTCGGACGTCAACGTGGGGTGAGCCCCACGCACGTGGGGATGGACCGAGCCAGCACGACCGGGCGCTCGCACAGCTGCGGTGAGCCCCACGCACGTGGGGATGGACCGAGCCAGCACGACCGGGCGCTCGCACAGCTGCGGTGAGCCCCACGCACGTGGGGATGGACCGGTGCCGCTGTCCTGGCCCGCGGCCGAGGCCGGGTGAGCCCCACGCACGTGGGGATGGACCGCGCGCCGAACCTTCGACGCCGAGGTCGAACTAGTGAGCCCCACGCACGTGGGGATGGACCGTCGCCCTTCGGGTCGTGGTGGTCGTCGGCCGCGTGAGCCCCACGCACGTGGGGATGGACCGCCAGAGCACGTTTTCCCACCCGGGGTCGGGACGTGAGCCCCACGCACGTGGGGATGGACCTTGAGCGTCGGCACCGGGCGCGCGAGCGCTCCGTGAGCCCCACGCACGTGGGGATGGACCGTGGACGGACGGCACCCGCCCGGCCGTCGTGCCGTGAGCCCCACGCACGTGGGGATGGACCGGGCATCCAGTCGCGTCGGCGGTACCAGATCAGTGAGCCCCACGCACGTGGGGATGGACCGGAAGGTCTGGCACATGAGGTTCCCGAAGAAGCGTGAGCCCCACGCACGTGGGGATGGACCGGCACATTGATGGGACTTGCGGTCGGAGGCCCCGTGAGCCCCACGCACGTGGGGATGGACCGCTGTTCCGCGACCTGGTCGACGGTGAACACCCGTGAGCCCCACGCACGTGGGGATGGACCGGTGTGCAGGCCGGGGTTGGTCTTCCATGCGTCGTGAGCCCCACGCACGTGGGGATGGACCGACCACCCCGGCCGAGGTCGACCCCGCCCAGGCGTGAGCCCCACGCACGTGGGGATGGACCGAAGCGCGGCGGGGCGCGGGAGACCGTGAAGACGTGAGCCCCACGCACGTGGGGATGGACCGATTTCGATGTCTTCGGAGAAGCCCGGCCAGTGGTGAGCCCCACGCACGTGGGGATGGACCGTTCGCGGCGCGCGACCTGGACCGGGTCCGGGCGTGAGCCCCACGCACGTGGGGATGGACCGCCGCTACTCCAAGCACCAGCACTCCCACGGGAGTGAGCCCCACGCACGTGGGGATGGACCGCTTGCGCTCGCGTGCCCGGCTGAACACCTGAGCGGTAGTGGAGATGATGGTCGCGATCACTAAGCCCACTCGGCGACTTCCATTAGGCGTTTCAGTGCATCGCCTAGGCATGACATATGAAGCCTAGGCGGTACACTTCCGTATGAGCTTCGCAGACGACCACATCGCCGCCATCACCGCTGCTCTGGCCAGCATCGATGATGCCGCCGACCGTGCACGCACAGCCGGAGACATGCTCACCCACGTCCCCGGTCTACAGCGCGCACTACGCGAAGTGCGACAGGAAGCCGTCCAGGCGATGCGCGCCGACGGGCTCTCGCACGCAGACGTCGCCGCAGAGCTCGGCATCAGCCGGTCTCGCGCCCAGGGCATCGCTGAAGGCAAGACGACCGCCGCGCGCAAGAAGGCGGAATGACGACAAGCCTCGCCCCATCAAGGGTGACCCCCACGTACGTGGGGGTGGACCGGGGCCGGAAGTTGGTGGGTCCGGGAGGCGCAACTCCTGACCCCCGCCACCACATGCCCTCACGGATGTCGTCTCGGCGTCTGGGCCCGCGCGCTCTCCGAAGGGGAGCCGCACGGGAGTTCGTGAGTTCCGTCCGGGGGTAGTGGGCAGACGCTTACTGGGAGTCCTGCTTGCGGCGCTCGATCTCCTCCAGCTCGCGCTTGTTCTCCTCGTGCTGCTCCGCCCCCTCGTGGAGAAGGCGACGGGCATGCTCCTTAATGCTCTCTTCAGCCACGGCCATCGTTCTCTCTTCCTGACATCCGCCCACTCCACAGCTGCGGTTCGCCATCGCGACGTCCAGCGCATCCGAGGTGTCACAGATGTTGGTCGGCTCGGTCCCGTCATCCTCGCGCCGAGTGCCGATCCACATGGTCGGCGTTGATTCCCTGACGGTACGGAGAGTGGCACCGGAGCTATGGACACAAGACGTGTCACCTCCCAGAACCAAGCCTGAGAACTGCCACGCTTCGTGGCATCGCTGCTGGTCAGCCAGTGACACCGAGGAACTCCGCGATCTCCCGCTCCTGCCGAGACCACTCGGCGCCTGGGCCTTCAATCCGAGCATGATCTCCGTGGTCCGCTCCACGTTCCGCAGCCGCGGGTGCGCGGACACCTGGACCAGGGCGTACCTCTGCTGTGTGTTCCCCGTGGCTGCCTTTGTCGCGGCCGAATCTCGTCCACCGTCGACAGCGTGACATCCGGTCGGCCAGACACCAGTTCGTTCTGCATCCCGTTCATCAGCGCCGTGGCAGCACCGTAACCACTGGCCAGGTGCGGACATCGGAACTCCCCACCTGTGCGCATCGTGTCGGCGGCCCTACCCTGAGCCCCATGAGTCTCGATGACGCGGTGACCGCAGCCAGAGCCAAACAGGAGCAACAAGCACAGAGCCCGGGGCTCCGAGTAGACCAAGAAGTTGAGATTCAGGAGCTTGCGCGGGAGGCCGTGAAACGTCTACGCGTAGCCCCACGGTCGGAGCAATTCGTGCAGGTGCGCGCCGGGGCAATGTTCGCCGACTATCTCTACGAACGCCGGGGCTTTAAGGCCGTCCGTCAAGAGCGGTGCTGGGTACTGAGCACCGGCACGGCTAGCCGCACCCCCACCACCTGGGCAGCCCCCAGCTGCGTTCTGATCCTGGAAAGCGGAGAGGTGGGCCGTATCTACCGGGAGAAGGTCTTCGAGCGCGATCTCCCGGGCGAGTTCATCACAGAACTACCGTTGGCTCCGCTTCCTTCCGATGATCCATTCTTCGGTGGCCCCGGAGGATCTCACGCGTCTCGCGTCGGTGTTCTGAAGGAGAAGCTGGCGGAGGCTATCGTCACCTACGGGGCAGCGTAGAAAGCCGCGAGGTGGCGGGTTCGGCCACCGGTGAACCCACCTTCTTCAAGTCCAGCTAAGGTCCCAACGGCTCGAACTGTGTCGAGATAGCCGACACCCCCACCGCCACCCTCGTGCGAGACGCGCAGAACCGAGGCCTCGGCCATCTCGACATCACCAGATGCCAATGTTCCGCGCTCATCCGCACCTGCCGCTGACACAACTAGAGACCCACCCGCCACACGCACCACAGACTTGAAGATGCATGGACTCCAGCCCGGCGCGCCCCACGTCAGCACACGCCCGCAACGTCTCATCAGTGGTCATGGTGTTGCTCTCTGTCAGATCATCATCACCACGGGTGCCCGAACCGGTCGTCTCGTCAGACCCACGCACGTGGGGATGGACCGGGGACTCACAGCTTCGTGCGCGACCCCAACGGCCAGCTGATCTCCATGGTGGCTTGGTGCGGCGACGAGCGCTTCCACTGCACACCCTGTGCGGTAGGAACTCGACAACCACACCTACGCGGCTCGTGACCCCATCAACAACACCGACCCCACCGGGCTTCAAACTTCTTTGCCGGATGCCCTCTACGCAGGTTTCACTATCTAGGGAGCAAAAGTCGGAGTTTCCATGTACGTCCTGGCTATTGCCGGGCCCGTTGGTGCCATCTCCACGGGAGTCCTGGTAGTCGGCGGTCTCGCCTGCGCAGGGTACTGGATGTATCATCAGCCATAAATAGGCGCATTAAATAGCAAGCGCTCTGTGGTATTGTCCCGAAAAGACAAAAGTATCATCAAAGTGCTAGGAAAGAGGCGAGTCGCCCGGGTGGTGCTCGGGCGGCTCGGGAGGGTGCATGCTTCATATTATCGCAGCAGCTCTACTGGCCCTTGGGGCCGTGTTTCTCTTGAGGCTAATGGTCGTTGGGAAATCGCCGCGTAACGCTTCCGCCTTGGAGAGATTTGCAATACTAGCACTATTTATTGGAGTGCTTGCCTTTGTCTTGGCGTCGATTCTCTTGGGTGATCTCTTTTGAGTTCTCCGAAGGGCTGAAAGAGGTGATCAATGGTTTCGTGCTCGGACTCCTCACTGTGAGAGTGGCCTTCTCATTCGCTGCCACCCCCTGGGGTTCGTGGCGGCAATCGGCGCTGGGCTTGCGGTGATTAGTCAAGTCCGAGCAATCGACCGGGCCTGTGGTGGCCGAATCGCGGCTAGCATGTCAACTTCAGTCGAATTGGCTGCCATGTCCGTTCTGCGGATGTGGCGACCTGATTGCTCGATGAACGCAGGGAGGAATAATGTCAACGATGCGACATCAGAATATATATCTTCTGGTCGTGATTGCGGGCATATCAGTTCTCTTCTTTGTGCTGGTGTCGCGGCAGGGTTCGGGTTATGGATCGGCTGCTCTAGCCACGATCGCACTGTTGGCCATTTCCCTTTTCGCGGGATTTCTCTACTGGGTCATAAAGAAGATCGTCGGTGGTGGGAGGAATTCGTCTGCTGAAAAATAACTCTCGGCGGTAGGGGGTCGGGCCCAGTTTCCGGGCCTCTGCCTGCTCAAATCCGCGCGTTTGCTGTCAGCTCGGAATCCCACGCCGTGTACTCCTCCATCGGCGTCATGGTGAGCCCCATGCACGTGGGGATGGGCGCCGCTACATGTCCGACCCCGGCTGGTACCTGCGTCATATCGTCGACCCATGACCTCACCAGCGGGTGCGGGAGTTGCTGACGAGGTGAACGAGGATGCTTGCGGTGTCTACCAAGGCACCCAGCCCCCCAGTCGGAGCAGAGGTCCCCGCCCGAGGCGGTCGTGTGCTTCCTGGGTGAGATCGACGCGTCGGTGGCGTTGGGGCGTAAGGGCGCGCGGAATCTGATCGGCGGTTTCCGCACTGAGGCGGGATGGGCCGCGCGCCCCTAGGATCGTCACACATTGTAGTCGAAGTAAACGGATCGTGACGAAGTGTCAGTAAAAGCCCTGATCATAGGCTCCCGCGGCTCCCAACTCGCCAAGGCCATGGTCCGCGAATTCATCACCCCCCTGTCCGCTGCCAACCCCGATCAGGTCTTCAAGCAGCGCACCATCTTGACCACCGGTGACAAGGACCGGGTCTCCAGCCTCCAGGCCCTCGGCAAGTCCATGGTGAGCGTCTTCGCGACCCAGGTCGAAGAGGCCCTCCTCCGAGGCGAAGTCGACATCGCCGTCCACTCCCTCAAAGACCTGCCCACCGCACCCACCCCCGGCACCCTGCTCGCCATCACCCCCGCCCGGGAGGACCCCCGCGACGCTCTCACCGGAACCCCTTGGGAAGACCTGCCGCACGGAGCCCGGATCGGCACCAGCTCCACTCGGCGCGTCGCCCAGCTCAAGAACCTGCGCCCCGACGTCGGTACCGTCCCGATCCGTGGCAACGTGCCACCGAGGCTCCGCACAGCGCGCGAACTCGGCCTCCAGGGGTGCTTGCTCGCTTCCTCGGGCCTTCGCCGCCTGGGCATGGCCGACGAGATCGGCACCGACATGGACCCGGCCCTGTATCCGCCCTCTCCCGCCCAAGGAATCCTCGGTATCCAGATCCGGGAAGCCGACAGCCACCTCCTCGAACTCCTCAGCCCGCTCCACGACCCCGACTCCCACGCCGAAGCCACCGCCGAACGCTCCCTCCTCGCCGAACTCCACGGCGGATGCTCCGTACCCGTCGGCGCCCTGGCCCGCGTCGCCGACGACCTCCTGCGCCTGGACGCGCAGGTCACCAGCCCAGACGGCACCCGCACAGTGCGGGCCAGCACCACCGGCCCCGCCACCACTGCCCGCGAACTCGGCGAACAGCTCGCGCGCACGCTCCTCGACCAAGGAGCTGAAGAGCTTCTGTCCCAGGTCAGGGCAACTCCGCCCGGCTGGGAGAACGCTTGACCGTCCCGCCCGGGGCATCCGCCGTCGACGAGAACCCGTGAGCGGCCCCGTCCCCGAGGCCGACGTGCGCGCACGGGGGTGGGGGTGGCCTGTATCGGTCATGGCCTGAGTCGGCGGAACGGTTGAGGTCCCGCAGCCAGGAGAGCAACGTGGAGGGGGTCGGACCACTTCCAGGAATCAGGGGTTCACCTTGTCACTTCGCTCCCGGTTGGTGTCAGTCGTCGGCGCGGTCGTTGTCGGGCTCGGCGTGAGCATGGCTTCCGCGCAGCCCGCGGCGGCTGATCCGCAGGACTGTGTGGACGTGCTCAGGTCCTATCTGGACAGGGTCACGGAGGACCACAAACAGGCCTGTCGGCTCGGAGGGGGGATCGGGGGCGGGACCGGTGCGTGCCAGTCGCAGCTCCGCGACCTCGGTGTGTCCGAGTGGTTGGTGCGGGAGGCGTGCGCGGCCGCCTAGCCCGCGCACCCTCGGGCGTCGTCCAGGACGCGCATGACCAGGCCGGTGCGGGGTTTGGGGCCGAAGGACGTCGACTTGCGGGGGGTCAGCTCCCCGCGGTCGGCGACCGCGTACACCTGTTCCACCCGCATCGGCGGCACGATCACCGCGGTGCCCTTCTCGTCGCGCGCGGCGGCCGCCGCCTCGGCGGGGTCGTCGTGCACCATCCGCACCCTCTCCTCGGGGTAGAGCCACAGCGGCATCAACACCTCGTGCAGGGCCGCGGTGGCCAGGTGGCGCCACTCGGGTGAACGGTCGGGCATGGCTCGGCGGAGCGCGGCCTCGCTGAACCCGCTGAGCAGGTGGGTGTCGCCCTCACCGGAGACCACCAGCAGGGCGGGGGCGGCGACGTCGGCCAGCAGGGCCGGGTCGGCCCCCGCGACGTGTTCGACCGTGGCGACCGTCGCGGCGGCGGCGAGGGCCTCGGCCGTGTCCAGGCCGGGTAGCACCCGGTGGATGGCGCCGAGCTGCGGCGGGTGGGTGTCGCTGTCCACGAGCAGGGCCAACCCGTGGTCCCAGCCCGGGCCGCCGATCTCCCGGCGCAGCTGACGGTAGGCGGCGTAGCGGTGGTGGCCGTCGGCGATCAGGGCGGAGCGTCCGGCCAGGTCGTCGGCCACACGGCGCAGGGTGGCGGGGTCGGTGACGGCCCACAGCCGGTGTTCGGAGCCGTCCCGCGTCCGTGTGGACACCAGGGGCGCCTGGGTGGTGACCTCCTCGGTGGTGGCGGAGGCCGCCCCGCCTCCGCCCCGGTACACCAGGAAGATGGGTTCGAGGTTGGCGCGGGCCACCTCCATGAGGCGGAACCGGTCCCGTACCGGGGGTTCGGCCACGTCCTCGTGCGGGCGCACGGCCGGGGTGGAGGTCCCCTCGTCGGGGAGCCCGAGGGCGCCCACGAGGCCGCGCTGCACCCGGCCCTGGGGGGTGACCTGTTCGTACACGTACAGCGCCGGTTCCTCGTCGCGTGCGAGCACCCCGTCCGTGATCCAGCTGCGCAGGAGGTCGGCGGCGGCCCGGTAGCGCCGGGAGTCGGGGTCGTCCGGCGCGTGCCGGGAGAGTTCGAAGGGGAGTGTGACCCTTGCCGCGTTGTGCGGGTCGGAGCGTTGGAGTTCGCGGGCCTCGTCCGCGTCGGGCATGTCGTAGGGCGGCGCCAGCAGCCGGGCGATGTCGAAGACACCGTCGATGAAGCGGTCGACGTCGGGGGCCGCGTAGCGCAGGCCGTGGAAGGGGGCCAGGACGAGTGGTTGGCGAGGCATCCCAGCAAGGTACCCGCCGCAGGTGACGGCCGCTGCCTTCCGCGGCCGGCTCAGAGCACGCGTCGCAGGCGGAGCATGTCGCTGAGGGTGGCGTCGACCTTCAGGCGCCGGGTGAGCAGTGCCACCGCCGGTTCGAGTCGGTCCTCGGCCAGGGCCACCAGGTCGCCGCTGGAGACGGTCACCCGGACCTGCGGGGTGCCGGAGCGCTCGTCGAGCCCGCGGGCGGTGACGTCGCTGAGTCCGTCCACGGTCAGACGCATGTCGAAGGCGGTCTCCAGGTCGGGGACGACCACGCGCACCGTGCGTTCGCGGATGTGCGCGCGGCGGCGCTCCAAGGGCTGGGCGAGGATGCGCTCGTTCGCCCGGGCGATGCCGTCCAGGCACGCGTCGATGCTGCTCATGGGCTCATGATGCCCTATATGGCGGGTGTGCCCGGGGCGGCGGCCTCGGGAGCCCCTGCGCGTGGAGTTTCGGGAGGGGCGGTCGGGCTCCGCTGTTTGCGTGTCAGGCGCGTGCCGGTCCCGGTAGCGTTGACGTCGAACCCCCCGGAGCACGAGGCCCCTCCCTCCCCGCGCCCACTTTCGTCCCCTTCCCTCCTGCGGTCCCTTCAAGGAGCACGTCATCATGGTCGTCGACGCGGTACGCACCTATCTGGACGCCGCCAATGGCCTCACCGAACTCTCGCGCAAGCAGGCCGTGGCGGCCGCCAAGACGCTGTTGCGCGCCAACGGGGCGACGCCCGCTCCCTCGGTCCCCGACGGTGAGGCTCCGCCGAGGGTGGGGCAGAGCATCCAGGCCCTGGCGAGTGAGCTGATCGAGACCAGCCAGGCCAACCGCGCGGCCGTGGCCGAGCTGGTGCGCGCCGAGGTCCGGGGCGCGCTGGAGCAGATGGACATGGTGCCGCGCGCCGAGCACGAACGCGTGGTGCGCCGGGTGGCGGAGCTGGAGCGCCGGATGGCCGCCCGGCACGCGGTGGAGCGGGTGCTGGAGCCGAGGGGCGGCGCCTCCTCGGAGCTGCCCGACGGTGGGAAGGCCCCCTCCGGGAGGGTGCGCGCTCCCGAAGCCGAGACCCGGGCCGCCGAGGTGGCCGACGTCGCGGACGGGGCGGCGCCGGTCGTGGAGCCGGAGCGGGCCGCCGCCCCGGTGGAGGGTGAGACCTCCGAGACCGGTCGGGAGGACCCGGCGTCCGCCAAGGGCGACCCCTCATCCGAGGAGACCGCGCCGGTGGCGGACGGCGCCGCCGGGGGCGCCGGGGACGCCGACCCGGCTGAGGGAGCGCGGGCCGACACCCCGGCCGGGAGTGGTGCGGGGCGTGCCAAGGCCAAGGCTCCCGCCCGGGCCACCCGGCCGCGTTCGACCGCCAAGCGCACCACCAAGGGCAAGGGCGCCAAGAAGTAGGGTCCGTTGCGGGCGCCGGTGCGTCGGCGCCCGCGGAGCGGTGTCCGGGTGAAGGGACGGGGAGCGATGGACGCGAGTGAGCAGGCCGAGGCGTTGGCCGAGCAGACCCTCGGAGCGACGCGGGAGCGGTTGGCGGCGTTGGACGAACTGCCCACCCACGAGCACGTGGAGGTCTTCGACACGCTCCAACGGGAGCTGTCGGGCGTCCTGGGCGCGCTGGGGCACAACACCCGGGGTGCCCGATAGTGCGCGTGACGGCCGGTACCCTAGGTGACCATGGCAAAACGTAGTCGGCTCGACGCGGAACTGGTCCGCCGAGGCCACGCACGCTCCCGGGGGCACGCGGCCGAGCTGATCGAGGACGGCGTCGTCCTGGTCGCCGGGATGGTCGCGACCAAGGCCGCGACCCAGATCGGCACCGACCAGCCCGTGGTGGTGCGTACGCGTTCCGAGGAACCGGCGTACGTCTCGCGGGGCGCGCACAAGCTCGTCGGGGCGCTGGACGCCTTCGACCTGGACGTCAAGGGGAGGCGCGCCCTGGACGCGGGGGCCTCCACCGGGGGTTTCACCGACGTCCTGTTGCGGCGCGGGGTGGCGCACGTCACGGCGGTCGACGTCGGTTACGGCCAGTTGGCCTGGTCGCTGCGCAGCGACGACCGCGTGCGGGTGATGGAGCGGGTCAACGTCCGTGAGCTGACCCCGGAGGCGCTCGGCGAGCCCCGTCCCGACCTGGTGGTCGGCGACCTCTCCTTCATCTCCCTCAAGCTGGTGCTGGGCGCCCTGCGCGCGTCGGCGGCCCCTGACGCCGACTTCTCGATGATGGTCAAACCCCAGTTCGAGGTGGGCAAGGAGCGTGTGGGCGCGGGGGGTGTGGTCCGCGAACCCGCGCTGCGTGCCGAGGCCGTCTCCGACGTGGCCGCGCACGCCCTCACGCTGGGTTTGGGCGTGGTCGGTGTGACCGCGAGCCCCCTTCCGGGGCCTTCGGGCAACGTCGAGTACTTCCTCTGGATGCGGGCCGGGGCACCGCCTCTGGACCCCTCCGCGGTGGAGCGGGCGATCGAGGAGGGGCCGTCCTGAGGGGCGTGGCCTCCTGTCGCAGGAGTCCGGTAGCGTGACCCGGCCGGGTGCGGTCGAGCACTCGGCCTGTACCAGGCTTCCCACGGGGAGCGAACGTAAGGGGACGGCGATGACCAGCGGACGCAGCGTTCTCCTGCTGGCCCACACCGGTCGGCCCGCGGCCGTGCGCAGCGCCCAGTTGGTGCACGCGCGCCTGAGCGCGGCGGGGTTGACCGTCCGGATGCTCAAGAGCGAGGTCGAGGAGCTGGCCGAGGCGGGTTGTCCGCTGTCCCCGGTGGAGCCGGTCGGTGTGGCGGGGGCCGCCGAGGGCGTCGAGCTGGTCATGGTGCTCGGCGGGGACGGAACCCTGCTGCGCGCCGCCGAGCTGGCCCGGCCGGCCGGTGCGCCGCTGCTGGGTGTGAACCTGGGCCACGTCGGTTTCCTGGCGGAGGCCGAGCGCGAGGACCTGGGCGCCACGGTGAGCAGTGTCGTGAACCGCGACTACGTGGTCGAGGAGCGGATGACGCTCGACGTGGCCGTGTTCAACGGCGGTCGGGGCGACGGCGCTCCGCCGGTGCGTTCGTGGGCGCTGAACGAGGCGACCCTGGAGAAGGCCGACTCGCGGCGCATGCTGGAGATGGTCCTGGAGGTGGACGGGCGGCCCCTGTCGAGCTGGGGCTGTGACGGCGTGGTGTGCGCGACCCCCACGGGTTCGACGGCTCACGCCTTCTCCGCCGGGGGGCCGGTGGTGTGGCCGGACGTCGACGCGCTGCTGGTCGTGCCGATCAGCGCGCACGCCCTGTTCGCCCGGCCGCTGGTGGTCGGGCCGGAGGCGACGGTGGCGCTGGAGGTGCTGCCGGACACCACGCCGGGCGTGCTGTGGTGCGACGGACGGCGTATGGTCGAATTGCCCGTGGGAGCACGAATCGAGATCACCCGTGCCGATACGCCGGTCCGGCTGGCACGGTTGCACCGTGCGCCGTTCACCGACCGGCTGGTGGCCAAGTTCGGCCTCCCGGTCACGGGATGGCGGGGACGGGCCGCGCACGGCCGCTGATCCAGCGCCGTCGCATGCAAGGGCGTCAACTATCAGGAGAGGGATCGGTGCTCGAAGAAGTCCGAATCCAAGGCCTCGGTGTCATCGACGACGCCGTGTTGGAACTGTCACCGGGTCTGACGGTCGTCACCGGTGAGACCGGCGCGGGCAAGACCATGGTCGTCACCGGGCTGGGACTGCTCTTCGGTGGACGCGCCGACCCCCAGCGGGTGCGCCCGGGGGCCGATCGCGCCGTGGTCGAGGGCCGTTTGACGGTGCCCCGGGGCGGCCGGGTGGCCGATCGGGTCCTGGAGGCGGGGGGCGACATCGACGACGACGTCCTGATCCTCACCCGCGCGGTGTCGGCGGAGGGCAGGTCGCGGGCGACCATGGGCGGCCGTTCGGCGCCGGTGAGCCTGCTGGCCTACCTGGCCGACGACCTGGTGGCCGTGCACGGGCAGTCCGACCAGCAGCGCCTGCTGCGCGCGGACCGTCAGCGCTCGTCGTTGGACCGGTTCGCCGGGGACGACCTGGCGCGGGCGATGAAGCGTTACACGGCGGCCTACCGGCGCCACCGTGAGGTCTCCGCCGAGTTGGACGAGTTGGTGGAGCGGGCGCGTGAGCGCGCCCAGGAGGCCGACATGCTGCGGTTCGGGGTGGAGGAGATCTCCGCGGTCGAGCCCCAGCCGGGTGAGGACGCCGAGCTGTTGGCGGAGGAGACCCGCTTGGCGCACGCCGACGGTCTGCGGGTGGCCTCGACCACCGCGCACGAGGCGCTCACGGGCGATCCGGCCGCCGCCGACGTCCAGGCCGACGTGGTGGGGCTGTTGTCGGCGGCCCGCCAGGCGGTGGGGGCGGTTCGTGAGCACGACGCGGAGCTGGCCGCCATCGGTGACCGTCTTGACGAGGCGTCCTACATCCTCACGGACGCGGCCACGGAGCTGGCCTCCTACGCGGAGTCGGTGGACGCCGACCCGGCCCGGCTGGCCGTGGTCCAGGAGCGGCGGGCCCTGTTGACGCAGCTCTCCCGTAAGTACGGGGAGACCACGGACCAGGTACTCGCCTGGGCGGAGTCGGCGGCCAAGCGCCTGGGGGAGCTGGACGGCGACGACGAGCGGATCGACGGGTTGCGCGCGGAGGCCGAGGAGCTGTACGCGAGCATGGACGAGGCGGCGGCCGAGCTGACCGCCGTGCGCTCCGGGGCGGCCGAGCGGTTCGGCGCGGCGGTCACCGAGGAGCTCAAGGCGTTGGCGATGCCGCACGCCCGGGTGAGCGTGCGCATCACCACGGGGGAGGAGTTCGGGGCGCACGGGCGCGACGAGGTCGAGCTCCTGTTGGCCCCGCACCCGAGTTCCCCGCCGTTGGCCCTGCACAAGGGGGCCTCCGGGGGTGAGCTGTCGCGGGTGATGCTGGCGATCGAGGTGGTGTTCGCCGGGGCGGACCCGGTGCCCACGTTCGTGTTCGACGAGGTGGACGCCGGGGTCGGGGGCAAGGCCGCGGTGGAGATCGGTCGGCGCCTGGCCCGGCTGGCCCGGTTGGCGCAGGTGATCGTGGTCACGCACCTGCCGCAGGTGGCGGCGTTCGCCGACGCGCACCTGGTGGTGGAGAAGTCCACCGAGGGTTTGGTGACCGAGAGCGGTGTGGTGCGGTTGGACCGGGACGGTCGGGTGCGTGAGCTCTCGCGCATGTTGGCGGGTCTGGAGGACTCCGAGCTGGGGCGCGCCCACGCGGAGGAGCTGATGGTCAACGCCGATCCGGACCGGGCCTACCCGGCCGGATGACCCGGGTGGGCGGGGTCCGGCTTCCGTGGTGTCCGCGCCGGGGGGGGGTGCGGGCACCACTGGTGTGACGGCATGGGCTGTTTTGCCCTGAAAACGCCGTCCGTCCGCCTGTTGTTACTCAGCGTTATCGAGTTCTGACAGTATGCCACCGATGAAGGTATCGGATGCGCTCAGAGCCACAATGCGATTCCGCCGTTCCCGGGCGGAAGCCCCCTTCGGGCTGGTCGCGCCCGTCCGCTCGGACCGCCGCACCAAGAACCTGACCAAACGGCTGCGCCCGGGCGACATCGCGGTGATCGACCACGTCGACCTGGACCGGGTCAGCGCCGAGGCCCTGGTGGGCTGCGGCGTCTCGGCCGTGCTCAACGTCGCCCGCAGTATCAGCGGACGCTACCCCAACCAGGGGCCCGAGATGATCGTGGCCGCCGGTATCCCCCTGGTGGACGACGTCGACCCCGAGATCCTCACGCGCGTGCGCGACGGCGAGCGGCTCCGCCTGGAGGGGGCCACCCTCTACCGGGGCGACGAGGTCGTCGCGCGGGGCACACGCCAGGACAAGGAGAGCGTGGCCTCCGCCATGGCCCTGGCCCGCGCCGGGCTCGCCACCCAGCTGGAGGCGTTCGCGGCCAACACCATGGCCTACCTCCAGCGCGAACGCGACCTGCTGCTGGACGGGATCGGCATCCCCGTGATCGGCACCTCCATGGAGGGCCGACACGTCCTGATCGTGGTGCGCGGGTACCACTACCGCGAGGACATCGTTGCCCTGCGGCCCTACATCCGCGAGTTCCGGCCGGTGATCATCGGTGTGGACGGCGGGGCCGACGCCGTCATGGAGGCCGGGTACCGGCCCGACATCATCGTCGGGGACTTCGACTCCGTCTCCGACCAGGCGTTGTGCAGCGGCGCCGAACTCGTGGTGCACGCCTACCGCGACGGCCGCGCCCCCGGGCTGCAACGCCTGACCGACCTGGGCCACGAGGCGGTGGTCTTCCCCGCGACCGGCACCAGTGAGGACGTCGCGATGATGCTCGCCGACGGCTCGGGCGCCAGCCTCATCGTCGCGGTCGGCACCCACGCCACCCTGGAGGAGTTCCTCGACAAGGGGCGCTCCGGCATGGCCAGCACCTTCCTCACCCGGCTGAGGGTCGGCGGGAAGCTGGTGGACGCCAAAGGTGTGAGCCGGCTCTACCGCTCCCGCATCTCTCCGTGGGCACTCCTGGGCCTGGTGGCCGCGTGCCTGCTCACCATCCTGGTCGCCGCCTACAGCTCGCCGGCCGGGCAGGTCTATCTCACCTTTCTCGCGGCGCGCTGGGACGCGTTCGTCTACTGGATGACGGGGCTGTTCACGTGATCGACTTCCGCTATCACCTCGTGTCCATCATCGCGGTGTTCCTCGCGCTCACCGTGGGTCTGGTCCTGGGCACCACGATGCTCCAGGACCCGCTGCTCAACACGCTCCAGTCCGAGACCGCCGACCTACGGGGCCAGAGCGAGGAGCTGCGCGCCGAGCGCGACGACTCCGAACGGCTCAACGCGGGGGCCGACCAGTTCACCGACGCGGTCGCCGCCGACGTCCTGGAGGACCGTCTGCTCGACCGGGAGGTCGTCATGGTGTCGGCGCCCGGTGCCGACGAGGAGGTCGTGCGGGCCCTGGGGGAGCGGGTCGAGGAGGCGGGCGGCGCGGTGGTCGGCACGCTGTTGTTCGAGGAGGCCCTCCTGGAGGGGGGCAGCGCCACCTTCATCGACGAGCTCGCGCTCCAGGTCGCGGGCGACCCCGGCGATCTCTCCGGCAACCCCTACGACAAGGCTGGAACCGTGCTCGGCCGTGCGCTGGCCGCACCGTCGGCGCCGGAGGAGGCGCCGGAGGGGCAGGACGGGGACGGCGGGGGCTCCGAGGACGAGGACCAGAGCGAGGACGGGGACGGGAACGGGTCCGGGGAGGACTCCGGCGCCTCCTCGGACGAGGACTCCGGGGAGGAGGCCAACGGCCACGACGCCGCCGCGGTCCTGTCCGCCTTCACCGAGGGCGGTCTGCTCGCCGTGGAGGGCTCTCCGGCCGCGGCCGCCGACACGGTGGTCGTGGTGGCCCCGGCCGCCAACGCCCCCGAGGAGGACCAGGAGCGCGTCAACACCGCCCTGACCAGCCTCACCGCCGCGCTGCACCAGCAGGTCGGGCCCACGGTCCTGGCGGGCGGCACCGACTCCGGGCGTCCCGGAGGGCCGGTGGCGCAGGCCCGCGCACAGGAGCGCCCCCACGCCACCGTCGACGTGGTCGGCCGCCCCACCGGCGACGTGATCACCGTCCTGGCCCTGGCCGACTCCCTCAACGGCGACGGCGCCGCCTACGGGCTCGGGGACGGCGTGGTCGGGTTCCTGCCCGACCCGCTGCCAGGACCGATCGGACCCGCCTCCACGGAGGCCGGAGCCGAGGCCGACGCCGAGACGGGTACCGAGACCCGCGTCGAGGACGAGGCCCGCCGCCGGGCGCCCAGGAGCGGGGAGTGAGGCCCGCGCGCAGCGACGCGAAGGCGGGCCCGAGCCCGGCCTCGCCGGGCGCCCAGATGACCCGGGGCCTGACCGGGGCCGTGCTCGGCGCCCTGGCGGCCCGGTCCGCGTACCGGCTGCTGGACCGGACCACCGACCGTTCGTCCGCCTGGCGGCGCGTCAACTTCCGGGGTCGTACCGTCAGCCTCCAGGAGGGCCCCGCCCTCGCCTCCGGCGTCTGCGCGGCCTGCGTGCTCACACCGGGTCTGAGCCCCCGTGTCCGTGCGGCCACCTCCCTGGCGGCCGCGGCCTCGGCCGCCTTCGGGGCCTACGACGACCTGGCGGGGGACGTCCGGGCGAAGGGGCTGCGCGGCCACCTGGGCGCGCTCACCCGGGGCGAGGTCACCACGGGCGCCGTCAAGATGGCGGGGATCGGTGCGACCGGGCTGGCCGCCGCGTCGCTGCTGCGGCGGGGACCGCTCGACACCCTGCTCGACGGGACGCTCATCGCGGCCAGCGCCAACCTCGTCAACCTCTTCGACCTGCGGCCCGGGCGCGCGGTGAAGTTCGCCCTGCTGGCCTCGGCGCCCGCACTGGCCTCCCCGGCCGCTCCGCTGGTGGGACCGGTCCTGGGGGCCTGCGCGGCACTGCTCCCCGACGACCTGGCCGAGCGCTCGATGCTCGGCGACTCCGGCGCCAACGCCCTGGGCGCCGCTCTCGGGACGGCCGCCGCCGCCCGCGCCCCCCGCCCGGTCCGTCTGGGCCTGCTCGCGGGGGTGGTCGGCCTGACCCTGGCCAGTGAGCGCGTCAGCTTCTCCCGCGTGATCGAGCGCGTGCCCGTACTGCGCGGCCTGGACCGCTGGGGGCGCTCCGACACCGGCCGACCCGTCTCCTCCCGGGCCTTGGCCGCCCGCCCCCGCGGCCCCCGCCCGTCCGGGGAACCGGAGGCGACGCGAACGCGAGTGGCGCACGACGACGGTTCCGGTCGCGTTCCGGGCGCACGGCGCTCCACCGCTTCACCGGCACCGGGGTGACACGCGGGGTCGCCACGGCGGCGGCGCTCATCGCGGTGGTCACCGTGGGCGCCCGTCTGGCCGGGTTCGGCCGCACCGTCGTCTTCTCCCAGACCGTGGGCGACACCTGCCTGGGCACCGCCTACGTCACCGCCAACCAGCTCCCGGCGGTGCTCTTCGAGATCGTCATCGGCGGAGCCCTGACCGCCATGGTGGTCCCGGTCCTGGCCGCCTCGGTCCAGCACGGGGACCACGAGCGGGTCCGGCACACCGCCTCGGCCCTGGTCACCTGGGTGTTGCTGCTCTCGTTGCCGCTGGCGGCCCTGCTGGCGCTGGCGTCGGTCCCGGCGATGACCCTGCTCCTGGGGGCGGGGACCGGCTGCGACCGTGCCGCCCTGGTCTCCCTCGCCGCGCGCATGCTGGTGGTCTTCGCGCCGCAGGTCGTCTTCTACGGGCTCGCGGCGGTGCTCTACGGGGTGCTCCAGTCGCACCGGCGCTTCCTGGGCCCGGCGCTGGCGCCCCTGGTGTCCAGCCTGGTGGTCATCGCCGCGTACCTGGCCTTCGTCCCCCTGGGAGCCGACCAGCGCCAGGACCTGGGCGCCCTGACCCTCCCCGCCGAACTCGTGCTGTCCCTCGGTACGACCGCCGGGGTGGTCGCGCTCTTCCTCACCGTGCTGGGGCCGGCCTGGAGCCTGCGGCTCCGGCTGCGGCCCCGGCTGACCTTCCCGCCGGGGGTGGGCGCCCGGGTGCGCTCGCTGGCGTTGGCGTCCCTGCTGCCGCTGGTGGCCATGCAGGTGAGCCTGCTGCTCTCGGTGGCCCTGGCCAACTGGGGCGGCGGCGCGGGGGCCTCCGTGCTCTACAGCTACGCGTGGGCGCTGTTCACCCTGCCCTACGGGGTGATCGCCGTGCCCATCGCCACCAGCGCGTTCACCGCGCTGGCGGTTCACGTGGCCGAGGGGGACCGGGCCGGGTTCGCGCGGCTGCTGTCGGCGAGCGCGCGGGCGTGCGTGGTGATCACCGCCGGAGTGGGCACGGCCCTGGCCGCCGCGGCGGGGCCGCTGGCGGCGGTCCTGGCCCAGGTGGAGCCGGCTCCGCTCGAACGCGCGCTGCTCGCCTACGCCCCTGGTGTGGTGGGCTTCGGCCTGGTGGCGCTGTACAGCCGGGCGCTGTACGCCTCCCACCACGGGCGTCCCGCCGCCGCCGCGCAGGTGACGGGCTGGATCGTGGTGATGGCGTGTGCCGTGGGGCTGGTGTGGGCCCTGTCGCCCGGGTGGGCGATCGCCGGGCTGGGAGCGGCGAGCACCGCCGGACTCAGCCTCGCCGCCGCTCTGCTGTGCGCGGGCGTGGCGCGGGCCCACGGCGGGGGAGCCCTGGCCGGTCTGGGCCGCTCGCTGGTCGCGGCCCTGGTCGCCGGAGCCCTCGGCGGGGCGTGCGGCAGGTGGGTGTCGGCGTCCCTGGAGCGGGCCCTGGGCGAAGGGGTCGGCGTGACGGTGCTGGTGGCCGTCACGGCCGGGGGAGCGGCGATGGTGGTCTTCGGCGCGGTCGCGGTCCTGGTGGACCGTTCCGCGCTGCGCACGGTGGCGGACCGTGCTCGGAACGTTCGCGAACGAGGGAGGGGAACGCGGTGAACGGCAGGATCGCGTTGGTCGTGGGGACGGTCAGCGGCGGCGTGGGCCGCCACGTGCGCTCGCTGGGGGAGGGGCTGGTCGCCCGCGGGTTCCGGGTCGCGGTGGTCGGACCGCCCTCGGCCGACCGGGACTTCGGGTTCTCGGCGCTGGGCATGCGCTTCTCGCCGGTGGGGATCGGACCGGCCCCCTCCGCCGGGGACCCCGGCGCGGTGCTGCGGCTGCGCTCGCTGCTGCGGGGCGCGGACGTCGTGCACGCGCACGGGCTGCGGGCCGGAGCGCTGTGCGCGCTGGCGGGGGCGCGGCCGCTGGTGGTCACCGCGCACAACGCCCCGCCGGTGGTCGAGGGGGTCATGGGGGCGGTCTACCCGGTCCTGGAACGCATCGTGGCCCGCCGCGCCGAGGTGGTCCTGGGCGTCTCCGGCGACCTCGTGCGCAGGCTCACGGCGGCGGGGGCGAAGGACGCGCGGATGGCGGTGGTGGCCGCGCCCAAGACGGGAAGACCGGTGAAGGGGAGGAAGGAGACCCGCGCCGACCTCGCGGTGGAACCCGGCCGTCCGCTGCTGCTGACGGTGGCCCGGCTCGCCGAGCAGAAGGGCCTGGACACCCTGCTGTCGGCCGCCCCGGTGATCGCGGACCGGGTGCCCGAACCGGTGGTGGCGATCGCCGGGGACGGCCCGCTGTGGGGGGAGCTGCACGACACCGCCGCCGGGATGCGTGTGGACGTACGCATGCTGGGGCACCGCGACGACGTCGCGGACCTCCTGGCGGCGGCGGACGTCTTCTGCCTCACGAGCCAGTGGGAGGGCCCCTCCCTGGTCATCATGGAGGCCCTGCGCGCGGGGCTCCCGGTGGTCTCCACCCGGGTGGGAGGCATCCCCGACCTCTACTCGGGGACGGTTCTCATGGTGCCGCCCGGCGATCCGGCGGCGTTCGCCGCCGCGGTCGGGCGGGTGCTGGACGATCCGGACCTCGCCGCCGACCTGCGGGCCCGCTCCCGGGAGGCGGCCCGGCGGCTGCCCTCGGAGGAGGACGCGGTGGAGGCCGCGTGCTCGGTGTACAAGTCGGTCGCGCGGTGGTGAGGGCCGACTCCGGGAGTGGCCCCCGGGTGCGGGCGGGGTGTCCGCGAGCAACGGCGAACACCCCGTGCGGGTGACTTCCCCGGAGAGATCTTCGATGGCATGCTGGGGACCGGCTCGGATGGCGTACGCTTGGACGGTGCGCTCTACGCGCCTGCTTCACCACGTGAGGGGAGTATCCCTGTCGCGGCGGTGCCGTCATCACGGAGTACAACGGCGTGCTCCCGGTTCCGTCGGTTCGCGTCCTCCGGGCGTGAGCGGGAGAGACCTCCGGTTATTCGCCGTGCGTGCAAAACGCTCGCGCGCACCAACCGGAGGAGAATCCTTCTGTGAACGTTCCCCTGTGGGTGTGGGCCGCCACCATCGCGGCCATGGTCCTGATCCTGGCCCTGGACCTGGTGATCGTCGACCACCCGTGGAGCAAGACCAAGGGTCCCAAGGAGTTCGGGATCAAGCAGGCCTCCTGGTGGGCCGTCTTCTACATCGGCATCGCCATCGTGTTCGGCCTCGGGGTCATGTACTTCGGCAGCCCCACCTCGGGCGCCGAGTACTTCGCCGGGTTCGTCACCGAGAAGAGCCTGAGCATCGACAACCTCTTCGTGTTCTACCTTCTGATGACCGCGTTCGCGGTTCCGAAGAAGTACCAGCACGAGGTCCTGCTCGTCGGCATCGTCATCGCGATCGTCATGCGCGGCATCTTCATCGTGCTGGGCGCGCAGGTCATCAACGCCTGGAGCGAGGTCTTCTACCTCTTCGGCGTCTTCCTCATCTACACCGGCTACAAGATCGTCCGGGACCACGTCAAGGGTGACGACGAGGACAAGGACTTCACCCAGACCCCGGTCGTGCGGCTGGTCAAGCGGTTCTGGCCGGTGACCAAGGACTACCACGGCGCCAAGCTGACCGTGAAGCTCGACGGCCGCCGCCACGTGACCCCGATGCTGCTGGTGATCGTCGCCATCGGCGTCATCGACCTCGTCTTCGCCGTCGACTCCATCCCGGCCATCTTCGGCCTGACGCAGGACGCCTACATCGTCTTCACCGCCAACGCCTTCGCCCTGATGGGTCTGCGCCAGCTGTACTTCCTGCTGGCCGGTCTGATGGACCGCCTCGCCTACATCAGCTGGGGTCTGTCGGCGATCATGGTGTTCATCGGCGTGAAGATGATCCTGCACGCGCTGCACGAGAACGGCGTGCACGTGATCGACATCGGTATCGGCACCTCGCTCACCGTCATCCTGGGCATCATGACCGTCACCATCATCGGCAGCCTGGTCAAGTCCGGTGTGGACCAGCGCAGGCAGGCGGCCGAGGCCGTGGACGGGGACCGGGACACCAAGGTCGACCGCCCCTGATCCCGAACCACCCCGTTCCCGGACGTTGCGGCGCCCCGAGGGCGCCGACCCGGGAAACCCCTCCGATTCGAACGGTTGTTCGCCTATAGTGGTGGTGTCCCGGCGCTCACGCGTCGGGGCACCGCCATTTTCGCGTGCCGGAAGAAACCGCCCCGGGTGATCGTTAGTGTTGACGGAGACGGGGGGACACGCGCTCCCCGACATCCCCTGAGCGGCCCGGTTCCGGGTCAGCGGCGGCCCCCGAGGGGCCCGCGACCGCCTCAACGCGAAGCCATACACGGGTCCACCGACGTCATGTGACGTGGTCAGCGTCCTGTGCGTCAGAGCCGAAGGATGTCTCACTCGATGGTCGAACAACTCGTGGTCCGTGGAGCACGGGAGCACAACCTCAAGGACGTGTCGCTGGACCTGCCCCGGGACGCGATGATCGTGTTCACCGGCCTGTCCGGTTCGGGCAAGTCCTCACTCGCCTTCGACACGATCTTCGCCGAGGGTCAGCGCCGCTACGTCGAGTCCCTCTCGGCGTACGCGCGGCAGTTCCTGGGGCAGATGGACAAGCCCGACGTCGACTTCATCGAGGGCCTGTCCCCGGCGGTCTCCATCGACCAGAAGTCGACCAGCCGCAACCCGCGCTCCACCGTCGGCACCATCACCGAGGTCTACGACTACCTGCGCCTGCTCTGGGCCCGCGTGGGCGTTCCGCACTGTCCGGAGTGCCACCGCGAGATCGCCCGGCAGACGCCGCAGCAGATCGTCGACCGGGTCATGGAGATGACCGAGGGCACGCGCTTCCAGGTGCTGGCCCCGGTCGTGCGCGGCCGCAAGGGCGAGTACGTCGAACTCTTCAAGGACCTGCAGTCCAAGGGCTACACGCGCGCCGTCGTCGACGGCCAGGCGGTCCGGTTGGACGAGGCCCCCAAGCTGGGCCGCTACGACAAGCACGACATCGCCGTGGTCGTGGACCGTCTCGCCGTCAAGCCCGGCGCGAACGGGCGGCTCACCGACTCGGTCGAGACCGCGCTCAAGCTGGCCGGGGGCACCATCGTCCTGGACTTCGTGGACCTGGAGTCCGACGACCCCGAGCGCGAGAAGGTCTTCTCCGAGCACCTCTACTGCCCCTACGACGACCTCTCCTTCGAGCAGCTCGAACCGCGCTCCTTCTCCTTCAACGCGCCCTACGGCGCCTGCCCGGACTGCTCCGGCCTGGGCACCCGGATGGAGGTCGACGCGGACCTGCTGGTCCCCGACCCGGAGAAGACCCTGGCCGAGGGCGCCATCGCCCCGTGGTCGGGCGGGCCCAACGGCGGCTACTGGGAACGCATCCTCAAGGCGCTGGGCGAGGCGGTGGGCTTCGACACCGACACCTCCTGGGAACGTCTGCCGCGCCGGGCCCGCAAGGCGATCCTGGAGGGCCACGACACCCAGGTCCACGTCAGCTACCGCAACCGGTACGGGCGCAGCCGCTCCTACTACACCGAGTTCGAGGGCGTGGTGCCCTGGGTGAAGCGCCGCCACTCCGAGGTGGAGAGCGACCACACCCGCGAGCGCCTCGAGGGCTACATGCGCTCGGTGCCCTGCCCCACGTGTGATGGCACCCGGCTCAAGCCGGTCGTCCTCGCGGTGACGGTGGGCGGCAAGTCCATCGCCGAGGTGGCCTCGATGGCACTCGGCGAGAGCGCCGCCTTCCTGGCCGGGCTGCGGCTCTCCGACCGCGACATGGTGATCGCCGCACAGGTGCTCAAGGAGATCAACGCCCGGCTCGGGTTCCTGCTCGACGTGGGTCTGGACTACCTGAGCCTGGCCCGCTCCTCCGGGTCGCTCTCCGGCGGCGAGGCCCAGCGCATCCGGCTGGCCACCCAGATCGGCTCCGGCCTGGTGGGCGTGCTCTACGTCCTTGACGAGCCCTCCATCGGCCTGCACCAGCGCGACAACGCCCGGCTGTTGGAGACCCTCCAGCGGCTGCGCGACATCGGCAACACCCTCATCGTGGTCGAGCACGACGAGGACACCATCCGCGCCGCCGACTGGGTCGTGGACATCGGTCCCGGCGCGGGCGAGCACGGCGGGCACGTCGTGGTCTCGGGCATCGTGGACGAACTGCTCACCTCGGCCGACTCGCTGACCGGCGACTACCTGGCCGGGCGGCGCGCGATCGAGCTGCCCGCGGAGCGGCGTCCGCTGACCAGGGGGCACGAGCTGGTGGTCCGGGGCGCCCGGGAGAACAACCTGCACGGGATCGACGTGTCCTTCCCGCTGGGCGTGTTCACCGCGGTCACCGGCGTGTCCGGCTCCGGCAAGTCCACGCTGGTCAACGAGATCCTGTACAAGGCCCTGGCCAAGGAGCTCAACGGGGCGCGCGACGTGCCCGGCCGTCACCTGCGGGTGAACGGGATGAACAAGGTCGACAAGGTGGTGCACGTCGACCAGAGCCCGATCGGCCGCACCCCGCGCTCCAACCCGGCCACCTACTCCGGCGTCTTCGACCACGTACGCAAGCTGTTCGCGCAGACCACCGACGCCAAGACGCGCGGCTACCAGCCGGGCCGGTTCTCGTTCAACGTCAAGGGCGGCCGCTGCGAGGCCTGCTCCGGCGACGGCACGCTGCGGATCGAGATGCAGTTCCTGCCCGACGTGTACGTTCCCTGCGAGGTCTGCCACGGAGCCCGGTACAACCGGGAGACCCTCCAGGTGAAGTACAAGGGCAAGAACATCGCCGAGGTACTGGACATGCCGATCTCGGAGGCCCTGGAGTTCTTCGAGCCGGTCAACGCGATCCGCCGCCACCTCCAGACGCTGGCCGACGTCGGTCTGGGCTACGTGCGCCTGGGCCAGCCCGCCACCACGCTGTCCGGGGGCGAGGCCCAGCGCGTGAAGCTCGCCGCCGAGCTCCAGCGCCGGTCGACCGGTCGGACGGTGTACGTGCTCGACGAGCCCACCACCGGTCTCCACTTCGAGGACATCCGCAAGCTGCTGGGGGTCCTCAACCGGCTGACCGACACCGGGAACACGGTGATCGTCATCGAGCACAACCTCGACGTGATCAAGACGGCCGACCACGTCATCGACATGGGACCCGAGGGCGGTTCCGGCGGTGGCACGCTCGTGGCCGAGGGCACCCCGGAGGAGGTCGCCGCGGTCGCGGAGTCCTACACCGGGCGGTTCCTCGCCAAGATGCTCTGAGCCCGTCCCGACCACCCGCGCGCCCGGCGCCCGCACGGCCTCCGTGCGGGCGCCGTGTCGTGTGCGGGAACGGGGCCCGGTGTGAGCGCCGGTCTCCGTGCTCCGGCCCCGCGGGCCACGGGGAGACACCGCGCCTTTTCCGTGGCCCGCGAACGCTCCACGCGAGGGCACGCCCCGTCCCCCGGCGAGGGGGATCGGAGCGTGCCGGTCGGGTCTCCGCGGGGACCGCGCTCAGCGCAGGATCTTCACCGATTCGACCACCACGTCCTCCAGGGGCCGTTCGGTCCTCGGGTCGGTGGCCACCCCGCCGATCTTGTCGACCACCCGCTTCGACTCGGTGTCGGTGACCCTGCCGAAGATGGTGTGCTTGCCGTTCAGCCATGTGGTGGGGGAGAGGGTGAGGAAGAACTGCGAGCCGTTCGTGGCGGGGCCCGCGTTGGCCATGGCCAACAGGTGGGGCTCGGAGAAGCGCAGGTCGGGGTGGAACTCGTCGGCGAACTTGTAGCCGGGTCCGCCGGTGCCGTTGCCGAGGGGGTCCCCGCCCTGGATCATGAAGCCGGGGATCACCCGGTGGAAGACCGTTCCGTCGTAGAACGGGCCCTGCCACCGCTGCCCGGTCTTCGGGTCGACCGCGTTCTCCCTCGTGCCCTCCGCCAGCTCCACGAAGTTCGCGACTGTCCTGGGGCGTGATTGGGCAGCAGTTCCACCTTGATCACGCCGAGGTTGGTGGTGAGCTCGGCCGTCAGGGTCTCGGTCATGGTCGTTCCGTCCTCTCGTCACGCTTCGTGTCACGACGATTCTCTCAGGTGATCGACGCGGGTGGGGGCGGAGTGGAGAACGCGGACACGATCCTCGGTGCCGTCTGGGCGGGGCCGTCGCCTTTCCGTCTGACAAGCTGTCCCCATGCTTGGACGACTGCGCGCCGTGACCGTCGACTGCCCCGACCCCGGGGCCCTGGCCGACTTCTACTCCGAACTCCTGGGGCTTCCGGTCACCAGACGCGACCACGACTGGGCCGGGATCGGTGACGGGACCCGGCCCGTGATCGACTTCCAGCGGGTGGAGGACCACCGGGCTCCGGACTGGCCGGACCCCGAACGCCCCCAGCAGATGCACTTCGAGATCCGGGTGGAGGACATCGGTGTCGCCCACGAGCGGGTCACGGCCCTGGGCGCCCGTCTGCTGGCGGTGTCCGAGGAGCGCCCCGACAACCTGTACCGGGTGTACGCCGACCCCGCCGGGCACCCGTTCTGTCTGGAGTTCACGGCGTGACCGCAGTCGGCCAGTCGTCGCGCGGACCTTCCCCTCCGGCGCCCGGGGGCGCTTCAATGGCCTCAACCCGCTGAGAACAGAGTGTCCCCCGAGCCGCGTGTGGCGGCCGGCCCTTCGGGGCCGGACCCGCTTCGCCGCCGCGTTCTCACGAGTACGAGAGGGCGATGTGCCTCTTCACCGCACGTTCAAGAAGACCCAGCAGCAGAAGCTCCCACCGGGTGACTGGCGCAGTCTCAGGTTCGACGTCGACGACCGGGGCGAGGAGGGCAAGTTCTTCGCTCTGGTGGGCCAGCACGAGCCCCAGGGAGCGCTCTACGACCTGACCGTCGGCGTGGTCATCGAAGGGGTCGACCCCGGCGCCGAGGTGCAGTTGCGCGCCAGCGAGTACGTCAGGGCCGAGGACGAGTGGGTCGTGGCTCGGGAGCGGCCGATCGACAGCCCGGTGCACGCGAACGGCAGGGCGCACTTCACCTACACGTGGAAGGACTACCTGGAGCCGGGGCGCAGGGTGCGCGTCCGGGTGGCCCAGTTCGGTGGTTCACCGGCCGTCATCCTCAAGGCGGAGGCGACCGCGATCTTCTGGCCGGAGGGCCACGAGGAGCCCGGGCGCGAACAGACCGCCCCGCAGCAGGCGCACGCCCAGCCGTACCCGCAGCCCCACCCCTACGGGCCGCAGCAGCCGTACGGTCAGCCCCAGCCCTACGGCCAGCCTCCGGCCTACGGCGCGCCCGGCCACCACGCGCCGCCGCCCGGCGCTCCCGGCGGGCAGCCGCCGCAGGGCGCCTACCCGCCCCCGGCCCCGGGTGACCACTCGCCGGTGCCGCCCGGCGCCGCGCCCTACGGTCAGCCGTATCCGGGCACGGACGCCCACGGCCAGCCGCATCCCGGTCACGGCGCCTACCCGCCCCCGCACGAGCCCGACGCGTACCCCCCCCGGGATCAGGGCGAGTACCCGCCGCACACGCCGCAGGGCTGACGGCTCGGGCACGGCCGCTCGCTCCCTCCCGGACGGGGGAGCGGGCGGCCTCGCACGTTCGGACGCTCCGTGGCACCACGGGTGGGCGCGGTCGGCCGCACGTCGCTCTCCCCGTGCCCCGGGGCCGGTGCGGGGCACCCGACCCGACCTACTACGATTCGTAGTGGAATTCAGGCGCAGGTGAGGAGCGGTCGGTCGTGGCTGGAACGAGGGCATGCGGGTGCGGGGTGAGCAGGCGCCGTCTGTTCGGGACGGCTGGGGCGGCCGCCGCCGTGACCGCCGTGAGCGCCTGTGGTGAGCCCCCCGCCCCCCAGGAGGTGCGCCGGGGCCACGTGGTCGGTCAGACCACGGACGTCCCGGAGGGCGGCGGAGCGGTCTTCAGCCACAGCAAACTGGTGGTGACCCAGCCCGAGGAGGGCGAGTACAGGGCGTTCAGCGCGGCCTGCACCCACGGCGGCTGCACGGTCCAGGAGGTCGAGGACGAGGTCATCCGCTGCCTGTGCCACGGGAGCGAGTTCGACATCACCTCCGGCGAGGTCGTCAAGGGCCCGGCGGAGGAACCCCTGGAGGAGTTCACCGTCTCCATCGACGGGACCGACATCATCCTCGACTGACCGCCCGCACATGACGGAGCCCCACCGGATCGGTCGGGCTCCGTCATGTGTACGGGGGGCTCAGACCTCTTCGGCGTTGCCCGACCGCGCCGAACCCTCGCTGTCGACGTGCGCCGGGACCGAGGCGGAGGAGTTGCGGCGAAACGCCGAGGTCGGGAACCGTGCCGCGTAGTCGGACTCGTCGTCTCCGGCGCCGACGAACTCCGTGCGGTTGCGCGGCAGGGACTCGGGGTAGTGGGTGGCCAGCCAGGTGACCAGGTGCTCGCGGATCTCGCACGCGATGTTCCACTGGTTGCCGGTGTCGGAGGCGGTGGCCACCACCCGGACCATGACCTCACCGGACTCGGTGATGTCCACGACCTGGCAGGACCAGCTGCGCCCGTCCCAGAACTTGCTGGCGGTGATCAGACGGCCGGTCTCCTCGCGCAGGTCCGCGATGGGCACCTCCCAGTCGAGGGGGAGCTGGACCTTGGCGGTGATGTTCGTCCCGGCCTTGGTCCAGTTCTCGAAACTGGTGGTGGTGAAGTTGGCGACCGGGACCACGAGGCGGCGCTCGTCCCAGATCTTGATGGTGACGTTGACCAGGCTGAGTTCCTCGACCCGGCCCCACTCGCCCTCGACGACCACCACGTCACCGATGCGCAGGGCGTCGCTGAAGGCCAACTGGAGTCCCGCGAACAGGTTGCCCAGGGTCGACTGGGCCGCGACACCGGCGACGATACCGATGACGCCGGCGGAGGCCAGGAGTCCGGCGCCGAGCGCCTGGACCTCGGGGAAGGTGAAGAGGATCGAGGCGATGGCCAGGACCACGATGATCGAGGTGATGACCCGGCGCAGCAGCCGCACCTGGGTCTGGAGCCGACGGGCCCGGCGGTCGGCGTCGCCGTTGCGCGCGGAGAGGCGCTCCAGCACCATGTCGGTGGCCGCGTAGGCCAGGCTGATCCCGAGCGCGGTCAGGGTGGCGATCATGAGGATCGTCATCGCGTGGTCGATGGTCTGGAAGGTGCTCCAGGCCACGTCGCCCCGGCTGGGGAGCGCGAGGTTGGCGCCCGCGACCGCCGCTGCGGTGTACGCGGTGACCGCCGAACGCGCGACCACGTAGCGGGCCATCGGCCAGACCTTGCCCAACTTGTGGTTGAGCAGCCACTGGAGGACGAAGACCAGGGCCATCGAGACCGAGACGGCGATGCCGATCGCGATCCACTGGGAGACGGACACGTCGAAGCGCCCCCTTGTCGTTCATGTCGGGAAGTTCAGCTGTACCCGCCCAACCTAGACCATGCAGATATCCAATCGTGACCATTGCTTGGACGGATTCCTCCGGAGTGACCCGCTCCACGGGGGCGCGTCGCGCGGACCGGTGGCCGTCTGTCCCCGGGAGCGACCAGAATGGGGGTATGGCTGCGACTCCACACCTGCGCCCCGCCCCCGGTTCCCTTCCGACCGAGCCGGGCGTCTACCGATTCCGGGACGCCTCCGGCCGGGTCATCTACGTGGGCAAGGCCAAGAACCTGCGGTCGAGACTGTCCTCCTACTTCCGGGACTTCGCCGGACTGCACCCCCGTACCCAGCAGATGGTCTCCACGGCCGCCGACGTCGACTGGACGATCGTCGGCACCGAGGTCGAGGCCCTCCAACTGGAGTACTCCTGGATCAAGCAGTACGACCCGCGCTTCAACGTCAAGTACCGCGACGACAAGAGCTACCCCTACCTGGCGGTGACCCTCAACGAGGAGTTCCCCCGGGTCCAGGTGATGCGGGGCGCCAAGCGCCGTGGCGTGCGCTACTTCGGCCCGTACTCGCACGCCTGGGCGATCCGCGAGACCGTCGACCTGCTGCTGCGGGTCTTCCCGGTGCGCACCTGCTCGCCGGGGGTGTTCCGGGGCGCGCGCAACAGCGGCCGCCCCTGCCTTCTCGGCTACATCGGCAAGTGCGTGGCGCCCTGCGTGGGCCGCGCCAGCCCCGAGGAGCACCGCGAACTGGCGGAGGACTTCTGTTCCTTCCTGGCCGGGGACACCGGACGCTTCATCCGTCAGCTGGAGGCGCGGATGACGGAGGCGGCCCAGGAGATGGAGTACGAGCGGGCCGCGCGCCTGCGTGACGACATCGAGGCCCTGCGCGCCGCCCTGGAGAAGCAGGCCGTGGTCCTGCCCGACTCCACCGACTGCGACGTCATCGCCATGTCCGACGACCCGCTGGAGGCGGCCGTCCAGATCTTCCACGTGCGGGGCGGACGCATCCGCGGCCAGCGCGGCTACGTGGTGGACAAGGTGACCGACGCCGGCCCGGGGGAGCTCATGCAGACCTTCCTGCGCCAGCTCTACGGGTCACTGGACGGTTCCGAGGAGACCGAGGGCACCGGCACGTCGATCCCGCGCGAGGTCCTGGTCTCCCACGAACCGGACGACCCCGACGCCGTGGCGGGATGGCTCGCCGAGCACCGGGGCGCGGGGGTGGACCTGCGCGTGCCTCAGCGCGGCGACAAGAAGTCCCTCATGGAGACCGTGGACAAGAACGCCCGCGAGGCGCTGGCCCGGCACAAGACGCACCGTGCCGGGGACCTGAGCACCCGGAGCCGGGCCCTGAACGAGATCCAGGAGGCGCTGGACCTGTCCGAGGCGCCGCTGCGCATCGAGTGCTTCGACATCTCCAACCTCCAGGGCGAACACGTGGTGGCGTCGATGGTGGTCTTCGAGGACGGCCTGGCCCGCAAGTCCGAGTACCGGCGCTTCTCCGTGCGCGGCAGCGGCGCCGGGGGAGCGGAGCAGCACGACGTGGCCGCCATGTACGAGGTGGTCAGACGCCGGTTCCGCCGCTACCTGGAGGAGAGCTCGCGCTCCGGCGAGGTGGCGCGCATGGGCGGCCCCGAGGACCGCGCGCCCCAGGACGGGCCGGGCGCCCCGGACGGGTCCGCCGGGAGCGGCACCGCCGAGGAGCCGGCCCCCGGCAAGTTCGCGTATCCGCCTAACCTGGTGGTGGTGGACGGGGCCCGGCCGCAGGCCGAGGCGGCGCGGCGCGCGCTCGACGAGCTCGGCATCGAGGACGTGGCCGTCTGCGGCCTGGCCAAGCGCCTGGAGGAGGTGTGGCTGCCCGACGACGAGGACCCGGTGATCCTCCCGCGCGCCGGTGAGGGCCTCTACCTCCTTCAGCGCGTGCGCGACGAGGCCCACCGCTTCGCCATCCAGTACCACCGGCACAAGCGCGCCAAGGCGCTCACGGGGAGCAGCCTGGACGAGCTGCCGGGACTGGGTCCGGCGCGCCGGACCGCCCTCATCAAGGAGTTCGGTTCGGTGCGCAGACTCGCGTCGGCGAGTGTGGAGGAGATCGCGGCGGTACCCGGGATCGGCCCCAAGCTGGCCGAGTCCGTGCACGCACATCTGTCCGGTGACCCCGGCCGGAGGGATGGGGAGGGTGACGGGGTGACGTCAACGCAAGGCACAGACGGGGGAGGAGACACATGACGGTCGAACTGGGCGGGGAACTGCCGCCCGAGGTGGTCATCGTCACCGGGATGTCCGGCGCGGGCCGCAGTACGGCGGCCCGGGCCCTGGAGGACCTGGACTGGTTCGTGGTGGACAACCTGCCACCGGGCCTGCTGCCCACGATGATCGAGCTGGCGGGCCGTACCCACGGGGCGGTCCCCAGGGTGGCGGTGGTGGTGGACGTGCGTTCGCTCGCCTTCACGGAGGACCTGCTGTCCACGGTGGAGGAGCTGCGCAAGCGCGACATCACCGCGCGGGTGCTCTACCTGGAGGCCGGTGACGACGCGCTGGTGCGCCGGTTCGAGGGGGTCCGCCGCCCGCACCCGCTCCAGGGCGACGGGCGCCTGACCGACGGCATCGACCGCGAGCGCGAGACTCTGCGCGCGGTGCGGGGCGAGGCCGACCTGGTCATCGACACCTCACAGCTCAACGTGCACCAGCTCAAGGCGCGGGTGATCGGGTTCTTCGGGGAGAGCGACGAGGTGCGCCCGCGCGCCAACGTGGTCTCCTTCGGGTTCAAGCACGGTCTGCCGGTCGACGCCGACCTGGTCCTGGACTGCCGCTTCCTGCCCAACCCCCACTGGGTGCCCGAGCTCAGACCGATGAACGGGCGCGACGAGCCGGTCCGCGACTACGTGCTCTCCCAGGACGGCGCCCAGGAGATGCTGGACGCGTACTCGGAGGTCCTGAAGCTGACGAACGCCGGCTACCAGCGCGAGGGCAAGCACTACATGACGCTGGCGGTGGGCTGTACCGGCGGTAAGCACCGCAGCGTGGCCATGGCGGAGCAGTTCGCCGACCGGCTGCGCGGCCAGGGCGTGGACGTGCACGTGGTCCACCGGGACGTGGGCCGGGAGTGACACGCGCCCGGCTCGCGGGTGAACCGAATCGCCAATAATGGCGTCTTCCCTTACATTGGCCCGGTCATTGTTGGTGCCGGTCCGCCAAGGGACCGGGACACGGCGGGCCGGGGGCGTGGGTCGGCCGTTCGCGCGTCCCCATCCGGGGCGGGCCGACGCGTCCGCCGGACACGGGACGAGGGGGCAGGCCAAAGGCATGTCGAACAGCACCGCTCCGGACGGGGACGACGCCTCACGGCCGCCACGGGTGGTCGCGCTGGGGGGCGGGCACGGACTTCACGCCTCCCTTTCGGCGCTGCGCAGGGTGACCACGGACGTGACCGCGATCGTGACGGTCGCCGACGACGGCGGGTCCAGCGGACGTCTGCGCGAGGAACTGGGCGTGCTGCCGCCCGGTGACCTGCGGATGGCGCTGGCCGCGCTGTGCGGGGACGACGAGTGGGGGCACACCTGGAGCCAGGTGCTCCAGCACCGGTTCCGCTCGGAGGGCGACCTGCACGGTCACGCGGTCGGCAACCTGCTCATCGTCGCCCTGTGGGAACTGCTCGGCGACTCGGTGGCGGGGCTGGACTGGGTCGGGCAGCTCCTGGGCGCCCACGGGCGGGTCCTGCCGATGTCGTCGGTCCCGTTGGAGATCTCGGCGGAGGTGTCGGGGATCGACCCCGGGCGACCGGACGCGCTCACCACGGTGCGCGGTCAGGTGGCGTGCGCGAGCACGAGCGGCCGGGTGCGCTCCATCTCGCTGATCCCCGAGGACCCCCCGGCCAGCCCGCAGGCGGTCAAGGCCGTGCGGGAGGCCGACTGGGTGGTGTTCGGCCCCGGATCGTGGTTCACCAGCGTCCTGCCGCACCTGCTGGTCCCGGATCTGGCGCACGCCCTGGTCACCTCGCGGGCCCGGCGCCTGGTGGTCCTCAACCTGTCGCCGCAGCGGGGGGAGACCGACGACTTCCGGCCCGAGACCTACCTGGAGGTGCTGCACGAGCACGCTCCCAAGCTGGGGGTGGACGTCGTGCTCGCCGACTCCGGCACGGTCGAGGAGGTCGGACCGCTGTTGTCCGCCACCAACCAGTTGGGCGGGCGGTTGGAGCTGGCGGACCTGAGCCGGGGGGACGGCACCCCGCGCCACGACGCCGACAAGCTGGCCGCCGCGCTGGAACACGTGTTGGAGGACTGACCGCGCTCCGTCCGGGCCGTCGCCCGGGCCCCCGGGAGGCCGCGCCCGGGGCACCGGACCCGGCGCGCTGCCGGGGTGTTGACGCCGCGCTGGGGTGGGCGTGACCCGCTCCCGGGAAGGGTGGGCGCATGGCTGAACACCGCATCCACCTGGAACGCGTCTACGACGAGGTCCGTGCCGAGAAGCACCCCGGGCAGGGGGAGGACCCCCCGCCCGGGCCCCGCTTCCTCGTGGACCGGCTCTGGCCCCGGGGCGTGAGCAAGAGCGAGGTCGCCGGGGACGAGTGGGTCAAGGACGCCGCGCCCAGCCCCCAGCTGCGCACCTGGTTCGGGCACGACCCCGACCGGTTCGAGGAGTTCGCGAACCGCTACCGAACCGAGCTGGAGGCGCGCCCGCAGGCGTTGGAACCGCTCCTGGACGCCGCGCGCAAAGGGCCGATCACGCTCTTGTACGCGGCCAAGGACACCCGGCACAACCACGCCATCGTGCTCAGGGACCACCTGGAGTCGCTCCTGGACTCCTCCGAGGGCTCCGGGAGCAATTGACCGCACACCGCCACGAAGGGCGACACGCCGCCTGTGACCTGGGTTTGAGGAAGCGCGACACGCCGTGCGGGGGTCGGCGGGAAGACGCGCGTCACGTAGTCTGCACCGAGACAAGCCGCCCAGGGCACACCTCGTGGCGGCACCCCGGTGACCAGGTGTGAGGCACCGGTGTTCTGCCAGTTCGAGGGGGGACCGCAGCGATGGCGATGACCGGCGTGGTGAAGGACGAGTTGAGCCGACTGGCGATTCTCAAGCCATGCTGCCGCAAGGCGGAGGTGTCCACCATCCTGCGGTTCACCGGAGGCCTCCACCTCGTGGGCGGCCGGATCGTGATCGAGGCCGAGCTGGACACGGGCGCGGCCGCGCGGCGGCTGCGCAAGGACATCTCGGAGGTCTTCGGACACGAGTCCGAGGTGGTCGTGCTGTCCCCGAGCGGGCTGCGCAAGGGCAACCGGTACGTGGTGCGGGTGATCAAGGACGGCGAGTCCCTGGCCCGCCAGACCGGTCTGGTCGACAACAACGGCCGTCCGGTGCGCGGGCTGCCCCGTCACGTGGTGGCGGGCGGGGCCTGCGACTCCGAGTCCGCGTGGCGCGGGGCGTTCATCGCGCACGGCTCCCTCACGGAGCCGGGCCGGTCGATGTCCCTGGAGGTCACCTGCCCCGGCCCGGAGGCGGCGCTGGCGCTGGTGGGGGCGGCCCGTCGCCTGAAGGTGCACGCCAAGGCCCGCGAGGTGCGTGGTGTGGACCGGGTGGTGGTGCGTGACGGCGACTCCATCGGAGCCCTGCTGACCCTGCTGGGCGCCCACCAGAGCGTGCTGGCCTGGGAGGAGCGCCGGATGCGCCGGGAGGTGCGGGCCACCGCCAACCGGCTCGCCAACTTCGACGACGCCAACCTGCGGCGCAGCGCCCGGGCGGCGGTCGCGGCGGGTGCGCGGGTGGAGCGCGCCCTGGAGATCCTGGGGGAGGACGCCCCCAAGCACCTGGTGGCCGCCGGGCAGCTGCGCCTGGCCCACAAGCAGGCGTCGCTGGAGGAGCTGGGGCAGTTGTCGGTGCCGCCGCTGACCAAGGACGCCATCGCCGGGCGCATCCGCCGACTGCTGGCGATGGCCGACAAGAGGGCCAGTGACCTGGGCATCGAGGGAACAGAGGCGAACCTCACTCCCGACATGCTCGTGCCCTGACCCCGGTGTGGGCGTGAACCCGCCGAAACGTGACCGTGCCGTGGATGTTCGGCTTTGTTAACTGGGAAAACTCCGGGATAACTTCCGAAAATGGTATAGACCTCTCCGCTTCGCGATGTCAGGATGGTCGCGAATCCGCGAGGGGAGGGCGGGTCGGCGGGCGGGGGCGAGAACGGCTCCCCGCCGACACTCCGCTAGGCTCTTTGTGAACACCTGTTACGCGTTCACGCTGTTCAACACGGTCGTGCCGACCGTACCGGCCCGGCGCACCGCGAGCAGCCGCACGCTCGGGTGAAACTGCTGTGCGACATATGAGGAGATTGGTTCCGTGACCATCCGTGTAGGCGTCAACGGCTTCGGTCGGATCGGCCGCAACTTCTGGCGCGCGGTCGCCGCTGGCGGCAACGACATCGAAATCGTCGCGGTCAACGACCTCACCGACACCAAGACGCTCGCGCACCTGCTCAAGTACGACACCGTGCTCGGCACCCTCGAGGGCGACGTCGAGGTCGGTGACGACTTCATCCGCGTCGGCGACAGGACCATCAAGGTCCTCGCCCAGCGCGACCCCGCCCAGCTGCCCTGGGGCGAGCTCAACGTCGACGTGGTCGTCGAGTCCACCGGCATCTTCACCAAGGCCGAGGACGCCCGCAAGCACATCACCGCCGGTGCCAAGAAGGTCATCATCTCCGCCCCGGCCAAGGGCGAGGACATCACCATCGTGATGGGCGTCAACGACGACAAGTACGACGCCGCCAACCACGACATCATCTCCAACGCCTCCTGCACCACCAACTGCGTGGCGCCGATGGCGAAGGTGCTCAAGGACAGCTTCGGCGTCCAGCAGGGCTTCATGACCACGGTCCACGCGTACACGAACGACCAGGTCATCCTGGACTTCCCGCACAAGGACCTGCGTCGCGCCCGCGCCGCCGCCCAGAACATCATCCCGACCAGCACCGGTGCCGCCAAGGCCACCGCCCTGGTCATCCCCGAGCTCGCGGGCAAGCTGGACGGCATGGCCATGCGCGTCCCCGTGCCGGACGGCTCCGCCACCGACCTGGTCGTCACCGTCGACCGCGAGGTGACCAAGGACGAGGTCAACGCCGCGTTCAAGGCCGCCGCCGAGGGCCCGCTCAAGAACGTCCTGGTCTACACCGAGGACGAGATCGTCTCCTCCGACATCGTCGGCACCTCGCCCTCCTGCACCCTGGACGCCGGGATGACCATGGTCTCCGGCAACCAGGTCAAGATCCTGGGCTGGTACGACAACGAGTGGGGTTACTCCAACCGCCTGGTGGACCTGGCCAAGCTGGTCGGCTCCAACCTGTGACCCACGGGCCCCGACCCGTGGCCGCGCACGCGTGACCCGGCACCCCTTCCGCCCCGCGCGGTGGGGGTGCCGTCGCGTGCGCGGCCCCGCCGCCCCCGACTTCGACACCCCAACGAGGAGACCAGCATGCGGACGATCGACGACCTCGACGTCTCCGGCAAGCGCGTGTTCGTCCGGGCCGACCTGAACGTGCCCCTGGACGGTGACCGCATCACCGACGACGGGCGCATCCGCGCGGCCCTGCCGACCATCGAGAAGCTTCGCGAGCGCGGCGCCCGCGTCATCGTCGCCGCCCACCTGGGCCGCCCCAAGGGCGCCCCGGACCCCCAGTACTCCCTGCGCCCCGTCGCCGCCCGCCTCGGCGAGCTGCTCGGCACCGAGGTCGCCTTCGCCGCCGACACCGCGGGCGAGTCCGCCCGCGCCACCGCCGCCGCCCTGGCGGACGGCCAGGTGGCGCTGCTGGAGAACGTGCGCTTCGAGCCCGGCGAGACCAGCAAGGACGACGCCGAGCGCGGCGAGCTCGCCGACCGCTTCGCCCAGCTCGCCGACCTGTACGTGGGCGACGCCTTCGGCGCCGTGCACCGCAGGCACGCCAGCGTCTACGACCTGCCCGGCAAGCTCCCGCACGCCGTCGGCGGCCTTGTGCTCACCGAGGTCGAGGTGCTCAGGCGCCTCACCGAGAACCCCGACCGCCCCTACGTGGTGGCCCTGGGCGGTTCCAAGGTCTCCGACAAGCTCGCCGTGATCGACAACCTCCTGGGCACCGCCGACCGCCTGCTCATCGGCGGCGGCATGGTGTTCACCTTCCTCAAGGCCAAGGGGTACGAGGTCGGCTCCAGTCTGCTGGAGACCGACCAGCTCGACACCGTGCGCGGCTACCTGGAGCGGGCCGAGCGCGAGGGCGTGGAGATCGTCCTGCCCGTGGACGTCGTGGCGGCCGAGAAGTTCGCCGCCGACGCCCCGCACGCAGCCGTGGGCGTCGACGCCATCCCGGCCGACCGGATGGGCCTGGACATCGGCCCCAAGAGCCAGGAACTGTTCGCCGCGAAGCTGGCGGACGCCAGGACCGTGTTCTGGAACGGTCCGATGGGCGTGTTCGAGATGACTCCCTACGCGGGCGGCACGCGCGCCCTGGCCCAGGCCCTCGTCGACTCCGACGCCCTCACGGTCGTCGGCGGCGGCGACTCCGCCGCGGCCGTGCGCTCGCTCGGCTTCGACGAGGCCGCCTTCGGCCACATCTCCACGGGCGGCGGTGCCAGCCTGGAGTACCTGGAGGGCAAGGACCTCCCCGGCATCGACGCCCTGGCCTGAGGGTGACCGCCCCGCCCGGTGCGGGGTCACGCGATCCCTCTCTCTCCCGACGATTGTGAAGTGAGTCAAGGATGACCAAGCGCCAGCCGCTCATCGCGGGCAACTGGAAGATGAACAACAACCACTTCGAGGCGATCGCGCTCGTCCAGAAGCTGGCCTTCGCCCTCAACGAGAAGGACTACGAGAACGCCGAGGTCGTCGTCCTGCCGCCGTTCACCGACCTGCGCAGCGTGCAGACGCTCGTGGACGGGGACAAGCTGAGCATCCGCTTCGGTGCGCAGGACATCTCCGCCCACGACAAGGGCGCCTACACCGGCGAGATCTCCGGTTCGATGCTCGCCAAGCTGGAGTGCTCCTACGTCCTGGTGGGTCACTCCGAGCGCCGCGAGTACCACAACGAGGACGACGCCCTCGTGAACGCCAAGGTCAAGGCCGCCTACAAGAACGACATCGTGCCGATCCTGTGCGTGGGCGAGGGTCTGGAGGTCCGCAAGGCCGGGCAGCAGGTCGAGCACGTCCTGGCCCAGCTGGACGGCGCCCTCAAGGAGATCCCGGCCGAGCAGGCCGAGCGGATCGTCATCGCCTACGAGCCGGTGTGGGCCATCGGCACCGGTGAGGTCGCCACCCCCGAGGACGCCCAGGAGGTGTGCGCCGCGATCCGCGCCCGCCTGGCCGAACTGTACTCCGCCGAGGTGGCCGACGCGGTCCGCGTCCTGTACGGCGGTTCGGTCAAGGGTGACAACGCCCCCGGCATCATGGCCAAGGACGACGTCGACGGCGCCCTGGTCGGCGGTGCCTGCCTCAAGGCCGACGAGTTCACCAAGGTGATCCGTTTCGGCGAGAACGGCTGACCAACCGTCTCGTGAGCCCGGCCCGTCACCCTCCGACGTCCAGGGGTGACGGGCCGGGTGCGCGACGGGTGCCGGGTTCGGGCTAGACTTCGCTGTGGGGATTGCCCTGCCTTGGGGTTTCTCCGCCCGCGCCTTCACCGGCACGGTAAAATCCGAAAACGTCCCCGGTCTCCTCCTTCCGCGACCGCCCCGGACCGACGCCTCCCGTCGGCCCGGAACGGTGGGGAAAAGGGGGACCGAGGTGTCCATTCCCCCCTGCTGCGGGGTCGAGCTACGGGTGAGCGTGTGATCCTCGGTCTGTCCATCTTCGTGATGCTTCTCAGTGTGCTGCTGGTCCTCCTCGTGCTGATGCACAAGGGCAAGGGCGGTGGCCTCTCCGACATGTTCGGCGGCGGTGTCACCTCCTCGCTCGGCGGTTCGTCCGTGGTCGAGCGCAACCTCGACCGGATGACCATCGGTATCGGGATCACCTGGATCGTGACGATCGTCATCCTCGGTCTGCTGATCAACCGGGGAATGTAGCGCGCCGATCGGCCGCAGGCCCCTCGTACAAGACCATCGCGCCCGAGTCAGGCAGCGAGTTCGCTGAAGGAGTTTTTCGTGGGTAGTGGCAGCGCCATCCGTGGCAGCCGAGTCGGAGCCGGCCCTATGGGCGAGGCCGAGCGCGGCGAGGCCGCTCCGCGTGTCCGGGTTCCGTTCTACTGTGCGAACCTGCACGAGGTCGTGCCCAGCTTCGCCAGCGAGGCCGCCGTTCCCGACGAGTGGGACTGCCCGCGCTGCGGGTTCCCCGCGGGCAAGGACAAGGCCAACCCGCCGTCGCCGCCGCGCACCGAGCCGTACAAGACCCACCTGGCGTACGTGAAGGAGCGGCGCAGCGAGGAGGAGGGCAAGCTCATCCTCGACGAGGCGCTGGCCAAGCTCCGCGCCGACCGCGCCGCCGTCGAGGCCCACATGAGGGCCTCCCAGAACTAGGCTCCGGACGGCCCCCGCGGCCGTCGGGGTTTCCAGGGGTCCGCCCCCGGTCACCGGACCGGGCGCGGGCCCCCGTGCGTGCCGGGGGAGGACGCCTCGGCGACGGGGGTGCCTCGGACATGAGGGAACGACCGATCTTCTCATTCCCGAGACCGGTGTGACCTGTGGGAATTACGATGACCGACACACACCCCCGAAGCCCCCTTCCTGAGGAGTTGGTGTCGATGTCAGCGTGCCCCACCGGCGGAGACCACGACTGGATTCTCGGCGACGACCGCAAGTTCCAGTGCGCCAAGTGCGGAGCTCAGAGCGCCAGGCGGTTCTGAAGCACCTGCCCGGGCCGCGCGGTACCCCGGGCCTCGGGTTCGTTCTTGGCCTCGGCACGCCAGGTCACGGGCCTTCCCAGGCTCTCGGCCACGGTCGTGGCCCAGCGCTCCAACGGCGCGAACCGCTCCGCCCCCTCCTCGTCCAGCATGGTGCGACCCCGGTAGACGATCCCCTCGATCACCAGGACCTCGCCGTCCACCAGGAGTGCGGTCTCGTACTCTCGCGTGCTGCGCCTCATGGGACAGGACTGTAGCGCCGAGGAGGGGCGGAGATCAGCCGTTCGCCGGTATTGACCGCACATGGCCGGGAAAGCGGCGTGACGCGGCGCACCAAGCACCCCCGAACCTTGGAAGAATGGGAGGTATGGCCTCCCCCGAACCACCGGACGTCCCCCCTGAGACACGGGGTGTCCCCTCGGACCTGACCCAGCCGCCCGCGAGCGTGTCCCACCTGCGCCGCTACGTCAGCCTGCGCGGCCCCAACACCCGCATGTGGATGACAGCGGCCTACTTCTCCGGCGGTCTCACCCTCGGCTTTGCCGTCGTGGTGGGGTCCATGCTCTGGCACGTGCTGCGGGAGGAGACCACGGTCGGCTCGGTGTCCCTGTGGGCGTTCGCGGCGCTGGTCATGTTCTTCATCGGCCCCGGCAGCAACGTCTTCCTCGTGCGCGGGCTGCCGCAGCGCATCACCCGGCAGGGCATCAGCGCCGACAGTGACGGCGTCACCGTGCTCCAGGAGCGCAAGTGGTGGTTCCCGGGAGAGGGCACCTTCATCGCCTGGCCGGAGATCCGCCGCATCCGCGAGGTGCACACCGGCGGACGCAGGATCACCTACTTCATCGAGTTCGCGCTGGACACCCACCGCACCGACCCCGAACTGCCCACCTGGGCCGAAACCCCCGAGAGCCTGGACCTGGAGGTCGACCCCGAGGCCGCCACGCAGTTCTACGTGCAGGTTCCGCGCGATCGCAAGGAGCACATCCTCAAGATGGTGGAGCGCACCGCGCCGCTGCCGTCGATCGTCGAGCGGACCCCGCCCCTGCGCGCTCGCCGCGGTTAGGGCGACCTCCCGCTGAGCCTGCGGGTGAGCTCCCCGGCCGCGTCCCGCACCCGGGAGGCCAGCGCCCGGGGGGTGACCGGCCGGGCCGCCGGCACGGTGAGGCTGATCGCGGCGGCCGGGCGCCCGTTGTGGTCCGAGGCCGCCGCCGCCACCGAGAGGAACCCCTCGGTGACCTGGCCGCTCTCGATCGACCACCCCTGACGGCGCTCCTCGGCCAACAGCTCCCGCAGTTGCCCCGGGGTGGACGGACCGCGCCCGGTGCGGTCGGTGAAGGCCCCCGTGTCCGGGTACAGCGCCCGCACCTGGGCGCGTGGCAGTCGGGCCAGCATGGCCCGCCCCGACGCGGTCAGGTGCGCGGGCAGGCGTACTCCCACACCGGTGATCAGGGTGGGCGCGTGCGGGGGCTGCTCCTTGAGCAGGTAGAGCGTGTCGGCTCCGTGCAGGACCCCCAGGTGCGCGGTGGCGCCGGTGGTCTCGGTGAGCTGGTGCAGCAGGGGCCGGGCCAGCCGCTCGACGCCGTCGTGGCGCAGGTAGGCCGAACCGATCTCGAAGGCGGCCACGCCGAGCCCCCACCGCCGATCCTCGGGCAGGTGGGTCACGAACCCCTCCTCGGCCATCGCCTCCAACAGCTGGTAGACGCTGGACCGGGGCAGGCCGAGGCCGGTGGCGATCGCCGAGGCCGAGACGGGGCCCGGCCGGGAGGCCAGGAAGCGCAGCAGCCGCAGCGCGCGCGTGGCCGCCGGAACAACACTCATGCCCCAAGGGTGTCATGGACTCGGCACGTGCGGTTGTGGCGCCACAGTGGCGCCGATATGTATTGCTAATATGTAGAGGTAGTGGCGTCAGCCCGATTCGAAGGAGTGCGCTGTGGCTGCCATTCAGATCAAGGATGTTCCGGACGAGGTCAGAGAGGCACTGGCAGCAGAGGCCAAGAGGTCGGGCAAGTCCCTCCAGGCCTACCTGCTGGGTCTCTTGGAGAAGGAGGCACGGTTCGCGCGCAATCGTGAGATCGTGGCGCAGACCCCCTTGCCCGGGGCCAAGCTGACTGTGGAAGAAATCGTCGCCGTGGTGCGTGAGGCCCGGGGCGATGGTGGTGACGAACCGGAAAGTGAAGTCGCGTGATCGTCGTAGACACGTCCGCGCTGGTCGACCTCTACCTCGGCGCGACCGGTCACGGTGTCGGGGTGGCACAAAGAGTCCTGGGCAGTGATCCGGAGTGGTACGCGCCGAGTCATCAACCGGCCGAGTTCCTCAGTTCCATGCGTGGCCTCGTGCTGGGGAGGAAGTTCCCCCAGGCTGACGCGGAAGCGGCACTGAAGCTCTATGAAATGCAGGCCATCAGTTATGTGGACGCCACGGGGTCGATCTATCACCGGGCGTGGGAGCTCCGCCACCATCTGAGCGCCTACGACGCGGTCTACGTGGCCGTCGCCGAAGCTCTGGACTGTGCGCTGGTCACCGCGGACGCGCGTATCGCGGCGGCGCCCGGTCTCAGGTGCGAGGTGCGGGTCATCCGCTAGCCCTCCGAGGTGTCTGGTATCTCGGACAGAACCCTCGTGTTGGCACTTCCGGTGCGGGCCCGGGCACGGTCGAATGGGGCCATGTCCACAGCAGTTCCTTCCGTTGCCGTCGGCGGTGCTCCGCTCACCCCGGCCCAGGTCCTCTCCGTCGCCCGCGAGGGCGCCCAGGTCGTCCTCAGCGAGGACACCCGCAAGGCCGTGCGCCACGGCCGCGAACAGGTCGAGGCGCTCGCCCGGGGCGAGGTGCCCGCCTACGGCGTCAGCACCGGGTTCGGCGCGCTGGCCACCCGGCACATCGCCCCCGACCTGCGCGCCCGCCTCCAGCGCTCCCTCATCCGCTCCCATGCCGCCGGGGCCGGACCCGAGGTGGAGCGCGAGGTCGTGCGCGCCCTCATGCTGCTGCGCCTGCGCACCCTGGCCTCGGGCAACACCGGGGTCCAGGTCGTCACCGTCGAGACCCTGGCCGCCCTGCTCAACGCCGGGATCACCCCCGTCGTCCACGAGTACGGCAGCCTGGGCTGCTCCGGCGACCTCGCGCCGCTCTCCCACGTCGCCCTGGCACTCATGGGCGAGGGGCGGGTCCGGGGCGCCGACGGTGAGCTCAGGGAGGCCGGGCAGGCCCTGGCCTCGGCGGGAATCACGCCCGTGGAGCTCGGCGCCAAGGAGGGCCTGGCCCTCATCAACGGCACGGACGGCATGCTCGGCATGCTCGCCATCGCCTGCGTGGACCTGGAGCGCCTGCTCAAGGTCGCCGACATCACCGCCGCCATGAGCGTCGAGGCCCTGCTCGGCACCGACCGGGTCTTCTCCGAGGAGCTCCAGAGACTGCGCCCGCACCCGGGTCAGGCCGCCTCCGCCTCGAACCTGCGCGCGATGCTCGCCGACTCGCCGATCGTCGCCTCCCACCGGGGGCCGGACTGCAACCGCGTCCAGGACGCCTACTCGCTGCGCTGCGCCCCGCAGGTGGCCGGGGCCGCCCGCGACACCCTCGCCCACGCCCTGCTCGTGGCCGGGCGCGAACTCGACAGCGTCATCGACAACCCGGTGGTGCTCGACGACGGCCGGGTGGAGTCCAACGGCAACTTCCACGGGGCCCCGGTCGCCTACGTCCTGGACTTCCTGGCCGTGGCCGTGGCCGACACCGCCTCGATCGCCGAACGCCGCACCGACCGCATGCTCGACGTCTCCCGCTCGCACGGGCTCCCGGCCTTCCTGGCCGACGACCCCGGAGTGGACTCCGGCCACATGATCGCCCAGTACACCCAGGCCGCGATCGTCTCCGAGCTCAAGCGCCTGGCGGTTCCCGCCAGCGTCGACTCCATCCCCAGCTCCGCCATGCAGGAGGACCACGTGTCCATGGGCTGGTCCGCCGCGCGCAAGCTGCGCCGCGCCGTCGACGGGCTCACCACCGTGCTGGCCGTGGAGCTGCTGACCGCCGCCCGCGCCCTGGACCTGCGCTCCCCGCTGGAGCCCGGACCCGCCACCGGCGCCGTCCTGCGCACGGTGCGCGAACGGGTCGCGGGACCCGGTCCCGACCGCTACCTGGCCCCCGAGATCGCCGCCGTGGCCGCCCTGGTCGCCGACGGTTCGGTCGTCGAGGCCGCCGAGACCGTCACCCCCCTCGCCTAACCCCCCCGGAGACTACGATGAGCACACCCCGCACCGTCCGCGCGGCCCGCGGCCTCACCCTGTCGGCCAAGGGCTGGCAGCAGGAGGCGGCCCTGCGCATGTTCCACAACAACCTCGACCCCGAGGTGGCCGAACACCCCGAGGACCTGGTCGTCTACGGCGGCACCGGCAAGGCCGCGCGTGACTGGCGCAGCTTCGACCGCATCACCGCCTCCCTGCGCGACCTGGAGGGCGACGAGACGCTGCTGGTGCAGTCCGGCCGCCCGGTCGGCATCATGCGCACCCACGAGTGGGCGCCGCGCGTGCTGCTGGCCAACAGCAACCTGGTGGGGGACTGGGCCAACTGGCCCGAGTTCCGCCGCCTGGAGGCCGAGGGCCTGACCATGTACGGGCAGATGACCGCCGGGTCGTGGATCTACATCGGCACCCAGGGCATCCTCCAGGGCACCTACGAGACCTTCGCGGCCGTGGCCGCGAAGAAGTTCGGGGGTACTCTCGCCGGAACCATCACCCTGACCGCCGGGCTCGGGGGCATGGGTGGCGCCCAGCCCCTGGCCGTCACCATGAACGACGGTGTGGCGATCGTGGTCGAGTGCGACGGCAGCCGGATCGACCGCCGCATCGAGCACCGCTACCTCGACGTGCGCGCCGCCGACCTCGACGAGGCCCTGGACCTCGCGGTGCGCGCCCGCGACGAGCGCCGACCGCTGTCCATCGGCGTCCTGGGCAACGCCGCCGAGGTCTTCCCCGAACTCCTCTCCCGGGGCGCGCCGATCGACGTCGTCACCGACCAGACGTCGGCGCACGACCCGCTCGCCTACCTTCCGGCGGGCGTGGCCTTCGAGGACTGGAAGGGGCTGGCCGCCGCCAAGCCCGAGGAGTTCACCCTCCGGGCCAGGGAGTCCATGGCCGCGCACGTGGAGGCCATGGTGGGCTTCCTCGACGCGGGCTCGGAGGTCTTCGACTACGGGAACTCCATCCGTGACGAGGCGCGCGAGGGCGGCTTCACCCGCGCGTTCGACTTCCCCGGCTTCGTGCCCGCCTACATCCGTCCCCTGTTCTGCGAGGGCAAGGGCCCGTTTCGGTGGGCCGCGCTGTCCGGGGACCCCGCCGACATCGCCCGCACCGACGAGGCCGTCCTCGACCTGTTCCCCGACAACGAGCACCTGGCCCGGTGGATTCGCATGGCGCGCGAGCGGGTCGCCTTCCAGGGTCTGCCCGCCCGGATCTGCTGGCTGGGCCAGGGTGAGCGGGCCGCGGCCGGGCAGCGCTTCAACGAACTGGTGGCCTCCGGGGAGATCACCGCGCCGCTGGCGATCGGTCGCGACCACCTGGACACCGGGTCGGTGGCCTCGCCCTACCGCGAGACCGAGGGCATGAAGGACGGTTCGGACGCGATCGCCGACTGGCCGCTGCTCAACGCCCTGGTCAACACCTCCTCCGGTGCCTCCTGGGTGTCCATCCACCACGGCGGCGGGGTCGGCATGGGCCGCTCCATCCACGCCGGTCAGGTGAGCGTCGCGGACGGCACCGAGCTGGCCGCCGCCAAGCTCCAGAGGGTGCTCACCAACGATCCGGCCATGGGCGTCGTCCGGCACGTGGACGCCGGGTACGAGGAGGCCGAACGGGTCGCCGAGGCGCACGGCATCCGCGTCCCCATGAAGGAGGGCGAGTGAGCTTCGACCAGCTCTGGGCCGACCTGGCTCCGGTGGGCCGCTCCGCCGACAGCGGCGGCTACCACCGGTACACCTGGGCGGGCGCCGACACCGACGCCCGCGCCTGGTTCACCGAGGCGGCCGCCGCCCGGGGCCTGGACGTGCGCACCGACCGCAACGGCAACCTGTGGGCCTGGTGGGGCACGCCCGGCCCGGGCGCGGTGGCCACCGGCTCGCACCTGGACTCGGTGCCCGACGGCGGGGCCTTCGACGGGCCCCTCGGCGTGGCCAGCGCCCTGGCGGCCGTCGACGAACTGCGCGCACGCGGGTTCACCCCCTCCCGCCCGCTGGTCCTGGGCGTGTTCGTCGAGGAGGAGGGCGGCCGGTTCGGGGTGCCCTGCCTGGGCAGCCGCCTGACCACCGGGGAGATCGACCCGGCACGCGCGCGCTCCCTCACCGACGCCTCCGGTGTCACCTGGGAGCGGGCCATGGCGGGGGCGGGGTTGGACCCCGAGGCGATCGGACCCGACCCCGAACTCCTCTCCTGGCTGGACGTGTTCGTCGAGCTGCACGTCGAGCAGGGGCGTGCGCTGGAGGACACCGACCACGCGGTGGGGGTGGCCAGCGCGATCTGGCCGCACGGCCGGTGGCGGATGGACTTCCGGGGCCGGGCCGACCACGCGGGCACCACCCGTCTGGAGGACCGCGCGGACCCCATGCTCCCGTTCGCCCACACGATCCTGGCCGCCCGCGCCCTGGCCGAGCGGCACGGGGCCCGGGCCACCGTGGCCAAGGGCCTGATCACCCCCAACGGCACCAACGCGATCCCCTCGCTGGTCAGCGCCTGGCTGGACGCCCGAGCCGCCGACCGGGCCGCTCTGGAGTCGGTGGTCGAGGGTGTACGCGAGGCCGCCGACCGGGCCGCCCACGACCACGGGGTCTCCCTCGCGATGACGGCCGAGTCCACCACCCCTCTGGTGGAGTTCTCGCACGACCTCAGGGACCGGCTGGCCGGGATCGTGGGTACCCGGGCCGCCGAGGCGGCAGGTCCGGTGCCGGTCCTGCCCACCGGGGCCGGGCACGACGCCGGGGTGCTCTCCGCTCACGTGCCCACCGCGATGCTGTACGTGCGCAACCCGAGCGGGATCTCGCACTCGCCGCAGGAGTGGGCCCGCCCCGAGGACTCCCACGCCGGGGTCCTCGCCCTGGCGGACGTTCTGGCCGACCTTCTCGCCGTTCCCGGAGGCGGCCGGTGACCGACCGATCGGAACACCCGCGCGCCCGGCGCGCACGGAGTCCGCGCGGGTCGGGTTCCCCGACGGTCCCGGGCGCCCCGGCCCCTCACGCCCGGGCCCCGCTCGGGCCGAACGCGCGGGGGCTCGGCCCGAGCACACCGGGTGCGCGGGCGCGCCGGTACTGGTGCGAGTGGGCGTGGCTGGGCGGTGAGGCTCCCGAAGCCGGGGTGCTCCTCACCGTCGACGACGGGCGGCTGACCTCCGTCGTCACGGGGGCCGACCCGGGCGGTGCCGAGCGCCTGCCCGGCCTCACCCTGCCCGGCCTGGCCAACGCCCACTCGCACGCCTTCCACCGGGCGCTGCGCGGCCGCACCCACACCGACGGCGGGTCCTTCTGGACCTGGCGCGAGGTGATGTACCGCGCGGCCGAGCGCCTCGACCCCGACTCCTACCACCGTCTGGCCCGCGCCGCCTACGCCGAGATGGCCCTGGCCGGGGTGGCCTGCGTGGGCGAGTTCCACTACCTGCACCACGGCCCCGGCGGACGCCCCTACGACGACCCCAACGCCATGGGCGAGGCCCTGGTGGCGGCCGCCGCCGACGCGGGCGTGCGCATCACCCTCCTGGACGTGTGCTACCTGTCCGGCGGGCTGGCTGAGGACGGCACGCACCGGCCGTTGGCCGGGCCGCAGCTGCGCTTCGGCGACGGCTCCGCCGACGCCTGGGCCACCCGGGTCGGCGCGTTCACGCCCCGGGGCGCGCACGCCCGCGTGGGAGCGGCCGCGCACTCGGTCCGCGCCGTCCCCGCCGCCGACCTGCCGACCGTCGTCCGTCTCGCGGACACCGGCGGGCTGCCCCTGCACGTCCACGTCTCCGAGCAACCCGCCGAGAACGCCGCCTGCCTGGCCGCGTACGGCACCACCCCCGTGCGGGTGCTGGCCGACGCGGGCGCCCTCACCGAACGCACCACCCTGGTGCACGCCACCCACCTCACCGACGCCGACGTCGCCACCGTCCGAGGGAGCGGCTGCGCCGTGTGCCTGTGCCCGACCACCGAGCGCGACCTCGCGGACGGGCTGCCGCGCACCGGCGACCTCACGGCCGGTCCGCACCGGGTCCCCCTGAGTCTGGGCACCGACCAGCACGCCCAGCTCGACCTGTTCGAGGAAGCGCGCGCGGTGGAACTGCACGAACGCCTGCGCACCCACCGCCGTGGCACGCTGGGCAGCGCGGAGCTGCTGCGCGCCGCCACCTCCGACGGGCACGCGGGTCTCGGCTGGCACGACGCGGGAACGCTCACCCCCGGAGCCCGCGCCGACCTGGTCACCGTGTCCCTGGACGGCGTGCGGTTGTCCGGGGCCGATCCCGAGCGGGCCACCGATGCCGTGGTCTTCGCCGCCTCCGCCGCCGACGTCCGCCACGTGATGGTCGACGGCGCGTGGACCGTCCGCGACGGCGCGCACCTGAGCCTGCCCGACACCGCCCGAGAACTCGACGCCGCCATCAAGGAGCTGCTGTGACCCCGAACGGCCCCGACACCCCGACCGAGCCCGCGACGCCCGGCACCGTCCTCGTCGACGCCATCGGCACCCTGGTCACCAACGATCCCGAACGGGGCAAGGGCCCCCTCGGTGAGATCGAGGACGCCGCCCTGGTGATCGAGGACGGCCGGGTGGCCTGGGCGGGGCCGCGCGCGCAGGCTCCCGACGCCGACGTCCGGGTGGACGCCGCCGGACGGTGCGTGCTGCCGGGGTTCGTGGACAGCCACTCCCACATCGTGTTCGCCGGGGACCGCAGCCGCGAGTTCGCCGCCCGGATGAGCGGTACCCCCTACTCGGCGGGCGGTATCCGCACCACCGTCGCGGCCACTCGCGCCGCCTCCGACGCCGATCTGCTGGCCGGGGCCCGCCGCTTCGTCCGTGAGGCGCACGGCCAGGGCACCACCACTCTGGAGGTCAAGTCCGGGTACGGGCTGACCGTGGAGGACGAGCGCCGCTCCCTGGAGGTCGCCGGCCGGGTCACCGACGAGGTCACCTTCCTGGGCGCGCACGTGGTCGCTCCCGAGTACGCCGACGATCCGGGCGCCTACGTCGACCTGGTCACCGGGCCGATGCTGGACGCCTGCGCGCCGCACGCCCGCTGGGTGGACGTGTTCTGCGAGCGCGGCGCCTTCGACGAGGAGGCCTCGCGCCGGGTGCTCGCCGCCGGGATGGAACGCGGGCTGCTGCCCCGCGTACACGGCAACCAGTTGGGCGAGGGGCCGGGGGTCCGGCTCGCGGTGGAGCTGGGGGCCGCCTCGGTGGACCACTGCACGTACCTGACCGGTGAGGACGTGGACGCCCTGGCCCAGGCGGCGCGGCGGCCCGAGCCCACGGTGGCGACGCTGCTTCCGGGGGTGGACTTCTCCACCCGTCAGCCCTATCCGGACGCCCGCGCCCTCATCGACGCGGGCGCTCTGGTGGCCCTGGCCAGCGACTGCAACCCGGGCTCGTGCTTCACGTCCAGTCTGGCGTTCTGTGTCGCCGTGGCCGTGCGGGACATGGGGATGACCCCGGACGAGGCGGTGTGGGCGGCGACCCGGGGCGGGGCGCTGGCGCTGCGCCGCGACGACGTGGGCCGCCTGTCGCCGGGGGGCCGGGCCGACCTGACCCTGCTCGACGCGCCCAACCACCTGTATCTGGCCTACCGCCCGGGTGTGCCCCAGGTGGCGGCGGTGTGGAAGGACGGTGCCCTGGTCGCGGGCAGGCCGTAGGCGGGGCCCGGCCGCCGGGACCGCGGGTCGTCACGCCCGCGGGGCGCCCTCGCGGCGGGCGGCCCAGGCCCGGTCCGCCAGCCGGTGCGCGGCGCGGCGGAGCATCGCGCGCACCACCAGCGGGTGCAGGGTCGGGCCTCCACGGCGAAGGCGTCGGCGTGGTGGGAGTCGTCGAAGGCGTCGTGCGCGAGCCGCGCGGCCACGGTGTGGCCGCCACCGTCTCCCGGGTCACCGAACGACGGATCGCCTACGTGGCGGCCCTGTACGAGGAGTTGGGCGTCTCGCCCGACCGCGCCCGGCAGCGGGCCCTGCTCGCCTTCTCCACCTGGCTCGGCTACACACAACTCGTCCACGCGACCCCCGAGGCGCTGCCCTCGGGGCCCGACGCCGAGGCCTACGTGGAGTTCGTCCTGGACCAGACCGTCACTCCCGGAGGCATCGACGACGCGGGCGGTGCGTGACCCGTGCCCGCCCGGCCCGGCGTGTGGCCCGCCGAGGCCGGGGAGCCCCGCCTCGCGCGCGGGAGCACGCGGACGGCACGTACGCGAACGGGGGCCGACGGGCACACCGGTGCCCGCCGACCCCCGTTTCGCGGTTGACGCGATGAGGCCGGTCCGGCCGTTTCCGAGCGGGAACGGCCGGATGAACCTAGGGAGTGGTCCGGGGGCGGCCCCGGACCTCGCACGACCTAGTTGTCGTCGTCGCCGTCCGCGTCGCTGTCGGAGCCCTCGGGCTTCTCGGCGGTGGGGGCGGCGGCCTTCTTGGTCGTGGCGCGACGCTTCTTCACCGGACGCGAGTAGTCGACGAGGGGCTCGTAGCGGGTCTCGTGCTCCTTGAAGCACTCCTCGCAGGCGTCGACCTCGCGGACGGCGCCCTCCCAGGCGAACTGGATGACCTCAGTCGCCTCGACCTTCTCCTCGCGGACGGCGTGGGGATCGCAGTACTTGCGCGTGAAGACCTCGGTGACCACGGCGGGGATTTCCCTTCGGTATCGCGTGAACTGTGCGGACCCTGTAATCATACACGTGTACGAACACGGAAACGGGTGATGAGACCGGTTTCCGTGATGGGTCGGGGTCGCCCCGAAGCCTAGCGAAGTCGGAGGGGTCGTCGCGCCGTCCCGCGACGCGTGTGCCCGGGATGACCAGGCGGTCCATTCGGGTGACGGTCCGTGATCCCGGGGGCCGGAGCCGAGTCCGCGTGTTCCCGGTGCGCGTTCCGCATAACCGTTCTCCCCCTTTTCGTTCCTGTTCCCGCATTCGCCCCAACCGATTTGTGTATGTGGCGAACAAGGCGGGCGGGCTGTGGTTAGTGTGAGTTCCACTCGGGTTCGAGGGGCCGTGCCGGTGACGAAGGCGGATCGGCCCGGGAAACCGGCCGACGCGTCCAGGCGGGCGCGCGCCGGGGAAAGGCCGGTCCGTGGGGGAACGGAATCGGTGCCACAGACCAGGGCCCCGCGCGGACGCGGGGAGCGATGTCGTGTGTTCGGGGGGATGATCGTGGTCGAGTACATGGAAGGTACGTCCGGAAGGCGCGGCGGCGGGCCGGGGGAAACGCCCGCCGCCGACCACGGCGGATCGGCGCGGGGCTGGGCCGGGGCGGATATGGCGCACGCCTGTGAACGTCTGTCGGTCGATCCCGCATTCGTGAAACTCCGAAGGAGATTCGCAGTCCAATCCGGACTGTTGGTCGGCACCTTCCTGCTGAGTTACCTTTCCTATCTCCTCCTTTCCGCCTACGCGCGTGATTTCATGAGTGTGCGCGTCGCCGACCAGGTCAACGTCGCCCTGGTGATGGGCATCGGTCAGTTCCTGCTCACCTTCGCCCTCGCCTGGGCGTTCGGCCGGTTCTCCGCGCGCGCCATCGACCCCCTCGCGGAGGGGCTCCGCGACCGGGCCCGGGCCGAGGACACCCTCGACGGACGGGCGGCCCTTTGATGGAGACCCTCGCCCCGGTGCGTCCGAGCACGGTCCTCGACACCCCGATCCAGACCGCGCACGCCTGGACCATCGGACTGTGCGCCCTGTTCGTGCTGGTCACGCTGGTCATCACGGTGCGGGCCCGGCGTACCACCCAGGGCGCCGTCGACTTCTACGCCGGAGGGCGCGGCTTCTCCAGCACCCAGAACGGCCTGGCCCTGACCGGCGACTACCTCTCCGCGGCGTCCTTCCTGGGCATCGCCGGGATGATCGCCCTCCAGGGATACGACGGCTTCCTGTACTCCATCGGCTTCCTGGTGGCCTGGCTGCTGGTCCTGCCCATGGCGCAGCTCACACGCAACACCGGCCGCTTCACCATGGCCGACCTGCCCGCCTTCCGTATGCGCCGGATGCGCGTGCGCCTGGCCTGCACCGTGTCCACGGTCACCGTGTGCGTGTTCTACCTGGTCGCGCAGATGGTCGGGGCGGGCGCCCTGGTCTCGGTCCTGCTGGGTCTGCACGACGGCGGCACCTTCCTCGGCCTGAGCGCGGGCCAGGCGCGCACCGGAGCCATCGTCCTGGTGGGCGTTCTGATGATCGTGTACGTCATGTACGGCGGCATGAAGGCGGCCACCTGGCTCCAGATCATCAAGGCCGTGGTGTTGCTCACCGCCAGCGGTCTGCTCACCGTCCTGGTGCTGGCCCTGTTCTCCTTCGACCCGCGCGCGCTGCTCGGCGGCGCCGCCGAGGCCAGCGGTCACGGGCAGGCCTTCCTCGAACCCGGGCTCCGGTTCGGCGTCGAGGTCCCCGGGGACGCGGCCCGTACCCTCTTCAACAAGCTGGACCTGGTCAGCCTGGGACTGGCACTGGTCCTGGGCACCGTCGCCCTGCCGCACATCCTCATCCGCTTCTACACGGTGCCCGACGGCCGGGCCGCACGCTCCTCGGTCAACCGCACCATCGCCATGGTGGGCGCCTTCTACCTGATGACCCTCGCCCTGGGGTTCGGCGCCGCGGCCCTGGTGGGCTCCGAGCGGATCACGGCCCTGGACCCCTCGGGGAACTCCGCGGTCCCGTTGCTCGCCGAGGAGGTGGGCCGTCAGACCGCGGGGCCGGTGGGGGCCGCCGTACTCCTCGCGCTCATCTCGGCGGTGGCGCTGGCGACCATCCTCGCGGTCATCGCCAGCCTCACGCTCGCCTCGTCCTCGTCGATCGCGCACGACCTGTTCGGACACGTCCTCATGTGGGGCCGCCCGCGCGAGTCCCAGGAGGTGGGGGTCGCCCGGTTCTCGGCCTGTGTGATCGGCGCCCTCGCCATCGCCCTGGCGGTGCAGGCCCAGGGGCAGAACGTCGCCTTCCTGGTGGGGTTGGCCTTCGCGATCGCGGCCGCCGCGAACCTGCCCGTCATCGTGCTCACCCTGTTCTGGCGCCGCTTCAACACCCGGGGCGTGGAGTGGGGCGTCTACGGGGGGCTGTCGGCCACGCTGGTGCTGATGCTGCTCTCCCCGGTGATGTCCGGCAAGACCGATCCGGTCACCGGTGAGAACCTGTCGGTGCTGCCCGCGTGGATCGACATCCAGGTCTTCCCGATGGAGAACCCGGCACTGGTCGCCGTGCCCGTCGGCTTCGCGTGCGCGATCGTCGGCAGCCTGCTCTCCCGGGAGCGCAACAGCGCGCGCTTCACGGAGCTGCGGGTGCGCTCGCTCACCGGGTGGGGCGCCGATCGCGACTGATCGCCGGTGCCCGGTGCCCAGGGACCCCGGGCCCACGGGCGTCTGGACCGTGCTCGGGGCCGCCCGGGCGGTCGGGCGTCCGGATCGGTCGGCCCTACTGGGGGCGGGCGTCGGCGAGGACGGCGGCCAGTTCGTCGAGCAGGGCGGGGAACTCGGGGAGCGCGCGGGCGATCCCGTCCCAGCCCGCCTCGAACGCGGCGGCACGCGCCTCCAGGGACCACGCGTCGGAACCGCGCAACGAACGGCCCAGGGCCCACCCGGCCGCGGCCACGAGGGGGCGGGACAGCCCGACTCCGCGCACCTCCAAACGGCCGGAGACCGACCACACCCCCTCCGGGCCCGGCGCGGGGACCGCCTCCCCGCTCGCCCGGACCAGCCGGTGCTCCACCTCCAGGGTCACCGGAGGCACGGTCGCGGCTCCGGAGGCGGCCGCGTACCAACCGGGCAGGTCGACCCGCACCCGCACACGGGCCCGCAGGAGGCCCGACCCCCAGCGCGCCATGGCGCTCTCGACGGGCAGGCGCAGGTCGGCCTCGACGGTCAGGGTCTCCTGGACGTGGTCGTGGACCACCGTCCCGGTCGTGGTGGTGCTCTCGCCCCGGGGCGAGGCGCCGTCCGCGGCCCCGGCGTCCTCGCGCATGGCGAAGTCGACCGCGCACCGTCCCGACTCGTTCCAGGAGGTGACGGTGAGGTCGGTGCCCACCCAGCCGTCGCCGTCGGTCTCGAAGACCGGACGCCCCTCGGCATCGACCTCGGTGACCAGGTAGGCGCTGCCGGGGGCGAGGTGCTCACCGGACAGCAGCCGCAGGGAGAGCCGGGCCTCGCGCAACGCCGCCTCTTCCGCCAGGTCGTGCCCGTCCAGTTCCCGTTCGGCCGAGCCGCGGTCGTCACCTTCGGGAACGGCCTCCCCGGAACCCTCGGCGTGGCCCGGCGGGTCCTCGAAGGCCCGCTGGTAGGCGGCCCTCTCCTCGGCGTCCGGCACGATTCCCCGTGCCTCGGCGCGGCGCTCCAGGCGCCGCAGCTCCTCTTCGGTGGGAGGGAGCAGAGCCCCGTCCGGGCCGAAACGCGCGCCGCGCACGACCCCGTACGCCGAGGACACGGTCCGGGCGACGTCCCCCCGGTCCAGGGCGGTGAGCGTGAAGGTGTGGTGCAGGTGGGGCATACGCCCTCCGGGGTGGAAATCGGGGCCGACGGGGTCCGACCCATTGTCGTCCCCGGGCCTGCGCGCGGACAACCTCGCCGCTGTCGTCGGTCCGCGACACCATGGCCGGTATGACCAGACACATCGTGCTGCTGCGCGGCATCAACGTCGGCGGGCACCGCAAGGTGGCCATGGCGGACCTGCGGGACCTGCTCTCCGGTCTCGGGTACACGGACGTGGCCACCTACATCCAGAGCGGTAACGCCGTGCTGACCTCGTCGGAGAGCGATCCCGGGGCGGTGGGCGCCGCCGTGCGCTCCGCTCTCCGCGACCGGTTCGACCTGGACGTCCCGGTGGTGACCCGCACGCTCGACCAGCTCCGCGCCGCCGTGGCGGCCAACACCCTGACGGTGGGCGACCCCTCCGCGTTCATGGTGCTGTTCTGCTCGGAACCCGTGGACACCGCCGCGCTCGCCGCGATCGACCCCGCCACCCATCCGCGCGAGGAGATGGTCGTCACCGCCACCGAGGTGTTCACCCACCACGAGCTCGGGGTGCGCGCGGCCCGGCTGCCCGCGGTGGTCGCCCGGAACTGCCCGGGGGAGGTCACCGCCCGCAACTGGCGTACCGTGCTGCGTCTGCTCGAGATGGCCGAGGGCGCGTGAAGCCCGAGCGCACCCCCGGATGACGCGGCGCGCCGGGACTGTCCGAGAGTAGTCGTGGGACGACCGTGGACGGTGCCCGGTGCGCCGTCCCGACCACGGGAGGGGTGGAGTCCGGTGCCCAGACGGTGGACCCTGATCCTCAGGGACCGGGCCGACGCGGCGCGGCCCGTCCGCCCCGAGGACTGCCACGGGCTGCTCAACCGCTGGTGGCCGCAGACGCGGGCCGAGCACACCTCGGCCAAGCGCTGGGTGATGAACGGTTGGCCGACCCCGCTGGGCGACCGCCTGTACCTGTGGACCCTCACCTGGCTGGACGACGATCCTGCGCCCGTCGACCCCGGCGAACTGGTCGGCCGGGTCCACCGGGTCGGCGACCACCGGTTCGAGCTCCTCTCGGTCACCCGGACCTTCGACACCCCCTACACCGCGTTGCTCGCCCCCGGGCGCCGGAGCGTCGCCGTGCGCGCCGCCGAGGTGCGCACCGGCACTCCGGTGGTGACGACCACCCGCGACACCACGGGGGAGCGCGTCCCGCACGTGTGGCCCGACCCCCGGCGGCTCTTCGGGGCCGTGCACCGGTCCGGTGGCGGCATCGTCGGGGGCAGCGGCGCCGTGGGCGCGGTGGCCAGGTTCGCCCCGCCCGCGCTGGTCGGGCCCTGGCTGGAGAACGCCCTGGCCGTGCTGGGCCGGGTCCGCCGTTCGGCGCTGCCCGGCGAGGAGGTGGCGCTCGCCGAGCACCCGCACACGGAGGGGCACACCGTGCGGGGCTGGCAGGGGGGCCTGCGCCTGGACCTGGTCGACGGCGGTCCGGGCGAGGCCGGGACCTTCGCCGCCCTGTTGGAGCTCCTCGAACTCGCGGGGGTCGGCAAGCACACCGCACGGGGCTTCGGCGCGGTGCGGGTGGACACGGTCACACGAATCCCGGTCACGGCGCGCGTGCCCGCCCCACGGCCGGTTCCGCGCACCGCCCACCGCGTCCGGCACGTCCGCCCCGGGCCGGTCGACGCGCACGCGGTGGCCGAGGCGGAGGAGTTCGGGGGCACGTTGTTCGACTGACCCACAGACCGCCGGTTCCCGCCCGAGGACGGCGGGCGGGGGCCGGTGCCCCACCCCGGCGGCCGCGCGGCCGCCCTTCACGGCTCCCACCCGGTGGACGGGGTGGGAGCCCCTCTCTCGTCCTCGCCCGTGCCCGGCCCGGATGGTTACCCGGGCCGGGAGTCAGCGCGTGCGTTCGTGCGGCACGGGACCGGGCGGGGTGCGCCCGTCCCCCTCGCGCAGGGTCCGGGCCAGCCCGAGCAGGTGGGGTACGAGGTCCTCGGGAGACAGGGCGGGGCCGGTGCGCTTGCCTCCGGAGGGGCGGTCGCGTTCGGATCGGGTGAGCCGGTCGTGTCTGCTCGGGGTCGCCATGAGGGGCCTCTCTGCTGTCGGGCGGGGGAGGGTCCGTGCACTGTGCTCTCTCGGACAGGGCCGGACTCTCCCGGGCAGAGGGGGCGTCGCCGCACCGGGCGGACGGACCACCGCGCACCGGCAGGAGGCCGACCGAGGAACGGAAGGGCCCGAGAACGTGAGGGCCCGGAGGGGGACCGCAGACACGGGCGAGCCTCCGGGCCCGGGGGCGCGGGGTCCTTTCGTGCCCGCGTCATCGCGGCCCCACGGCCCACGGGGGCGGGAGTGACCGGATGGGGCCATCGGGGTGACGGGAGGCGATCGCTCCTGGTTGGGTGGTGAGGACGCCGTCACCGTCCGAGAGAGGTCGGAAGGGCTCCCGTTCCCGCGCGGAGCCCCGCGCGTTCCCGCCGTCCACCGGTCACGAGGAGTCCGTCGCGGTGACCCAGGCCCCCGAGCACCGACCGACCGAACCCCGCCCCGCCCACCGACCCCGCGTCCCCCACGCGTCCGACCAGCCCCCCGACGTCCCGGCCCCCGAAGCCCCGGTTCAGGAAACCCCGGCCCCCGCCCCTCCGGCCACCGGGGTACTGGTCGGCGTCGACCTACGCGGCATCCAGGCCTTCGTCTACAGCGGCCGCCGCATCCTGGACGCCGTGGGGCGCGCCGCGCTGGTCGCGGAACTCACCGACACCACCGACCCCGTGTACGGGGTGGCCGACCTCGTCCCCGAGGACTGCCTGGTGCTGCGGGACGCGGGCGGCGCCCTCACCGTGGTCCTGCCCGACCCGGAGTCGGCACGCCACTTCACCGGCCGCTACACCCGCAGACTGCGCGACCGGGCCGGCGGGCTGACCCCGGTGGTCGCGTTCGTGCCCTTCGGCCCCGGAGCCTCCCCCCTCCCCGGCACGGACGCCGTCGCGGACCTGGACACGGCACTGGCGGAGCTCCCGGTGCGCCTGCGCCGGGCCCGCCGTCACATGTCCGTCCTGCACACCCCCGCGCCGGGGTACGGCATCACCGCCGTGTGCTCGGTCAGCGGGGCCCCGGCCGAGGCGGTGGACGGCAGCAGACCCCTGGAGGACGCCGCCGGGGCGGGACGGCGCGTACACGAGCGGGTCGCCGCCGACGTCGCCCGCGCCCGGGGGATCGGGCGCCGCTGGCACCGCGCCCACAGCGACGCCTGGCTGACCGGCCCGCACTGCGATCTAGCGCTGCCGATGGAGGTGGACCGGCTCGGCCGCGACCACGGCGAGGTGAGCCGTGTGGCGGTGGTGCACGTGGACGTCAACGGTCTGGGCGCGCTGCTCGGGGAGTACCGGGAACGGGCCGGGACCCCGGGCGCACCCGGTTCCGGGGCGCTGGCCCAACGGGAGCTGTCCCTGCGCGTGTCCGGGCTCGTGGAGGGGTTGGCCCGGGCCCTGGTGCGGGCGGTGGCGGCGCGGGTCCGGACCGCTCCGGGGCGCTCTCCCTGGTTGCCGGGGGTCGACACCGCGGGACGCGTCACCCTGGACCACGAACCGCCCGGACCGATCCTGCTCCCGGTGCGCCCGATCGTGGTCGCCGGGGACGACCTCACCGTGCTCTGCGACGCCCGGATCGCCCTGAGCCTGGTCCGGTACGCCCTGGAGTGGTTGGACGCGGACCCCGAGCGGATCGGTGACCCGGCCGACCCCCGGGCGGCCCTGCACCGGGCGCTCGCGCGCGCCGACGTCCGGGGGCGGACGGTGAGGGGCCCCGGCGGACGCGCGCACCGCACCCGCGTGCCGACCGTGGGCGCGGGTGTCGCGGTGCAGCCCGTGGGCGCCCCGCTCGCGCTCGGCTACGACCTCTGCGAGGCCGTGTGCCGCCTGGCCAAGGCGCGACGGGTGAGCGAGGTCGCCGCCGACCCCGCCGCGGCCCAGGAGCACACCGTGGCCTGGACCACTCGCTTCGACGGCGTCGACCGGGTCCTGGACCGCATGGCGGCGGCCCGCGCGGCCGTGCCCGCGCGCACCGCCCTGCCGATGACCGGCTCCGCCTTCGCCCGGTTCCTGGACCGCTACCTGTCCGCGCGGGGACCGTTCACGGACGGGGACGCACGCCACCGGGGATGGCTGGTCTCGGCCCTGGTCCCGCTGCTGGAGTCCGGCGCGGACCCCGGGCCCGAGCTGGACCGCCGCGCCCGCGTCACCGGCTGCCCCGTCGTCCTGCCCACGGGGTGGACCCACGGCGAGCTGTTGGACGCGGCGGCCGTGCGCGACCTCTACCTGGACCCGGGGCTGACGGAGGGCGGGGACCGATGAACCGACCCGACCGGATCGTGCTGCGCCTGGCCTCCCCCGCGCTGTTCGTCGGCGCGAGCGCGGACGGCACGGGCGCCGACACCGACGTGGTCACCGACGGGCACGGGCTGCCCTACCTGCCCCGGCACCGGCTCGCCGCCCGGCTGCGTACGGCGGCCCTGGACGCGGCGACGGTCGCACCGGACCTGGCGGAGGCGGTGGAGCGGTTGTTCGGCAGTGAGGGGTCGCACGGCGCCGACCGCGCGCTGCGGGTGGGGCACGCGCTTCCCTCGGACCCGGTCCGCGCCGCCGTCGCCCACGCCCTGGCGGGGCGTGCCGGACCCGCGCGCACCACTCTTCGCCGGGCGGTGACCGAGGCGCACACGACGCTGGAGACAGGAGTGGAGATCGGGCCCGACGGCGCCGCCGAACCCGGTCGACTGCGCACCCACCGGGCGCTCCTGCCCGGGCTGCTGCTCACCGCGTCCCTCACCTGGGCGCTCGCGCCGTCCGGGGAGGACTGGCGCTGCCTGGCCCGCGCGTGTTTGGCCACCGACCGGATCGGGCTCCGCTCGACCCGAGGCCGGGGGCGCGTCGACGTGTACCTGGCCCGCCCCGAGGACCCCGATCCCCGTGCCACCACGCTCGCGCTGGCACGGCCGCCGGTGCGGCCGGGTCCGGCCGACCCGCCTGCGGAAACTCCCACGGGCCCGCCTCCGGGACCACTACCGGACCCCGCGCGGAGAACACCCACGGGCCGCGCTCCGGACCCTGGACCGGGGAAGCCCCCGGACCCGCGACAGTGGCCAGGGAGCCCCGGCGGGGGATCGGATGCATCCGTGTCCGGGCGGGAGGGCCGCCGACCATGAACCCCGCCCCGTCCTCCGCTCCGTCCCCCGCCGCACCCGTCAGCGCCTACCTTCCGTTGCGGTACGTGCTCACCGACTCCCTCGCGGTGCGCACCTCCTTCGACCCCCTGCGCGTGGACACCGAGACCACCATCAGCGGTCGCGCCCAGCGCGGCATGCTCGCTGCCGCGCTCCGGCGCGCCGGGCTGCCCGACGAACTCCACTCCTGGGTGGCCCGAGGCGAACGGGTCCGGTTCGCCCCCGCCCACCCCCGCCTGGAACAGCACGAGCGTCCCGGAGTCCCGGTGGTGGCCCACACGCCACCGGCCCATCTCTACACCCCGGGCAAGGACGGCGACACCCTCGTGGACCTGTTCGCGGACGGGGTCGACCGACCCGGTGTCCCGCACCGCGCGGTCCGGGACCCGCTCACCCCCGACCTCTCCCTGCGGGCCGCCGTGCGCACCACCTCCGAGAGCTACCTCGGACGGGGCGCCCCCTTCTTCACCACGAGTCTGGACCCGGGCCAGGTGTTCGAGGCCCGCTGGCAGCTGCGCGGGCCCGACCACGCCTCCCTGCGAGCGCTCGCCGAGCGGATCACCGCGGTGCTGGCCGACGCCGAGGGGACACTCACCCTGGGTTCCGGCGGCACCCGCGCGCACGGAGGGGTCTCGGTGACTCCCGTACGCCCCGACCGCCTGCTCTCCCCGGACCGGGTGGAGGCGCCCGGCCCGGACCGGTCCAGGCGCGGCGGCCGTGAGGTCGACCTGGTCCTGCTCTCCCCGGCGGTACTGGTGGGAGCGCAGGGACAGGAGCGTCCGCACGCCCTGGTTCCCGCCGTCCGCGAACTCCTCGCCCGCCGTCTGCCGCACACCCCCGTCACGGTGGTGGCCGCGCACGTCGAACCGGTCCTGGTGGGCGCCTACCACCGGGCCTACCGGGGTCCGATGGCGCAGCGGTGGGCGGCGGCCCCGGGGTCGGTCGTGCGCCTGCGCCCCGGCGGGGGAATCACCACCGCCGAGGTACGCGACCTGGAGGCCCACCCCCTCGGCGGACGCCTCGTGGACGGCCACGGTCAGTTCGCCCTGTTCGACCCGCCCCCGCGCGCGCCCCTGCCGCTGGCCCCGCCCTCGGCCCCCCTTCCGGCCCGCCGGAAGGGAACGGTGACGCTGTCCGACGGCCGGGCCCTGCCGGAACCGGCCCCGCTCGACTCCGGCCCCTCCCCGGAGCTGGACTCCCTCTACGACGCCCTGTTGTGGGACGCCGCGGCACCCGCCGTCCGCGACCACGCCCGCGCCCTCGCCTCGGCGGGCACCCTCGCCCCGCTCACACCCAGCCTCCTCGGGAGGTTGCGCGAGGTGGTGAGCCGCCCGCACGGAGACCCCGGCGAGGCGCTGGACGCGCTCCGACGCACCCTCGACGCCCCGGAGGGGGAGGGCGATCCCGTGCACCGGGTACTGCGGGAGAGGGCCGTGGGGGCCCTGCGCCGGGCCCGGCTGGCCCGGCCCGGCCCGGGGCGCGCGCTCACGGTCCACGCCTGGCTGACCGGTCTGTCCGCCGGTCCGGTGGCCTGGTGGCGGGAGAACCGTCCCCGGTTCGCCCACGACCCAGCCTACGCCCGCGCGCTGGCCGCCGTCGACCTGTCCGTCCCGGACGGGCTGCCCCCCGCCGACCGTGCGAGCGGGCTGTCCACCCGGGCCGAGCAGTGGGAGCACGGGGCCTCGGCCCGGTTGTGCCTGTTGTTGGTCTCGTCCTGGCTGGCCGAGGCGGCCCGGACCCTGAGCACCGAGCGGGACCGGGCGTGACGGGCGCCGAAGATCCGCACGGGCCGGGAGCCACCCGCGTCGTCTGGGAGTTCGCGGTTCGGCTGGGGCTGCTCACCGACACCCACGTCGGGGCGGCGCGTGCCACGCCCCGGCACGTCGCGGAGAGCGACGTGGACCTGCGCCTGGACCGTGACCCCCGCACCGGGGTGCCCCGGCTCCGGGGGACCACACTGGCCGGTCTGCTCCGCCACGAACTGCTCGCCCGCACGGCCGATCCGGAGAGCGCCGTCGCTCTGCTGGGCTCGGGGGAGGCCGAGGGGGCGGGCGCCCGGGCCAGCGCGGTGGACCTCGACGACGCCCACGCGGACCTCCCCGAGGGCGGAGCGGTGACGGTCCGGGTGGGGACACGGGTGGACCCGGCCTCCGGCAGTGTGCGCCCGGGTCTCCTGTGGCAGTGGGAGGTCCTTCCCGCGGGCACCGTGTTCACCGCCCATCTGCGGCTGCGTTCGGGCCGAGAGGCCGAGGAGGCGCACCTGCTCGGCCTGCTGGCGCGTGCCGCGCGCGGGTTGGCGGACGAGGGGCCGGGCATCCGGATCGGCGCGCGCACGGGGCGCGGACACGGCGCGGTGCGGGCCGTCCGCTGGGCGGCCCGCCGGTACGACCTCACGGAGGAACCGGGATGGTTCGCCTACCACGCCCGCGACTGGCGGACCCGGTGGCGGGAGGCCGAACGGGCTCTCACCGAGTCGCCTCTTGACGGGGAGCCCACCGGAGGGCGCCCCGAAGCGTCTGCCGCCCTCGACCCGCCTTGGACGCCACACGCCGGGACGGACCTGGCCGACCTCGTCCGCACCGTCCTTCGCGCGGGCGGGGCGACCACCGCGACCGCCCCGCTCCACGACGGGGCGATCCGATCCGACCGGAGGCGCCGCGCCGAGCTGCGCCTGGAACTGCGCGTGGCCGAACACCCCGACCCGGCGGCCCCGGCGGCGGAACCGCTCCCCGGCACCCTCCTGATCGGCGATCCCCCCGCCCCCGGCCGGGCGTTCGCGGCCGACCGCGTCCACCGGCGGCGCCCGGCCGTCACCGGCCCCGGGGACTCCGAGGCGGAGCTCTCCCCGGTCCTCGGTGACACCGCTCTGTTCTCGCTGGTCAAACGGGTCGGGGGGCGGCTCGTCCGGGACGCCGCCGAACACCTCGCGGTGGAGGGGGCCCCGTGGCGCGCGTGGCACGCGCACTGGTGGGGGGACGACACGGCCGCGCCCCCCGGGTCCCGGCCCGCGCCCTCCCGCATCCGTCTGCGGTCCACCCCCGTGCTGACCGGCGGCGCGGCGGTCACCACCACCCGCCTGACCGTCGACCCGCTGTTCGGCGACGCGGTCGACGGCCACCTGTTCACCGCCGAACTCCACAGCGGGGGCGCGGCCGAGGCCGTCCTCGACGTGGCCGAACCCGACGACGCGGTGCTGGGGATGCTCGCCCTGGTCGTGCGCGAACTGGCCACGGTCCCCCTCGACACCCTCGGCGCGGGTGCGGGCACGGGCGCGGGCCGCCTGCTCGCCACCCGCGCCGTCCTGGTGACCTTCGACGGGAGCGGGGCACCGCCCAGAGAGACGGACCTGCTCCGAGCCCTGTCCGCACCGGCGGGTCCGGACGCCGCCACTGTGCGCGGTTGGCTCCCCGACCTGCACCGACAGATCACCCGTGCCCCGGACCCCGGGCCCGCTGACGAGGGGACCCCCTCATGAACCCGCACGCATCCGCGTCCTTCCACGAGCCCCCGGCGCCGGTCGGCGCCGACGTGCGCCCGCTCCCGGCGCAGGCCGTCGACGAGGTCCTGCACGACGTCTTCGTCCGCGGGCGCCGCTGCCGCGCCCTGGACTCCGTGGGGCCCCCGGGCGGCCCCCAGTGGCTGTTGGCGGAGCTCGGTGACGGCCGGATCACCGGCTCCTGCCCGGGTTCGTGGTGGCGCAGGTCCGACGCCCCGCCCACCGAGCACCTGTCGGCACCGTCCCTGGACCCCGACACCGACCGCTGGCGGGTCCTGGAGGTCCTGGTCTTCGGACCGCACGCGCAGATCCGCCTGGGGGAGTTCGCCGAGCGGGGCTGGATCTGCTCCGACGCCCCCGGCACCCTCCCGGAGTGGTTGCGCCCCCGTGACCGCTCCTTCCTGCTCCAGGGCTGGGCGGGCCCCGACTCCGGTCGCACCCTGGAGGGCGCGGTGCCGTTGTCGGTCACCCGGGAGCCCTCCGGTACCGAAGCGGTGCTCCCGGTGGCCTGGGCCGACTTCTCCGGCCGGGTCCGGCCCCTGGCGGAGCCGGGGCACGGCGCCCTGGAGAGCACGGGCGCCTGGCTGACGGTGCGGGAGTACTGGGCCGCCGACCCGGTGACCGGAGCGGTGGGGGTGGCGCTCCACCGGTTGACCGGGCTGACGACCGGGCGCAAACCCACGGGGCCGGAGTTCGACGTGGGTACCGGCGCCGTGGTCGGAGCCGAGCAGGGGGAGCGGGGCGGCGAACGGTGACCGCCGGCCCCCATCGCGCCACGGCCCCCTACGGCCTGGTCGGATTGGCGGAGGAGCCCCTGCCCGCCGCCGCCCTGCACCCCGGACTCGACACGGCCGCACTGCTGTGCTCGCACGACCGCACGGTCGCGGGAACACACTCGGGATGGATCGACCTCACCGTCACCACCCTGACGCCCACGTTCGTCGGCCAGACCCCGGGGAGCGGCCGGGTGCGCCGCTCCGCACGGCTCCCGCACGGCGACCGCTCGCTGCCCCTGATCCCCGGATCGACCCTGCGGGGCCTGGTCCGCAACACGCTGCGCATGCTCACCAGCGGTGAGAGCGGTCCGGTCAACACCCCCATGCTGTTCTTCCGGGCCCCGGTGCGCGTGGACCCGGGCACCGGGGAGGGGGCACGGTCGGCCCGTTCTCGCCAGGTCATGGCCCGCAGACACGACCACTACCGCAGGCGCCGCGCCGGACACCGCACCCGCCAGGGATTCCTGTACCGCGATCCCGACGAGGGCGGGTGGTACGTGGTGGAGGTTCCCGCCACCGCCCTGGAGCCCGAACCCGGGAGGGCCCTGAAGGTCTCCTTCGACGTGTTGCGGGAGAGCCTGCGCACCTGGGACTTCGGCGTGGTCGACTTCCCTGACCCGCCCCGGGACGGCACGTACGTGCCCACCACCCACGAACAGCACGGCCGCCTGCAACACCGGTGGGTGTACGCGGTGCACCTGCGCGGGCGGCGCGGGATCGCCGCCGTGGCCCCCGACGACCGGGAGGCCCGGGCCCACCTGGCCGCTCACGGGGGTTCCGGAGGGGTGGTTCCGGCGCTGCTGGTCCTCACCGGGAGCGCCGGTCAGGAACGGCGCAACGCCTACCTGTTCCCCCGGCCCCCGGACCCGCCCCCGGGGCGGCTGCCGGTGCCCGACTCCCTGGTGGAGCTGTTCGAGTCGGCGGCCCAGGTCACCGGCTACCAGAGGGCGGCCTTCCCGGACACCCTGGGCGCGGGCGGGGAGTGCCCCGACCGCGCCCCGGTGGGCGGTGCCGGTGGCGGCGGCCTGCCGCGCCGGGGACCGGAACCGGTCTGGTTCGACGTCGACCCCTCGGGGCGGGTGGTCTCCTTCGGCCGCTCCGGCGGCTACCGGGTGACGGTCAGCGACGACGACCCGATCCGCCGGGCGGTCCCGAGGGGCGTGCTCGGACCCCAGCACGGGGACCCCGACCGGACGGAGCGTGCCGGGCGGACCCCGGACGCGTGCCGGGCGCTGTTCGGCGACACCGACCTCCTCGCGGGCGAGTCCGGCGCGGTCAAGGGGCGCGTGTCGTTCGGTAACGCCCTGGGCACGGAGCCCGATCCGGACTACCCGGACGGTGCGGCGCTGCGCGTGCGCCTGCTCTCCCCGCAACGCGGTTGCTTCGCCAACTACCTGGTGCAGGGGCCCGACGCGGCGGGGGAGCGTCCCGACGTCGTCACGTGGTCCCACGAGGGCGACATCCGGCTGGGCGGGTACAAGGCCTACCTGCACCGGCACGAGGACCGACTGGGGTCGCCGGTGCGCTACGACGACCGGGCCCAGGCCGACCTCGGGTTCCTCGTGGTGCGCGAGGGGGCCGACACCGAGCCGCCCCAGGACACCCAGCGCGACGTCATACCTCTCCGGGACGGCCTCACGCTGCGGTCACGGATCACGTTCACGAACCTGACCGCCGCCGAGCTGGGCGCGCTCCTGCGGGCCGTGCTCCTGGGCAACCCGGCGGACGGAGGAGACCCCCGCGACCCCGGGCACGCGCACAAGGTCGGCATGGGCAAGGCGCTGGGCCTGGGCAGCGTGCACCTGCGCCCCGAACTCCACCTGGTGGACCGTCGGGCGCGCGCCGCCGACCTCTCCCTACACCCGGGCGCCGGGGTCACCCGGGCCGGTCCGGGCGCGGTGGCCGCCTTCCTGGACGCCTTCTCCGAGGCCCTGGCCGGGTACCGGGACGCGCGCGACTGGCGTGCGGTCGACCAGGTGGTCGACGTGCTCCTGGCGAGCCGTTGGCGGGAGCGGCTGCCGTTGGCGGAGACGGCGGTGATGTCACTGCGTCAGTTCGCCGAGTACCCGGTGCTCCCGTCGCTGGCCGAACGCTTCGGGGTACCGGGCGGCTGAGCGGCGGTCCGGGCGCCACCGCGCCGCAGGCCGGGTACCGACGTGTCCTCAGTCGTTGACCGCGTCCGCCAGCGCCTCCAGCAGGTCGGCGCGGCGGTCGGGGTCGTCCTGGGCACCCTGCCACAGCAGCGGCGCCCGGGGGCCCTCCTCCAGGAGTCGGCACAGCAGCGCGTCCAGCGAGCCCCGGGGGTCGGCGTCGAAGGCGGCCCGGTGCGCCTGCGCCTCGGCGGCCAGCTCCCGGGCGAGCCAGCCCAGCCACGCCCGCTCGGTCCGGCGGAGCACCTCGCGCCGGGGCCCGTCCGGGTCGGGGTCGCCGTCGCCGCGGGTGTCGCCGTCCTCGGCACCGGTCAGGTCGGGGACGGGGGTGTAGGGCGCGCTGCGGGCCCGGCCCCGGGCGCGCTGCACGAGTTCGAAGTGGCCGGGCATCGTGGCGGCCATCCGCCCCAGGACACCGGTGAGCCGCCGGGCCACGTCCTCGCCGCTCAGACCGGGCAGCAGACGGCGCAGGTGCAGGCGGCGGCGCTGGTCCGGGGTGCGGCCCGGGTCCGCGTCGCGACCCCCGGCCAGCTCGGAGAGCTTGCGCAGCAGGTAGTCGCCGGTGGCGGTGGAGACCAGCGGGGGTTCCTTGACCGCAGTGAGCGACCTGCCGTGCAGGTCCGCGACGGGCACCGCGCTGCCGTCCTCGGTGAAGGACACCGACTCCCCGGGGTGCACGTCCTCCGGCAGGTCGGCGGCGGGGTTGCCCCATCCGGCGGTGAGGACCAGCAGGGCGAGCGCCTCCTGCTCCACCACGTCGGTGGCGACCCGGGCGACGTCGCGCCGCTGGGCCCAGCGGCGGGGGCGTTCGGAGAAGGCGCAGCGGACCTTGCCGTTGGGGGCGGGCTGGGGGTAGACGCGCCGCAGGTTCTTGTACGAACGGTCGCGGCGAACGTCGTCCAGGGCGTCACGGAGGCGGTGCGCGGCACCGCGGTCGATGGCGGAGGACCCGCGCACGCCGGAGGCCCCCGGGGCGGTACGCCCGATCCCGGGCACGGCCTTGGCACCGACCGCGTCGGCGCCCGGAAGGTCGCCCGGGCCACGGGCGGCCGTGCCGTCCGTGACGCCGGCCATCCGCGTGGCGATGACGCTGGTCGGCTCTCCCCGGTGCCTCGCGCACGGACAGTGCTCGAAGCACAGGTCGACGTAGTCGAAGAACTGCTCGGAGTGACCGGCGCAGCCCTGCGCTGTTCCGTCCGAGGAGCAGGGCCCGCACCCCAGGACGCGCGTGAACACGCGCAGGAAGGCGGCCGAACCGAACAGTTCCACGGCGGAGCAGTCATGCTTGCTCACGAACTCTTCTCCCCGGGTGTGCCGGGGCCGGGACGCTTCCCCAGCCCTTCCGGGAAAACGCGTGGTCGAGACGTGAGACGGGTGGTGACACTCCTGCGTCAACGGGAGGTCGATCAACAAAATAGGGCCACCGGGAGCACACTGTCAATTGTCGGTGACTCCACAGTGGGAAAAGCGAATTCCGGGCCTTTAATAAAACGGTCACAGGAAACAACGGCCCCACGAACAACACCACGGGTGACCATCGGGCCAGCACGAGGTGTCCGAGAGAGGGCGGAGAGGGCCTCGGAGCGGGGTGCGTCGCGCCCGTCCCGGTGAAGCGGGCGGCCGACAGGAACGAGTGGTACGGGAGGTCGCTGGATGTCCGTGGTCAATCTGACGCCGCACGAGGTGACGGTCGTCGACGAGCACGCGCGGGTGATCCGGTCCTGGCGGGGATCGAGCGAACCGGCGCGGGTCGAGGCGGTGCGGGTCCCCCTGAGCGAGGTCGAGGGCGTCCCGCTGCTCGCGGAGGAACGCACCCGGGCGCGCCTGCCCGCGCCGGTCGAGGGGGTCTGGTTCATCGTCTCCTCGGTGGTCAGCTCCGCCCATCCGGAACGTCACGACCTGCTCGTCCCCTCCGACCTCGTGCGCGACGACAGGGGTGTGGTCACCGGCTGCCGTTCCTTCGTCCTCACCTCCGTTCCCGTCCGGGCGCACCAATACCGGTGCGGTCCCGCCTGCCGGGTGGGAACGTCGTTTCCCTGATCCATTCCGGGCGCGGGTGAGTACTGTGGTCCCGTTCCTGTTGTCCGGGGACCGCCGACAATGGCGCGTCCGGAAGGGAAGACCGTGGACGCACCCCGAGTCGCCGTCGTCCTCGTGGGCCAAAACCCCACGCCCGCCCTCCTCTCCTCCCTGACCCTGCCGGTCGACCAACTGCTGCTGGTGTGCAGCGACGGGACTCTGCCCGTGGCCCGTCGCGTCGCCGAGGCCGTGGGCCGCGCCGCCCGCGACCGGTCCGTGCGCGTGCTCAGCGTCGGCGCGGACCCGCACGACCCCGACGGTGTCACCGGCCTCCTGGACACCGTCCGCCGGGCCCTGGGCGGCCGCCCCTGGTACCTGGACTACACCGGGGGCACCAAGGTGATGAGCGTGGCCGCCGCCCTTCACCACGAACGGTCCCTGCCCGCGGCGGCCAGCGCCTGGCGGTTCTACCTCGACTCCCACAGCGACCTCCTGCGCACGGCCGACCCCGCGAGCCCCGACCACCCCGTGAGCTGTCGCGGCGTCGACCTGCGCACCCTGGCCGGAGTCCACGGCGCCAGCTGGCTCAGCGACCGCGACCCCGAGCCCGTGCGCCGCTTCCTGCGAGGCGGGGACCCCGCCCTGGCGGCCGCCTACCCGAACCTGCCCGAGAGCGAGCGCAACGGGATCGCGGCGGAGGCCCAGGTCCTGTCCCACCTGCGCCGACTGCTGGGCGGGCGGCCCGACACCGAGGTACTGGGTTCGCGCCGTGTCGCCGACCCCTACCGTCCAGGCGGGTCCGTGGCGGACTTCGACATCCTGGTGCGCCACCGCCACCGCGTGCTGTGCGTGGAGGCCAAGACCCGTGCGGAGGACGTGGTGGCGCGCGCGGGCTGGACGGTGGCCAAGGCCCGCAGGGTCTTCGGTGGTGCCACCCTCGTGCTGTTCGTGTACTCGGGCCCGGTCGTCGACGACCTGCGCACCCGGGTCACCGCGTACAACCCGGCGCTGACCGCACGCCACGTGCACGTGTGGAACCTGGACGCCCTGACCGCGCGGGTCACCTCCTTCGAAGCCGTGCGGGACGCCTTCTTCCCGAGCCTGACGGACACGCCCCCGCCGCCCGCGGTCCCCGCCGTCCTGCCGCAGGCCGCCGCCCCGCCCACCGACCCCTCCGGCCACCAGGCCCCCGGACCCCCTCACCGGCACCCCGGTCCCCAGGACGGACCCCTCCTGGTCACGCCCCTGGGCGGCAGCCGCCTGGGCGCCCTGGCCGCGCTGCACGCCCACCGGCCGGCCCGCGCGCTGGTCCTCCCCTCCCGGCAGAGCCTGCGGGGACGGGTCCGCGAGGCCGCCGCCGGAGCCCTGCGCGCCGCCGAACGGCCCGACGCGCCCCCGGCCGACGCCGCCACCCTGCGCTCCGAGGGCTACCGGGACCGGGTCCGGTTGGCCGCCGACCCCGTGGACGGCTACGACTCCGGCGCGGTCCAACGCGCCGTGCAGGGGTGGATCGCCCAGGAGCGGGACGGGGACCAGCCCGTGGTCGTCGACATCACCACCGGAACCAAGGCGATGAGCCTGGGCCTGGCCCGCGCGGCCCTGGGTTCCGGCGCCTGCGCCACCTACCAGCTGCCCCGTGACCGGGCCGTGGTGTGCCTGACGCACGGCCGTCGCGAACTGGACGGCCGGGCCCGGATCGACTGGTCGCTCGTCCTGTCCGGGTACGCCCCCCTGGCCGCCTCGTTGGACCGGGAGGTCACCGGTCCCGCCCGCGAACAGGTGGACCTGGAGCTGCTCGACCTGGCCGGGTCGGCGCTCGGAGCGGCCGCCTCCGGCCCGGTCTCGGTGTGGTGGGACGTCTCCCTGGCCGACCCCGAGGGGTTCCTCACCGCGCAGGAACGGCCCGCGCTGGTCCTGACCTTCGACGACCGTGCGGTGGGTCTGGCCGCTCCGGCCCGCCGTCGGCGCCGCAGTGCGGACGGGCCCCTGCGGGAGGTGAGCCCGGGGGCGTGGGCGCAGAGCGTGTTCGCGGCCACCACCCACCTCAACGTGCGCTGCGACGTGGCGGGTGCGGTGGTGGCGCTGACCCGCCCCGGCCGGGACGTGAGCCGGGCGGGCGAATTGGTCGACTGGATCGCCCAGCCCTCCCCGGGGCACGCGGCGCCCGCTGGCGGGCTCCGGTTCGGCGAACCGCTGTACCCGCTGGTCGTCGAGGTCGACCCGGCGGTCGGAGTCGACCCGACCGGACCGCTGTCCACGGACGTGAGCGGGCTCTGAACCGGGCGGCGGCTCCGGGGCGCCGGGCGCCGACCGGGGCCGACGTGATCCGCGTCCCTTTCGAGAACCGGCGTCCGGTTCGCGGTGTCCCATCCCGTGCCCCAGGATGGGGTCGCGGCCGCCCGGCCGCGTGTGGAGCGGAAGCGGCGGAGCGTACGAGGCATGGCGATCACGGTTGGTCGGGTTCGGTGGGGCGCGGCGGCGGGTGTGTTCGCGCTCCTGCTCGCGGGGTGCACGGCACAGGGCGACGGGGACGCGGCGGCGGCCGAGCCCGCCTCCGGGCCCCGGGAGATCGACTGGGCTCCCTGCTACACCGAGGAGGAGCTGGAGGAGGCGCCCGAGTGGGACGGCGACCCGGAGTGGTTGGAGACCCTCGAGTGCGGCACCCTCACCGTGCCGGTCGACCACTCCGACCCCGACGGTGACACCCTCGACCTGGCCCTGGCCCGCCAGCCCGCCAGCGGTGCCTCCGACCAGCGGGTCGGTTCCCTGGTGGTCAACCCCGGAGGGCCCGGGGAGTCCGGGGTGTCGATGCTGGACCACCCGCTCTTCGCCGACCCCGTCCTCGAGGCCTTCGACCTGGTCGGCTTCGACCCGCGCGGCGTGGGCGGCAGCGAGAGTTTCGCCTGCGGTGACTGGTACGCGATGTACGACGCACGACAGGCGGTGGCCGACCCCGAGAACGTCACCGACGACGACCTCTCCGCCTTGGAGGAGAGCGCCCGCGCCTACGCCGAGGCCTGCGCCGAGTCGGTGGGGGAGGAGTTCCTCGCGAACATGGGCACCGTCAACGTGGTGCGCGACCTCGACCTGATCCGGGACGCCCTGGGCGACGACCGGCTGACCTACGCGGGGTTCTCCTACGGCACCTACATCGGCGCCCTGTACGCGGACATGTACCCCGAGAACACCCGGGCCCTGGTCCTGGACGGCGCGGTGGAGACCGAGCGCCCCAACGTGGAGGTCGCCGCCGACCAGGCCGAGGCCTTCCAGGCCGCCTGGGAGTGGTTCGTCGACGACTGCTCGTACGCTCCCAGCTGCCCGTTCGACGGCGTCGACACGGCGGACCAGCGCATGGAGGGCATCCTCGACCGCCTCGACGCCGACCCGCCCACGATCCGGGACACGCGTGTGGACGGCGAGATCCTGCTGAGCATGGTGAGCATGCAGCTCTACGACGAGGTCTCCTGGTACGACCTGGCCCAGACCCTGGCCGCCCTCGACGAGGACGTCGACGGCGCCCGGCCCGCGCTGGAGGAGCTCTACGACGTGACCTTCGGCCAGCAGGAGGCGGAGACCGAGGAGGGCGACGAGCCCGAGGAACCCGGGGTCCACGAGGACACCGAGGCGGCGATGACCGCCGTCAACTGCGCGGACCGCGACGATCCGACCGACGCCGACGTCTACCGTGATGCCGCCCAGCGGGCCGCCGCCGACTCCCCGTACTTCGGAGCCGACCTGGTGTGGGAACAGCTGCCGTGCGCCTACTGGGTGGACACCGAGGAGGCACCCGCCGGGTTCACCGCTCCCGACGCGCCGCCGATCCTGGTGATCGGCACGCTCGGCGACCCCGCCACCCCCTACGGCTGGGCCGAGGAACTCGCCGACCAGCTCGACACCGCCACCCTGCTCACCTATGAGGGCGCGGGTCACACCGCCTACGGGTACGGGCTGGAGTGCGTGGACAGTCCGGTGGACGCCTACCTGTTGGACGGGCTGGTCCCGGAAACCGGGTTGTCCTGCCCCGCCTGGTAAAAACGCGACGGAACGGACTGTTTACCCTCCTTCCGGAATGTTCAACGCGGCCGCGCCCCCGGACCCTCGGAGGATGGGTCCCGATCACGGACGAATCTGGACGGGACGGGTGTGCGGGTGCGCGGTGCGGGCGGACGGGCTCTGGTGACGGTGGGGACGGCGTTGGCGCTGGTCGCGACGGCGGGCTTCGCGCCTCTCGACGAGTGGGGCCACGCCCGCTCCTTCTACGGCCAGCACGTCGACTGGAGCCCGTGCCTGACCGCTGACGAGATCGCCGGTGCCGGGCCCGTGGAGGGCGACCCGGACTGGCGGGCCCGCCTGGAGTGCGGGACCGTCACCGTTCCCGTCGACCACGGCGACCCGAACGGCCGGACCATCGAACTCGCGGTGGTCCGGCACCCCGCCCAGGGCCCCGCCGAACAGCGCCGGGGGTCCCTGGTGTTCAACTTCGGCGGGCCCGGTCGCGCGGGGGTGGCGCAGTTCGAGTCCGGGCCGCTGGCCCTCTCCCGCAGGGTCCGGGACTCCTACGACCTGGTCTCCTTCGACCCGCGCGGAGTGGGGGAGAGCGCGGGGTTCACCTGCCCGGCGTGGGACGCCATGGAGCGCCCGCTGGAGGCGGTGGAGGACGTCGCGCCCGCCGACGTCGACCACGACCGGCTCCAGGACCTCGAAAGCGCCGCCCGCAGGTTCACGTGGAGCTGCCTGGACGAGGTCGGGGAGGAGTTCCTCGCGAACATGGGCACCGTCAACGTGGTGCGCGACCTCGACCTGATCCGGGACGCCCTGGGCGACGACCGGCTGACCTACGCGGGGTTCTCCTACGGCACCTACATCGGCGCCCTGTACGCGGACATGTACCCCGAGAACACCCGGGCCCTGGTCCTGGACGGAGCACTCCGGACCCGGCGCGGCCTCATCGACGACGGGGTGGAGCAGAGCCGGGGGGCGCAGACGGCGTGGGAGGCCTTCGTCGCCTACTGCCTGGAGGGCGCGCCGGAGTGCCCCTTCACCGGTGCGGAGGAGGCCCCGGGCGAGGCTGAGGCGCTCCTGGCCGGGCTGGACCGCAGGCCCCTCGTCGTCCGGGGGCAGCGGATCGACCGCCACGAGATGCTCACACTGCTGAGGGACTCCCTGCACACCGAACGGCAGTGGGAGAGCGACGCCCATCTGCTCGCCCGGATCGCGCTCGGGGACACCCGGGACCCGTTCGTCCAGGCCTACCTGGGCCGCTTCGTCGACGGCCGGAACGAGAGCCCCGGTGCGGAAGAGTCCGCTTTCATGGCGGTGCGGTGCGCCGACCACGAGCCCCCCGGCGGCGTCCGCGCCTACCAGGAGGGCGCCGAGCGCGCCGCCCGGTCGTCCCCGTTCTTCGGCGGCGACGACGTCTGGTCCTACCTGCCCTGTGCGTCGTGGCCGGACGCGGAGTCCGCCGCCCGCGCACCGAGCGCCCCGATGGCGCCGCCGCTGCTGGTCGTCGGCACCCGCAACGACCCCGCGACCCCCTACGCCTGGGCCGAGGAACTGGCCGACCAGCTGGCCACCGCCACCCTGCTCACCTACGAGGGCGGCGGCCACACCGCGTACGCGGGGGGCAGGTCGTGCGTCGACGCCGCGGTGGACGCCTACCTCCTGGACGGCGTCGTCCCCGAGCACGGCGCCTCCTGCCCCGGAGCCCTCTGAGCCCTGTCCCCACAGGGAACGGAGAGTTTCCCGCCGCGGGGTGGCGGCGCCGCACCGAGGCGACCATACTCCCCTCAGGAGCACGTCGGCGGGGAGAAGGGGAGCGGCCATGGACGCGCGGGCGCAGGGCGGTGCGGCCGGAGCCGAGCGGGGCCCGGAGTCCGGAGAGCGCGGGCACGAGGGGCGGTCCGGGCACGGACCCGCACGGGCCGTACCCGGGTGGCTCGGTCGTTCGGCGGCCGGTGCGGGCCTGCTGCTGGGTGTCGCGCACCTGCTGGTCACCGGCTGGATGGCGGCCTCCGCCGGACAGGCGGTCGGAGCCGGCTACCTGGTCTGGATGCTCGCGCCGTTGGCGATCACGGCGGGCACGGCCGTCGCGGCGCTGGCACTCGTGCGCCCCGGGGCCCGGCGCTGGCTGACCTGGGTCACCGGAACGGTGGCGGTGCTCTGCGCCCTGCTCACGCTGTTCGGGTTCGCGTCCCTGGCCTTCGGTGCCAGCCCGGCGTCACTGTTCCTGGGGCCCGGACCCTACGCCCTCCCCGGCGCGGTGCTCTTCGCGGCCCTCACCGTCAGCTCCCGGCGGGCGCGGCGGGCACCGACCGCTCCGTGACGTCCCGCGCGGCCTCCCGGTAGCGGCCGGGGGACTGGCCGAACTCGCGCTTGAACGCGTTGGCGAAGGCGAACTGCGAGGAGTACCCCACCCGGGTCGCCACGGAACCGATCGGGACGTCCTCCTCCCGCAGCATCCGGGAGGCGGTGGTCAGCCGCCACCACGTCACGTACGCCAGCGGGGACTGGCCCACCAGGGCAGTGAAGCGCCGGGAGAAGGCGGCCCGGGACAACCCCGCTCGCGCACCGAGCTCGGCCACGGTCCACGGGTGGGCCGGATCGCGGTGCACGGCCTGGATCGCGGCGTGGACCGCAGGGTCGCGCAGGGCTCCCGCGAACCCGCACCCGGCGCCCTCCTTCGTGGCCGCGACCTCCTCCAGGTAGGTGCGCAGGATGTACACGACCAGCATGTCCAGCAGGTGCGGGACCAGGGTGTCGCCGCCGGGCCGGTTGGAGCCCAGTTCCCGCCCCAACAGCCCCACCGCCAGCGGCAGCTCCGAACGCTGGCCCACCTTCGCGGGCAGGTGCACCACCGAGGGGAGTTCGGCCAGCAGGGGGTGCGGCCGGGAGGCGCTCGCGTGGTAGGAACCGCCGACCGTGACACAGCTGGGCGCTCCGTCACCCGGCTCACCGACCGTCGCGGCCCCGAACGCGGGCGTCGGCGGCATCTCCTTGGTGCGAGCGGAGCCCCGCGAGCACACCAGTGTGGGCATGGTCTGTCCCGACATCGCGGCGGCGCGCAGCACGGCGGCGCAGTCCACGCCCTCGTGGGGCGGCTCGGGGGAGTCACTCAGCGTGTGCGCGCGGCCGCGCGGCAGGAAGAGCACGTCGCCGGGGCCCAGCTGGAGGGGCTCCCTGCCGTCGACGGACAGCCAGGTCGACCCCTGCAACACCACCATGAACTTGGCGCCGGGGATCTCCGGGAACCGGGTGGCGTAGGGTGCGCGCCACTCCACCCGCGCCGAGTGGGGCAGGCCGGTGCGCACGGTCGAGATGACGTCGCTCAGTACATCCATGCGCCCATCGTATCCCCAGGGTCTTGGGTCGTGGACGAACGCGTATACAACGAAGCGAATCGCGTATAGGAAGTATCGCCCTGGTTCCGTACGGTCGTGAACGTCACCAACCACGAGGGAAGAGTCATGACCCAGAGCGCCACCACCGCACCCCCGACCGTCTCCCGCCCGACCTGGCAGCCGCGCCTGGTCGCGGTGCTCGCGGTCATCGTCGTCAACACCGTCCTGGCCCTGGCGGCGCCGCTGTTCGGCGCCGACCTGGTGATCGCTCCCCGAGGGCAGGAGCCCGGGCCGGTGGCCTGGCCGGTCTTCGTCCTGTTCACCGCCGTGTTCGCCCTGGTCGGATGGGGTGTGCTCGCTCTGGCCGAACGTCTGCTGGGAGCACGGCGCGGGCGCCTCGTGTGGACGGTCGCCGCGGTGCTGATCACCCTGGTGATGTTCGTTCCGCCGCTGATGGCGGAGGCCAGCGCCGCGACGGTCGTGGTGCTTCAGCTCTCACACCTGGTGGTCGCCGCGATCATCCCGGTGTTCTGGAGGACCTCCCGGGTCTGACCCCGACACGCCACGACCCCGTGCACGAGGTGAGGCCCCTCATGTACGGGGTCGTGGCGTATCAGGAGAGCGGCCCGATTCTTTGGACGGTGGAGGGCTACTGTCGCGAGGGGCGCGCGGCTTGACCCTCTGGTAACCGCAACCCTGAGACTGGGCGCATGAGCCTTTCCATCAAGGACTTCAGCGAGATGAGCGAGCTGTCTCCGCAGACGCTGCGCTTCTACCACTCCGAGGGGTTGCTGGTCCCCGCCGTGGTCGACGACGACACCGGCTACCGGTACTACGACTTCGAGCAGGTCCAGGACGCCCTGCTGGTCAGCGCGCTGCGCGGCACCGGCATGAGCGTGCGGGAGGTGCGCCTGGCGGTGGAGTCCCCCGACACGGCGGCCGGACTGCTGGACGAGCACACCGAGGGACTGCGGCGACAGCGCGCGGCAGAGGACGAGGCGATCGCGACCGCACGGAGCCTGCTCACGGTCTGGCCCGAAGTGCGGCGGCGGGAAGTTCAGGAGGCGACGGTGCTCTCGAAGGCGGTCGCGGCGGTTCCCGTGGAGAAGCGGCGGGGCCAGCCGGAGCGGTACGACTGGGACGCCGTCGTCGCGGCGGTGCGGGCCGCGGTCACGGAGCTCCGTGCACTCGCGGAGGAGCAGGGCGCCGAGGTCGCCGGTGACCCCTGGTTCACGTGGGCGGGGGAGTCCCACGAGCAGCGGGAGGCCGCTCTCACTTCCGAGGGGCCGCACTGGCTGGCCAAGCTCCCGGTCACGGCGGACGAGGGAGGGCGGACCGCGTTGGCCGAACGGGTGGACGTCCAGGTCTTCGAGGCCCGAGAAGAGCTCGCCATCCACCTCCCGGGCCGGGCCACCATGCCCAAACACGCGACGGCCCAGCTGAGGCTGGCGACGCAGGTTCCCGAGGGTCTCTTCCCCGACGCCTCCACCCAACGCCACATCCTGCACGAGGACGGTGTGGAGACCGCCGTTCGCCTGAGCCCGCTGAGCACTGCTGAGAACATCGACTGAGTGACGGCGAAGGGCCCGAGCGTCACGCGCGGGCCCTTCACCGCGTCCGGGTTCAGCCGTGGAAGTCGAATCCTCCGGCGCGTACGCCGTTGGTGAAGGCTTCCCACTCCTGGCGGGTGTAGAGGATGTGAAGGCCCTCGGGATGCTGGCTGTGGCGCACGGCGACCCGCCCCGACCCGTCACCCAGCGGCCCGGCCTCCACACAGGTGGCGCCGCCGTTGGAGCTGTAGGTGCTGATGTGCCAGTTGATGGTGGCGCGTTCCTGCTCGGAAAGCTGCTGGAACGTCGGCTCGGGGGTCACGATGGCTCCTCGATGAGCGCCGAGATGCGCTCGGCGGTCGCGTCTGTGCTCAGGGACTTAGCCCACAGCCGATCATATCGCTGGGCCATCGGATCGGCCTCCGCCTGCTCCAGATAGACGGCACCGTTGGGGGTCTCGGCGTACACCACGTCGGGGTAGGGATCGTCCATCACGAAGTACTGGAACGCTCCTTCGGGACTCTCATGCGCCCCGGACGTGAACGGCAGCACGCGAAGGTGGATGTTGGGGCGTCCGGCCAACCCCAGCAGGTGGGAGAGCTGTTCGCGCATCACCTCGGCGGAGCCCACACGGCGGTGGAGTACGGACTCGTCCAGGAGTACGTTCATGGTGGGCGGATTCTCCCGAGTCAGGAGTTCCTGGCGTTGGAGTCGGACCTCCAGACCCTGCACGATGTGCTCTTCGGATGTGTCGAACTCCGCTGTGCGGATGGCGGTCTCGGCGTATCGTTCGGTCTGGAAGAGCCCAGGGAGCAGTACGGTGTCGAACAAGCGCTGCTCGACGGCCTGAGCTTCCAGCCAGATGAAGTCCACGAACTCGGTGAACTCGTCCGGGTAGCCATCCCACCAGCCGGTCTGCCAGACACTTTCGCTGAGTCGCATCAGGTTCTCGCGGTGCCGGGCGTCGTTCACCCCGAACAGGTCGAGCATGGCCATCATGTCCGGCCGTCGAACCGGGTAGATGCCGTTCTCGAAGCGACTGACGGTGCCCATGTTGCGCTGGAGAAAGTCGCCGACCTCCTCGATGCTCATCCCGGAGGCCTCGCGAAGGTCTCGGAGCCGACGCCCCAGCCAGCGGCTCCGCAGTGTGGCTGTCTTCGCCTTCGCCATCCGGCACCTCCTTCAGGCGCGAGCCCAACAATCGATCTTGACGTACAAGCTTGTGAATCTGTTTGACATGTGTCAGCCTAGCAGAAGGTGAGATGGCCGTCACAGAGAGGGTGGCCCTCGACCCGACACGAAGGCGGCCCGGACGGAGAGCTTGGAACCGATCCGTCCGGGCCTGGTGAGCCAGCGATAGGGGATGCCCGTGCAGGACGACCGCCACCGCGACCCGAACTCTGTCTATCAGAAGCCAGACGAGCCCGCCCACCCCCGTGCGTTCTACGTGGACGTCTGGAACGAGGACACCGACACCGCCGAGCACTACTACTACGGGGTGACCCACCCCGGCGGGAACGGCGGTATGGCCCGTCGCATCCTTGGTGGGGGCATCCACCTGTTCCGGTGTCCCGACACCCTCGCGGACCGGATCGGCGGAGAAGTGGTCTGGATCTGACTCCGACCCGGCACACGACGGCGCCCCGGCCGGAGATCCGGCCGGGGCGTCCTCACGTACGACTACAGCCGGGCGGCGGCGGCCTCGTCCACCCAGAACACGGTCTTCTCGCTGCCGCGCGCACCGGCCACCGGGGCCTCGTCCACGCTGCCGCCCGCCACACCCAGGCGGACCGCTTCGGCCTTGGCCGCACCGGCCGCCAGCACCCACACCTGGCGGGAGGCACGGATCGACGGCAGGGTCAGGCTGATCCGCGTGGGCGGCGGCTTGGGGGAGTCGTGCACGGCCACGGCCGAGGCCTCGTTCTCCCGCACCCCCGGCAGGCCCGGGAACAGCGACGCGACGTGGTTGTCGGGTCCCAGCCCCAGCAGGCACACGTCGAACTCCGGCACCGGGCCCCGGCCCCGCGCCGCCACCGACAGCGCCTGCGAGTAGTGGGTGGCCGCCCGCTCCGCCTCCGCATGGTCGGTCCCGTCCGAGGACGGCATGGGGTGCACCTGGTGCGAGGGGATGTCGATGTCGTTGATCAGCGCGTCGCAGGCCTGGGTCTGGTTGCGTTCGGGGTCGCCGTCGGGCAGGAAGCGCTCGTCCCCCCACCACAGGTGGACGTGCCCCCAGCTCATCCCGCTGGCCAGCGCCTCGTCGCGCAGCACCCCCAGGGTCTGGATGCCCACGCCGCCGCCGGTGAGCACCAGATGGAACTCGCGCCCCTCGGCCTCGGCGCTCACGATCAGCTTCACCAGCCGCGACACCACGCTCTCGGCGAGCTGTCGGGCGTCGGTGGTGCGGACGATCTCCGGTTCGGTCATCCTCAGGCTCCGCTTCCAGCGAGCATCGGGCCCAGGTGGCGGGCCGCGCTCGCGTACGTCTCGTCGGCGTCCAGGCGGCGCAGTTCCTCGGCGAGAGCCGTGGAGGCGCCCCGCCTGGCCAGCGCCACCGTCTGGTCCGGCTGCCCCGTCCGGGACAGCGTGGCCACCCGGCCGTCCACCCGGGAGACGGTGATGTCCCCCTGGTCCGTGGTCAGCCGTACCTCGGTCAGCCCCGGCCCGTGCGAGGTGGCGCGCTCCACCTCCACCTCCAGCCGCTGGGACAGCCAGGCGGCCAGCAGTTCGGCGCTCGGGTAGTGCGGTTCGGCCGTGACCCTGGCCGAGTTCACCCACCCGCACGGCTGGTCCATGGCGCTGGCCAGCAGCGAACGCCACGGGGTGAGCCGGGTCCAGGTCAGGTCGGTGTCGCCCGGACGGTAGTGGCTGACCCGCTCCAGCAGGTCCGCCACCGGGTCCGGGGCACGCAGCGCGTCGGTGATCCTGCGCTGGGCGAGCTTGCCCACGGGGTCGGCGGCCGGGTCGGCGGGGCCCCGGCCGGGCCACCACACCACCACGGGCGCGTCCGGCACCAGCAGGGGCGTCAGCACCGAGTCGGGGTGTTCGCCGAGCGGGCCGTACAGGCGCAGCAGCACCGCCTCGCCGGGCCCGGAGGTGCCGGGGCGGCGGATCTCGGCGTCGATGGCCGGTTCGGCCCCCGGGTCGCGGCGGATCAGCGCCACCACCCGCGAGGGGTGCTCGCGTCCGGCCTCGGTGGCCGCGCGGACGGCGTCGTAGTGGTCGGCCTCGTCGGTGACGATGACCAGGGTCAGCACCATGTTCATGGCGCCCCCGCCGACACTGAGGCGCTCGGCCATGAGCGCCTCGGTGATCTTCGAGGTGGTGGTGCGCGGCAGATAGAGCGTCATCGGTTCCTCCCTGCGTGGACGCGGACGGTCACGGCCGCCGCCACTGGCGTCCGTCCCTGGCGAGCAGTTCCTCCGCCGACTCCGGACCCCACGTGCCCGAACCGTACTGTTCGGGCTGGCCCGACGCCGCCCAGTACTCCTCGACCGGGTCGAGGATGCGCCACGACAGCTCCACCTCCTCCTGACGGGGGAACAGCGGCGGGTCGCCGATGAGCACGTCCAGGATGAGCCGCTCGTAGGCCTCGGGGCTGGCCTCGGTGAAGGACTGCCCGTACGTGAAGTCCATGCTCACGTCGCGCACCTCCATGGAGGCGCCCGGCACCTTGGACCCGAACCTCAGGGTGACCCCCTCGTCGGGCTGGATGCGCAGCACGAGCGCGTTCTGGCCGAGCTCGCTCACGTCGCCGCGGGCGAACAGCTGCTGCGGGGCGGCCTGGAACACCAGGGCCACCTCGGTCACCCTGCGCCCGAGCCGCTTTCCGGTGCGCAGGTAGAACGGCACGCCCGACCAGCGCCGGGTGTCCACGTCCAGCCGCAGCGCCGCGTAGGTCTCGGTCACCGAGTCGGACGGGATGCCGTCCTCCTCCAGGTAGCCGCGCACGGCGTCGCCGCCCTGCCACCCGGCCGCGTACTGTCCGCGCGCGGTACCCGTCCCGAGGTCCTCGGGAAGCGACACCGCGGAGAGCACCTTCTCCTTCTCGGCGCGGATCGCGTCGGCGCTGTAGGAGACCGGTTCCTCCATGGCCACCAGCGCCAGCAGCTGGATCAGGTGGTTCTGCATGACGTCGCGGGCCGCGCCGATGCCGTCGTAGTAGCCCGCGCGCCCGCCCACGCCGATGTCCTCGGCCATGGTGATCTGCACGTGGTCCACGTAGCTGCGGTTCCACAGGGGTTCGAAGAGCGTGTTGGCGAAGCGCAGCGCCAGGATGTTCTGGACCGTCTCCTTGCCCAGGTAGTGGTCGATGCGGAACACCGCCGAGGGCGGGAACACGTCGTCGACGACGGCGTTGAGTTCCTGGGCGCTCTCCAGGTCGTGGCCGAACGGCTTCTCGATGACCACGCGGCGCCACGGGGTGGTGCCTCCGGCGCCCTCGCCCTCCCCGGGGGTGGCCAGGCCGCTGCGCTTGAGCTGGGTGACCACGGTGGGGAACAGCTTGGGCGGCAGGGACAGGTAGAACGCGTAGTTGCCGCCGGTGCCGCGCTGGGTGTCCAGCTCCCGCACGGTCCGGGCCAGCTCGTCGAAGGCCGCGTCGTCGTCCAGGTTGCCCTGCACGAACCGCACACCCTCGCTGAGCTGGCGCCACACGTCCTCGTGGAAGGGCGTGCGCGCGTACCTGCGCACCGCCTCGTACGCCTCGGCCGCGAAGTCCTGGTCCTCCCAGTCGCGGCGGGCGAAACCGACCAGGCCGAAGCCCGGCGGCAGCAGGCCTCGGTTGGCGAGGTCGTAGATGGCGGGCAGGAGCTTCTTCCGGGCCAGGTCGCCCGTGACACCGAAGAGCACCAGCACGCTGGGCCCGGCGATGCGGGGGAGCCTTCGGTCCAGGGCGTCGCGGAGGGGGTTGGGTACCGCCCCCGGCATCACCGGTTCTTTCACGGGCTTGCGTCTCTTCCTGTCAGGAACGGCCTGGTGGCTGGTGGAACCCGTGCCCGCGCGGATCACGCGCGGGCACGGGTCGGCGACCGGGAACGGGTCCGGGTCAGGAGAGCTCGTCGAGCTTCATGGTGAGGCGGCCGAGCAGGCTCTCCCAGGAGTCGACGAACTTGACCAGTCCGTCCTCCTCCAGGTGGCGGGTGACGTCGTCGATCTCCACGCCGACCTCGGCGAGCGCGGCCAGGTCCTCCTCGGCGGAGGCGTACCGGCCGCTCACGGTGTCACCGGTGACCTCGCCGTGGTCGGCGGTGGCGTCCAGGGTGGCCTGCGGCATCGTGTTGACGGTGCCGGGGGCCACCAGCTCGGAGACGTAACGGGTGTCCGCGTACGCGGGGTCCTTCACACCGGTGGACGCCCACAGCGGGCGCTGCGGGGTGGCGCCCTCGGCGGCCAGGGCGCGCCAGCGCTCCGACGAGAACACCTCCTGGTGGTCGCGGTAGGCCAGCCGGGCGTTGGCGATGGCGGCGCGGCCGCGCAGCTCCTCGGCGCGCGGGGTGCCGACCGCGCGCAGGCGCTTGTCCACCTCGGTGTCCACACGGCTGACGAAGAACGACGCCACGGACTGAATCCGGGACAGGTCGTGGCCGTTCTCGCGGGCCAGCTCCAGACCCTCCAGGAACGCCTCCATGACCGCGCGGTAGCGGTCCAGGGAGAAGATCAGGGTGACGTTGACGCTGATCCCGTGCCCCAGCGTCTGGGTGATCGCGGGCAGACCCTCGGCGGTCGCCGGGATCTTGATCATGAGGTTGGGCCGGTCGACCAGCCACCACAGCGCCCTGGCCTCGGCGACGGTGCGCTCGGTCTCGCGCGCCAGCCGCGGGTCCACCTCCAGGGAGACCCGGCCGTCCACGCGGTCGGTGGAGTCGTACACCGGGCGCAGCGTGTCGGCGGCCCAGCGGATGTCGTAGGCGGTCAGCAACCGGACCGCCTCGCCCACCGAGACCCCGCGCACGCCGAGCTCGTGCACCTGGAGGTCGTAGGCGTCGCCCTCGGCCAGGGCCTTGTCGAAGATCGACGGGTTGGAGGTGACGCCGGTGACGTGGCGGGTCGACAGTAGTTCGGCCAGGTTGCCGGTGCGCAGCCGGTCACGGCTGATGTCGTCCAGCCATACGGACTGTCCGGCCTCGGACAGGTCCTTCAGAGCGGTGCTCATGCGGGTCTCACGCCTTCCTGAATTCACACACGGAGTGCGGGCCGCCGGGGGTCGTCCCGGCGGCCCGCGTCGTCAGCTTCCGACCTTGGCCAGGCTGTCGCGGACCGCCGCGACGACGGCCTCGGAGGTGATGCCGAACTTCTCGTAGAGCGTCTCGTAGGGGGCGGAGGCGCCGAAGTGCTCCAGGCTCACCGAGACACCGGCGTCGCCCACGTAGGAGCGCCACCCCATGGCGATACCGGCCTCCACGGAGACGCGGGCACGCACCGAGGACGGCAGGACCGTCTCGCGGTACTCCTCGGGCTGGGCCTCGAACCACTCCACGCACGGCATGGAGACCACGCGGGTCGGCGTGCCGGCCGCCTCCAGCTCGGTGCGGGCGGCCAGCGCCAGCTGCACCTCGCTGCCGGTGGCGATGATGATCGCCTCGGGGCTGTCGCCGGTGGCCTCGGCCAGGACGTAGCCGCCCTGGGCCGCGCCTTCGGCGGAGGCGTACTCGTCGCGGTCCAGGGTGGGCACGTTCTGGCGGGTCAGCGCCAGGGCGGAGGGCCGGTCGGCGTTGGCCACGACCTCGCGCCAGACCACGACGGTCTCGTTGGCGTCGGCGGGGCGGATCACGTCCAGGCCCGGGATGGCGCGCAGTGCCCACAGGTGCTCGATCGGCTGGTGCGTGGGGCCGTCCTCGCCCAGGCCGATGGAGTCGTGCGTCCACACGTAGGTGACCGGCAGCTTCATGAGCGCGGCCAGGCGCACGGCCGGGCGCATGTAGTCGCTGAAGACCAGGAAGGTGCCGCCGTAGGGGCGGGTGGGGCCGTGCAGGGCGATGCCGTTGAGGATCGAGCCCATGCCGTGCTCGCGGATGCCGAAGTGCAGCACGCGCCCGTACGGGTTGCCCGGGAACATGGAGCTGGCCCGGTCGAAGGGCAGGAAGGACGGCTCGCCCTTGGGGGTGGTGTTGTTGGACCCGGCGAGGTCGGCCGAACCGCCCCACAGCTCCGGCAGGACCGGGGCGATGGCGCTGAGCACCTCGCCGCTGGCCTTGCGGGTGGCCACGCCCTTGGCGCTGGCCTCGAAGGACGGCAGGGCGTCCTCCCAGCCCTCGGGCAGCTTGCCCGCCTGGAGCCGGTCGAAGAGCTCGGCGTGCTCGCCGGCGCCCCGGTGCCAGGCGTCCAGGGCCTCGTCCCACGCGGCGTGCGCCTCGCGGCCGCGGTCCAGGGCCCCGCGGGTGTGCTCGATCACGGCGTCCTCGACCGCGAACGGGGCGTCGGGCAGGCCGAGGATCTCCTTGGTGGCGGAGATCTCGTCGGCGCCGATCGCCGCGCCGTGGATGGCGCCGGTGTTCTGCTTGTTGGGCGCGGGCCAGCCGATGACGGTGCGCAGGCGGATGAAGGTGGGCCGCTCGGTCTCGGCCTTGCCGCGCAGGATCGCCTGGTAGAGGGCGTCGACGTCCTCGACGTACTCGCCGGTGGCGGTCCAGTCGACCTCCTCCACGTGCCAGCCGTAGGCGGCGTAGCGGGCCACGACGTCCTCGCTGTGGGCGATGCGGGTGTCGTCCTCGATGGAGATCTGGTTGTCGTCCCAGATCATGATGAGGTTGCCCAGGTTCTGGGTTCCGGCCAGGGCGCTGGCCTCGTGGCTCACGCCCTCCTGGACGTCGCCGTCGGAGCAGAACGCGTACACGTGGTGGTCGAAGGGGCTGACGCCCGGACCGGCCTCGGGGTTGAACAGGCCGCGCTCGCGGCGGGCCGCCATGGCCATGCCGACCGCGTTGCCCACGCCCTGCCCGAGGGGGCCGGTGGTGGTCTCGACGCCGGCGGTGTGTCCGACCTCGGGGTGGCCGGGGGTGAGGCTGTCCCACTGGCGGAGTGAGCGCAGGTCGTCGAGGGTGAGGCCGTACCCGGCGAGGTACAGCTGGATGTACAGCGTGAGGCTGGAGTGACCGATCGACAACACGAAACGGTCCCGGCCCACCCACTCGGGCGCGGCCGGGTCGTGCCGCATCACCTTCTGGAAGAGGAGGTAGGCGGCGGGCGCGAGGCTCATCGCGGTGCCGGGGTGACCGTTACCCGACTTCTCTACCGCGTCCATGGCCAGTGCCCGAACCGTGTCGACGGCGCGGCGGTCGAGGTCCGACCACTCCAGGTTCTTCGGGGTGTGGGCGTTCACGGACTTGTCTGCTCCTTCTCGGCACCCGTGCACCCGGTTCCGGGGCGGGTGTGGGTTGTGTGTGCGTGCTGTACGCCGGGCACCCCTGCTGCGCGCCGCCGGGGTCGACGGGTCGCGGGGGAGGGCGGGATCGGCGTCGACGGCGGACGCGGCGCGGCCCCGTGGCGCGGGGCTCGGGCCGCGGTGCCGGTGCGACAACGTCTGGGTCGCGGTGTCCGGAGCTCGGCCCCCGCTGTGGCGGAGCCGAGAACGGGCCCACCGCCGAGCCTATCGTCCGTGGCCGGGGATGTCGTTGCCCGACACCTCCTGCTAACGGACGGTAGGGGCGGTTGTGCCGCTTCGTGTCTGGTGGGGGCCCGGTCGAGCCCCGGGGGTGCGTGGCACGTTGGAAGCTCGCACGGGCCTGTGCGACCCTTCTGTACACCCGAGCGGCGGTCCGGAGCCCGGGCGGTCGGCCGCCAGGGCCGGAGGTCACCCGAACGGAGGGGGCTGGTCACCGATCCGGACAGGTAAGTACTACACTTTGTCGTTGACGGGGTTTTCGCTGATCCTGCCGCTTTGTCGGTCCGATCGACCCCGCGTGGCGAGCAGTGTCGAATCCCTAAGAGTTGTCGAGGTATCCGCGTGTCTGAAACCGAGCCGGCCCCCCAGGGGACACGAGTGCCCGCGGGCGTGAGGACGCCGATCTGATGGCCCTCACCAACCACGCACCCCACACCGGTGAGTCCGACACCCCGGCATCCGTCCCCGAGGCCCCCCGCAAGGCCTCCTTCGGCGACCATGCCCGTGCCTACGTCGCCCTCTCCAAGCCCCGAGTCATCGAGCTCCTGCTCATCACCACCATCCCGGTGATGTTCGTCGCCGCCGGCGGAGTCCCCCCGCTGTGGACCGCCGTCGCCACCCTGGTGTTCGGCACCATGTCCGCCGCCAGCGCGAACGCGATGAACTGCTACATCGACCGCGACATCGACCGTGAGATGCGTCGCACCCGGCAGCGCCCCGGAGCGATGGACCTGGTCACCCCGCGCGGAGCACTCACCTACGGGCTGATCCTGGCGGTCGGCTCCACGGTCGGCTTCCTCGTGCTCGTGAACGTGCTGTCGGCCGTGCTGTCCGTCTTCGCGATCGCGTTCTACATCTTCGTCTACACGATGCTGCTCAAGCGGCGCACCGCGCAGAACGTCGTGTGGGGCGGTATCGCCGGCTGTATGCCGGTGCTGATCGGCTGGGCCGCCGTCACCAACAGCCTCGACTGGGCGCCGTTCGTCCTCTTCCTGGTGGTGTTCTTCTGGACGCCGCCGCACACCTGGACCCTGGCCATGCGCTACCGCGAGGACTACGCGGCCGCCCAGGTCCCCATGCTGCCCGTGGTCGCCAGCGACCGCCGTGTGCTGCTGGAGTCGGTGCTCTACACGTGGGCGACCGTGATCGTCTCCCTGATCTTCTGGCCGGTGGCCGGGACCACCTGGTTCTACGGCGTGGTCGCCCTGGTGCTGGGCGCCCTGCTGGTCGTCCAGGCCCACCGCCTGCTCGCCCGCTCGCGGGCGGGCGTGACGGGCGCGCAGCTCAAGACGATGAACTTCTTCCACCTCACCAACGCCTACCTGGCGCTGCTGTTCGTGGCGGTCACCGTCGACCCGCTGATCGCCCGCTTCCTCTCGTAGAGGCCCCCGACAACGTAAGGCGCCCACCCGGGCCGCTCCGGGGCGGGCGCCTTCGCGCGGGGGGCGCTCGAGGGGGACGGCGGACTCGCCCTGCCCCCGGTGCCGTGGGCCGCGAGCCGCTTCCCGCCCGCCGCTCCGCCCGCTCCCGGCGGTACTCCCGCCGCTCGTCGCCGCGGTGGTCCGTCCGCCCCCTCCGCTGCTCTGGCGATGGCCGAGACCCGTGCCCGCGCCGCCGTGGAAAGCCTCCTGCCCCACGCCCTCCACTCGCACAACAACCTCACCATCCTGATCACCGAACACCCGCGCACTCCCCGCCTCAGCCGACACCCCCGCCCGTCCGGGGTTCCCGACTCCTCCAGTCTCCCCGGGCGGACCCGGGCCGGGCGGGTTGTCCACAGGGCCGATTTCCTGGGCGACCGCTCTCAAGGCGGAGGGGAAGTGCTCCCGGTTCCGGGGAGGACCACTCCAGGCCGCCGGACCCGCGATCGGGTCACCTCGGGTCGGGGCGGCGCCACACGAGGACCACGGCCCACACGACCACGGCCACCAGCAGCAGCGCCATCGGTACGTGGGCCTGGAGCGGCCCGTTGCTGCCCAGGGCGGCCTGCGGGAACGCCAGCACGAACGCCAGCAGACTCACCAGTGCCACCCTCCGGTCGTGCGCGGGCCCCGAGGGCGACCCGGCTCCCGGCAGCCGCCACACCAGCAGCGCCGTGGCCAGCTGTGCTCCGGTGGCCACGTGTACCGCCACGGCCCCCCAGTAGTGCAGGGGCAGGGCGGCCGCGTTGAAGGTGATGAGCTGCCCCGCCGTGAGGAACTCCCACAGGAGCGCGGCCAGGCTGGCTCCCGTGGCGACGCGTAGCAGCGGGAGCCACAGCGGTCTCGCGCCGGGCTCGGTGGTCGTGTTCGGCTCCATGCCGTGGCCTCGTCTCCGTGTCGTGCGGACGCTCCGATCCTCTCCCATCCCGACGCCGCGCGGCACGTCGGCGCCCACTCCCGGCCGTGTCGCGGCCCGCCCCCGCGAGGGGGCCCGGAGCGGTACTCCGCCGACCCCGCCGAACGCCCGCTGACCCGCTACGATCTGTGCCCATGCCCCGACTCGACAGCAGGGCGATCCTGCAAGGACGCCGCTCCCGGTACTCGATGACCCTCATCCTGGGCACCACCGTCAGCGTGGTGTGCATGATCGGCATGCTCTCGTACCTGTGGTCGCTGGCGATCGCGGGAGGAGCGGCGGCGGGCATCGACGGCGCCACCGGTTTCGTCGTCAGCCTGGTCGCCGCGATCATCCCGGTGACCATCCTCGTGCCGCTCATCCTCATGCTCGACCGGCTCGAACCCGAGCCCGGCTGGGTGCTGTTCTTCGCGTTCGCGTGGGGCGCGGGGGTGGCGGTCGTGGCGTCGTTCCTGCTCAACAGCTGGGGGCTGACCTACCTCACCAAGCCGGTGTTCGGCGACGGTGTGGCCGAGTTCCTCAGCACGTCTCTGGTGGCGCCGGTCGTGGAGGAGAGCGCCAAGGGCATGGTCCTGCTCATCCTGCTGTGGCGGCGGCGCCACGAGATCGACACCTTCACCGACGGCGTGGTCTACGCGGGGATGGTGGCGACCGGGTTCGCCTTCACCGAGAACATCCTCTACTTCCTCAGCGCGTTCTTTGACGACACCCTCGTCGCGACCTTCGCCATCAGGGGCCTGATCGCGCCGTTCGGCCATCCCGTCTACACCGCGATGATCGGGCTGGGGGTGGCGTACGCGGCGATGCGCACCGGCTCGTGGCGCTTCCTGGCCCCGATCGGCGGTTGGGTGACGGCGGTGCTGTTGCACGGCATGTGGAACGGGTCGACGTACTTCGGGTGGACCGGTCTGGGCGTGGCCTACCTGGTGCTGTTCGTGTTCCTGCTCGGCATCCTCGTGATCGCCGCCCACGACCGGCGCGGCCAGGTCGCCGCGATCGACCGGTACCTGCCGCCCTACATCTCCACGGGCCTGGTCACCCCGGCCGATATCACGATGCTCAGTTCGATGACGGGGCGGCGCCGGGCCCGGGAGTGGGCCGCGCTCAACGCGGGGGCCAAGGGCCGCGCCGCGATGAAGGACTACCAGTTGGCCGCCACCGAGCTCGCGCTCCTGCACCAGAAGCTCGACGCGGGGCTGGGCCGGGACGACTGGAAGGTCAACCGGGACTCGTTCCTCGCGCTGATGCACGTGGCCCGGGACACCTTCCTCGGGAGGCTGCCCCAGCCGGTGACTCCCGGCTGGGCGGAGAACCCCACGGACTCCGGGTTCCTGCGCAGGGCCGACTTCGCGCACGTCATCGCACAGGCGCGGTCCCAGCAGCCGCCTACTCCGAGCGCACCGCGGCAGAACTACGTTCCCCGGCACGGGCAGCCTCCGCGGTGACGTCCCCGCCCGGCGGGACCAGGCGCGTGGTGGCGAAGTACAGGCGGGAGATCGCCACCCAGGTGAGCGCGGAGCCCAGCACGTGCAGGACCACGAGGCCCTCGGGCAGCTCCAGGGCGTACTGGGTGTAGCCCAGGACTCCCTGGAGCACGACGATCACCAGCAGGGCCACACTGCTCACCCGGGCGATGCGGGGGGCGCCTCCACGGAAGGCGACCACGGTGGCCAGGAGGCTCCCCGCCAGGGTCAGCCAGCCCAGCACCGAGTGCACCCGGGTCACGGCGGCCAGGTCGAGGTTCCAGCGCGGGGCGAGGGCGTCGCCGCCGTGCGGGCCGGTGCCGGTCACCACGGTCCCGGCGATCAGCAGCAGGAACCCGATCACGACCAGTCCGATGCTCACCGTGTGCAGCATCGGCCCCACGGACACCTGGGGCCTGCCCTCGGGCTCCTGGCAGCGTACGTAGAGCGCCACCGTGACGAAGACCATCACCATGGACAGCAGGAAGTGGGTGGCCACCGAGGCCGGGTGCAGGTCGGTCCAGACGGTGATGCCGCCGACCACGCCCTGGCCCAGGACGCCGAACGGGATGATCGCGGCCAGCCGGACCAGGTCGCGGCGCCGGGGGGACATGCGCAGCACGGCAACGAGGGTGATCACGGCGACCGCCAGCACCACGAAGGTCAGGGTGCGGTTGCCGAACTCGATGGCGGCGTTGAGGGCGGCGTGGCCGGTGTCGATCGGCACGAAGCTGTCGGGGGTGCACTTGGGCCACTCTGAGCATCCCAGGCCCGAGGAGGTGACCCGCACGGTCGCGCCGGTCACGGCGATCCCGGCGTTGACGGCGATGTTGCCGAGTGCCCAGGCGCGCAGGGACCCCGGGGTGGGGTTCCAGATGGTCCGGGCCAGCAGGACCAGGGCCAGGACGCCCGCGGCGGCCACGGCGATCTGCCATCCCCAGAGGGGGACTCCGAGGAGGACGATGTCCTCCAGTTCGTCCGCCGCGAGCGGGGTGATCGTGGTGAGGGCCGTCGTCGCGGAGGCCGGGGATGCGTACATACGACAGACTGTAGTACATCATCCGTGGGGCGGTGATGCGCCCTCCGCGACGGTGTTGGCCTGCGCGAACCCGGTGCTTCGGTGCCGCTCGGGCGCCTGCGCGCGGGGTGGTGCGCACGTGTGCGCTCGATCACTGGGCGGTGTGTTCCACGCCGGTGCGCGGCCGACGCGCGGCCGACGCGCGCCCGGCCCGCTCCCGGCGCGGTCGCGGCCGCCAGGGGCGGACACGACGAACGGGGGTCCGGAACACGCTCCGGACCCCCGTCGTCGGGATTCTGGGTCAGGCCTGGCGAACCACTACTTGTTGTGGCTGTTCTGCGCGATGCACTGGTTCAGCAGGTTCAGGTCGAGGTTCAGCAGACCGAGCTGCTGCTGCTCCTGGACACACTGGTGGTAGACCGAGGAAGACTCCGCGGAAGCGGCCCCGGCGCCCAGCCCGAGGAGGCTGGCGGAGAAGAACGCGGTCAGGGCGAGCTTGGCGGCGATACGCATGGGTGTCCCCTTTTGAGTGCGAGTGCTCAGGAATGGGTCGGCCGTCCCAGAGGCAAGGGTTACCGGTGGCGACCGGGCGGAAACACCGCCGGATCGAGGTTTGCCTGATCCGTGGCGGTGATCTCCCGTCCCATGGACGCGGGCGCGCGGCCTTGGTCTCTAGTTGTCCCCGCTCGTATTCGTGTTGGCCTGGTCACTCCGCGTGTGCTCGCGTTCCTCGCGTGCCGCGGCGCTGCGGGTCGCGCCGACACTCGCTGCGATCACGCAGCCCATGGCGAGCCACTGCCACACGGTCAGCAGTTCGCCCAGCAGGGCCAGGCCCACGAGGGCGGCGGCCGCGGGCTGGAGGCTCATCAACACTCCGAAGACCCGGGGTGGCATCCGGCGGAGCGCGTTCAGTTCCAACGTGTACGGCACCACGGAGGAGAGCACGCCCACGGCCAGGCCGAACAGCAGCAGACGCCAGTCCAGCAGCGCCGCACCGCCCTCGGCGATCCCGGCCGGCGCCATCACCACCACGCCCACCACGCTGGCGATGGCCAGTCCCGAAGCCCCGCTGAACCGCTGCCCCGTGGCGGCGCTCAACAGGATGTAGCCCGCCCAGGCGGTGGCGGCCAGCACGGCGAACAGCACGCCCACCGGGTCGAGCTCACGGAACTCGACGCCCAGCGCGACCACGCCCAGCCCGGCCAGGCCCGCCCACAACAGGTCCACGCGGCGGCGTGAACCCAGGATCGCGATGGCGAGCGGCCCCAGGTACTCGATGGTCACCGCGATACCCAGCGGGATGCGGGCGAAGGCCTGGTAGATGAAGTAGTTCATGGAGGCCAGGGCCACGCCGTATCCGACCACCACCATCCAGTCGGTGCGGCTGCGCGCCCTCAGCACCGGGCGCACCAACAGGGCCAGCAGCACCGCCGAGGTGAGCAGGCGCAGCCACACCACGGCCGCCGGGGGCAGGGACTCGAACAGGGACTTGGCCACTCCCGCGCCGGTCTGCACCGAGACGATGCTGACCATCACCAGCCACACCGGGGGCAGGGACCCCAGGACCGCGCTGGGGGAAAGGGGGCTCGTCGAGCCGCTCCGGGAACTCATGTTGAGTCATCCTACGTTTTCCGGTGCCCTCTCCATCGCACCGGACCCCGCGTTCGCCGTCGTCACAGCGGTGGACCCGGCCCGGGGCCGGGCCACCAGGGCCAGCAGGAGCAGCAGCCAGGCCACCACCACCGTGCCCGGTTGCAGCAGCGTCATGACGAGCCCGATCACCGTGAGGTCGCCCTGCCCGGTGAGGAGCTGAACCCCGATCCACAGGAACGGAAGCGCCGCGGCCAGGAGGTTCACCGCCAGCGCCGCCCAGACCAGACCGGCCCGCTCCGGGCGGCGCCACACCAGGAGCGCTCCGCCCACCACGAGCAGGAAGAGGGGCGGACCCAGGTAGCGGACCACGATGAACCAGGGGACTCCGATGGCTTCCATGGTCGGTCACCCTATCGAGCACCCGGGCGGACACCGCGATCCGGGACGACCGGTGATCAGTGGTGCGGAGCCGACCCGACGACCCGAACGTGCGCCGGTTCGACACGTGGTGTGGAATGGTCCGAGCCCGCGGAGACCGCGGGCGGCCCCGTCCCCGCAGGAGAGTCCCGCCATGTCGTCCCGACGCAGAGCGCCGAGAGCCGCTTCCCAGGAGCCTTACCCGCCCTGGTGGCCGATCGTGGCCGGTGCGCTGGCCCTGCTCCTGGTGGTCGGACTCGGCGGCTACGTCTCGGGGATGTTCGTCGCCGAGGGCGCGGCCGAGCCCGAGGAGATGTCCGTGGTCTCGGGCATCCTCGTCGAGCCGCCCGGCGGACCGGACGAGGAGCCCGAGCCAGAGGAGGAGCCCGAGGAGGAAGAGGTGACCCACCCGGCGGGCCTGGACCCCGAACAGGCCTACGTCCTCCAGAGTGTGCACGGGGACCGCGTCATGGACGTGGCGGGCGGCTCCGCCGAGAACGGCGCCCCCGTCCACCTGTGGGACCGCCACGACCAGCCCCATCAGCAGTGGCGGTTCACCCACGTGGAGGACGACTTCTACGAGATCGTCGGCGTGGGCAGCGGCAAGTTGCTGGAGATCCCCACCGACGAGGCGGCGCAGCCGGGCTCGGCCCTGCTCACGCGGACCGGCGACCCCCACCAGCAGTGGCGTGTGGTCGAGGTGGGCGACGGCGTGGTCCGGCTGCTCAACCGGGCCTCCGGCCAGGCCCTGGAGGGGCAGGGGGGCAGTCCCGACAACGGCACCGCTGTCGCCCAGGGCGAGGACGGCGGCCACCCCCACCAGCAGTGGCGCCTGCTCCCGATCGAGGGGTGACGGGGCCGGACACCGGGGGTTGACGACCGCCCCCGTTTGCTAGCCTCGAGGGCATGTTCTTCCCCTGTGCGTAGACCGGCGCCCCCGACCACGGCCGAGCCCCGTGGTCCCTCGGCGTCCACGCACCCTCGCGGCGCCCACGCGCGCCGCCCGTCGCTGACGGAGAACTTCCATGACCCCGCCCCACGCCGGTTCCTCCGTGGGCGCGGCGAGCATGGGCCTGTTCCTCACCGTGGCGCCGCCCGGAGCGGGCTATCCGCTGGTCGGCGCGGTGCTGGTCGTGGTGGCCGCCGCCGTGCTGCTCACCGCCGGGAGCGTCCTCGGCCCCGGTTCAGGGCGCCAGCAGCAGTGACCGGACCGTCCCCCACGACGCGGGGTCGGCGGCGTCGAGCAGGAGGCGCCCCGGCTCGTCGGGGCGGTACGGGGTGCCCTCGGGGCGTCGGCTGACCGCTCCGGCCTCGTCGAGCAGGAGCCCACCGGGCGTGTGGTCCCAGGGCATGGGATCGGCGAACAGCATGAAGTCCAGCTCCCCCGCGAGCAGACGCGGGTAGTCCACCCCCGCGCACCCGGAGCCCCGGTTCACGTCGGCGAACCTGGAAGCCCCCGCGTTCACGTGCTCGTGTTCCTCCGGGGACAGCCGTCTGCGCTGGACCATGCCCCGCAGCTCGGCCGGGTCGGTCGGCGCGGGCGCGCGGCGCAGCCGTACGCCGTCCCGCCAGGTGCCGGAACCGAGCTCGGCCACGTGTGCGGTGCCCTCGGTGGGGCGCAGAATCCAGGAGGCCACCGCCCGCCCCTCGCGGACCAGGGCCGCCATCACGGCGAACCTCGTGTCGCCGTTGGCGAAGTTGCGGGTGCCGTCCACGGGGTCGACGACCCAGGCGACCGGCTCCTTGCCCAGGAGCCCCACCAGGGCGGGGTCGGCGGCGGTGGCCTCCTCGCCCACGACCGGCGCGTCGACCAGCTCCCGGAGGCGGCGGCCGATCACCGCCTCCGCCTCGCGGTCGGCGACGGTGACGATCTCGCCGGGTGACTTCTCCGACACCTCGTGCTCGGACAGGGCACCGAAACGCGGCAGGATCGTCGATTCGGCGGTCTCGCGGAGCACGGTGGTCACCGCGTCGATGTCGATGGTCATGACCGACACCCTAGGGCGCGGACCCTCAGTGACGGAGACCGGACCGGAACGCCGTCGCTACTCCCAGCGGAACAGCCGGGAGGCCAGGAAACCGGCGACGACCGTCCACACGGTGAGCACCGCGAAGGCGCCCAGGCCGGGCAGGGACCCGTCGGTGAGCACGGCGCGGAGCCCCGAGCCGAGGGCGGTGATCGGCAGGACTGACACGGCCTGCTCCATCGGCCCCGGGAAACTGCTGGTGGGGAACAGGACCCCGCCCAGACCCAGCATGAGCACGTACACGAGGTTGGCCCCGGCCAGGGTGGCCTCCGCGCGCAGCGTTCCCGCCATCAGCAGGGCCAGGGAGCTGAACGCGGCCGTGGCCAGCAGTACCAGCGCGAGCAGGGCCAGCACTCCCGCGAGGTCGAGGGACGGCGCCCAGCCCAGGAACAGCGCCACCACGCAGAGCACGGTGATCTGGATGGCCTGCACGCCGAGCACGGCGATGGTCTTGGCGGCCAACAGCCCGAACCGGGAGAGCGGGGTGGCGCCGAGGCGTTTGAGCACCCCGTAGCGGCGCTCGAACCCGGTCCCGATGGCCAGACCGGTGAAGGAGGTGGACATGATCGCCAGCGCCAGCACTCCGGGGGTCAGCGCGTCCACGCGCGCCCCCTCGCCGACGTCGAGGACGTCGACCAGGCTGAACCCCACCAGCAGCAGGACGGGGATGACCATGGTCAGCAGGAACTGCTCGCCGTGGCGCAGCATGACCCGCAGTTCCATCCCGGCCTGGGCGGCGATCATCCGCCACATCGGGGCGGCGCCGGGGGCCGGGGTGAACAGGCGCGCGTCGAGGGCGGGCGTCGGGGCGTCGGTGACGGCGGACGCGGCCGTCCCTGAGGTGTTCTGGGTCATCAGTCGCGCAGTTCCCGGCCGGTGGTTTCGAGGAAGACGTCTTCGAGGGTACGTCGCCGTACGCGCAGGTCCTCCGCGAGGAGGCCGGAGGAGGCGCACCACGCGGTGACGGCGGCCAGGAACTCCGGGCCGAGGTCGTCGGGGTCGCGGGTGGAGACGGTGTACTCGTTGCGCCCCCCGGCGCCGACGCCGTCCACGCGCGCTCCGGAGGGCAGGGCCGCCTCCAGCGCCCCGGTGTCGACCGGGGTCGCGGTGGAGAAACGCACCTCGCGCCGCCCCTCGGTGAGTTCGGCCGGGGTGCCCTCGGTGACCACCGCGCCGCGGTCGATGATGACCACGTGGTCGGCCAGCCGCTCGGCCTCCTCCATGTGGTGCGTGGTGAGGATCACCGCCACCCCGGCCTCGCGAAGCGCCGAGACCAGGTCCCAGGTGGCCATGCGCGCCTGGGGGTCGAGTCCGGCGGTGGGCTCGTCGAGGAAGACCAGTTCGGGGCGGCCGACCACGGCGCAGGCCAGGGAGAGGCGCTGCTGTTGGCCGCCGGAGAGGCGGCGGAACGGGGTGGCGGAGACGGAGGTCAGGCCCAGTCGTTCCAGGAGCAGGTCGGGGTCGACCGGGCTGGCGTGGAAGGAGGCCATCAGGCGCAGCCACTCGGCGGCCCGGGCCCCGGTGGGCACTCCACCGGACTGTGGCATCACACCCACACGGGGCTTGAGCCGGGTCGCATCGGCCACCGGGTCGAGCCCCAGGACCCGCACCCTCCCGTCGTCGGCGTGGCGGAAGCCCTCGCAGATCTCGATGGTGCTGGTCTTGCCCGCGCCGTTGGGGCCGAGCAGTGCGGTCACCGTGCCGCGGCGGGCGGTGAACGTGAGGCCGGTGACGGCCGTGGTGGCGCCGTAGCGCTTGACCAGGTCGACGACCTCGACGGCGGGTGTGTCCATGGGGCCTGAGTTTACGTGCGCCGGGGCCGTCGGCTTCACCACCCCGCCCTTCCCGGGGTGGCCCTGTTCGGGAGCGGGCCGAACGTCCCACTTCGGACAGCCGGAAATCGAAGCTGCCGGTGGTGTGATGGAGGGAAGAATGGCGGGTGCTGTCTGGTTGTAGGGATCTGGCCGCCGTGTTCACTGGGACGGTGGAGGTGCGTGCGGCCCCTGGGTTCGCCCGGCTCCTCCGGGCCGTCCATCACGGGATCGCCCGCATGGTGGAACGCTGGTCTCGATGATTGGGAACATCGTGCGAATTCCGGCGGCGCGAAAGGGGCGTTCGGGCACGCCCCGCGAGCGAACTCCCAGATTAGGCAAGCCTGACCTTCGTGATGAAGCGCATCGAGGCGGGTTTGCCTAGGCGGACTTATTTAGGCCACACTGATGTTGTCTAAAGTCGAGAGCCGAAGGACGAGCGGGAGGGGATCACTGTGTCGGACCTGTCCGGTGCGCCCGGTGCGCCCCGGCCCCTGAACGGGCCCGACCACGGAACCCGCGCCCGCGTCGCACGGCTGATCCTGGAGAAGGGTCCGATCACCGCCTCCTCGCTGGGGGAGCGGCTCGGACTCACCCCGGCGGCCATCCGCCGCCACCTCGACAACCTGACCGTCGAGGGCATGGTCGAGGCCCGGGACGCCCGGCCCACGCACGGCCGACGCCGCAGGGGCCGCCCGGCGCGCGTCTTCGCCATCACCGAGGCCGGGCGCGACGCCTTCGTCCACGCCTACGACGACCTCGCCTCCAACGCCCTGCGCTTCCTGGCGCGGACCTCCGGTCCCGAGGCGGTGGGCGAGTTCGCCCGGAGCCAGGTCGCCGACCTGGAGCGGCGCTACCAGCCCCTGTTGGACGCCGTTCCCCAGGAACAACGGGTCCGGCTGCTGGCCGAGGCGCTCTCCAACGACGGCTACGCCGCCACCGCGGGCCAGGCGCCCGCGCCGGGTGGCGGCGACCAACTGTGCCAACACCACTGCCCCGTCGCGCACGTGGCCGCCGAGTTCCCGCAGCTCTGTGAGGCCGAGATCGAGGCCTTCGCGCGGCTCCTGGGCACCCCGGTGCGCCGGTTGGCCACCATCGCCCACGGCGATGGTGTGTGCACCACGCACGTCACCCCACGGGGAGACGGGGCGAGCGGGGAGGACGGCACCCCCGCGTCCAAGAAGGCCATCCGCCAGCGGGCGGGCGGCTCAGTTCACCAGAAGGACGTCTGAGTCCAGGAGGAGTCCGCGCATGACTTCCGTCGCGCACCCCGAGCTCGAAGGGCTCGGAACATATGAGTACGGCTGGGCCGACTCCGACGTGGCCGGAGCCTCGGCCCGTCGTGGCCTGAACGAAGAGGTCGTCCGGGACATCTCGGACAAGAAGAGCGAGCCGGAGTGGATGACCAAGCTCCGCCTCAAGTCGCTGAAGCTCTTCGACAAGAAGCCCATGCCCGACTGGGGCGCGGACCTGTCCAAGATCGACTTCGACAACATCAAGTACTTCGTGCGGTCCACGGAGAAGCAGGCCACCTCCTGGGAGGACCTGCCCGAGGACATCAAGAACACGTACGACAAGCTGGGCATCCCCGAGGCCGAGAAGCAGCGCCTGGTCGCCGGTGTCGCCGCCCAGTACGAGTCCGAGGTCGTCTACCACCAGATCCGCGAGGACCTGGAGGAGCAGGGCGTCATCTTCCTGGACACGGACACCGCCCTCAAGGAGCACCCGGAGATCTTCGAGGAGTACTTCGGCTCCGTCATCCCGGCCGGTGACAACAAGTTCGCCGCGCTGAACACCGCCGTGTGGAGCGGCGGGTCCTTCATCTACGTGCCCAAGAACGTGCACGTGGAGATCCCGCTCCAGGCCTACTTCCGGATCAACACCGAGAACATGGGCCAGTTCGAGCGGACGCTGATCATCGTCGACGAGGGCGCCTACGTCCACTACGTCGAGGGCTGCACCGCGCCGATCTACAAGTCGGACTCGTTGCACTCCGCGGTCGTCGAGATCATCGTCAAGAAGAACGCCCGCTGCCGTTACACGACCATCCAGAACTGGTCGAACAACGTCTTCAACCTGGTCACCAAGCGCGCCATCGCCGAAGAGGGCGCGACCATGGAGTGGGTCGACGGCAACATCGGCTCCCAGGTGACCATGAAGTACCCGGCCGTCTACCTGATGGGCGAGCACGCCAAGGGCGAGACCCTGTCGATCGCCTTCGCGGGCGAGGGCCAGCACCAGGACACCGGCGCCAAGATGGTGCACTGCGCGCCCAACACCTCTTCCAAGGTGGTCTCCAAGTCGGTGGCGCGCGGCGGCGGCCGCTCCTCCTACCGCGGCCTGATCCAGGTCCAGGAGGGCGCCCACCTCGCCAAGTCCTCGGTGGAGTGCGACGCGCTGCTGATCGACACCATCAGCCGTTCCGACACCTACCCCTACAACGACCTGCGCGAGGACGACACCGAGCTCGCGCACGAGGCCACCGTCTCCAAGGTCAGCGAGGACCAGCTCTTCTACCTGATGAGCCGCGGGATGGGCGAGGAAGAGGCCATGGCCATGGTCGTCCGAGGATTCGTGGAGCCCATCGCACGGGAGCTCCCGATGGAGTACGCACTGGAGCTCAACCGTCTGATCGAGCTCCAGATGGAAGGATCGGTGGGATAAGTTGACGACCGCGAACACAGAGCCCAAGGCGCACAGCCACGGGTTGGGACAGATCCCTGTCTCCAAGCTCGACACGCACGGCTCCCAGGACGTGGACGCCTTCCCCGTCCCGAACGGGCGTGAGGAGGAGTGGCGGTTCACCCCGCTGCGCCGCCTGAAGAAGCTGCACGACTGGAAGGGCGCCGCCGACGGCACCGACGAGGTCTCCGTGGACGCGCCCGAGGGCGTCACCGTGGAGACGGTCGGCCGTGACGACGAGCGGCTCGGCAAGGCGGGCCTGCCCGTCAACCGGGTGATCGCGCAGGCCTACACCTCCTTCGAGAAGGCCACCGTCGTGACCGTTCCGCAGTCGCTGGCCGCCGACAAGGCGATCACCATCGACCGCAAGGGTCTGGGCGGCACCGCGTTCGAGCAGCTGCTCATCGACGTCAAGCCGATGGCCGAGGCCACCGTCATCATCACGAACACCGGCACCGGTGTCCGCGCGGGCAGCCTCGACGTCCACGTCGGCGAGGGCGCCAAGCTCACGCTCGTCACGCTCCAGGAGTGGGACGACGACGCCGTCGAGGTCAGCCAGCACAACACGCGGGTCGGCAAGGACGCCAGCTTCCGGTCGATCGTCATCACCCTCGGCGGTGACGTGGTCCGTCTGTCGCCGCGCGTGTCCTACGACGACCGGGGCGGCAACGCCGAGCTCTACGGGCTCTACTTCTCCGGCGACGGCCAGCACCACGAGCACCGCTCGCTGATCGACCACAACGTGTCCAACACCCGCTCGCGGGTGGACTACAAGGGCGCGCTGAGCGGTAAGGACGCCCACGCGGTCTGGATCGGTGACGTGATCATCGGCGAGGGCACCACCGGTACCGACTCCTACGAGAACAACCGGAACCTCCAGCTCACCGACGACACCCGGGTGGACTCCGTCCCGAACCTGGAGATCTTCACCGGTGAGGTGGCGGGCGCCGGGCACGCCAGCGCCAGCGGGCGGCTCGACGACATCCACCTGTTCTACCTGCGTTCGCGCGGTATCCCGGAGGAGGAGGCGCGCCGCCTCATCATCCGCGGCTACTTCCTGGACATCGTCAACCGCATCGACGACCAGGACCTGCGCGACCACGTCATGGAGAAGGTCGAGCGGAAGCTCGCCGCGCATGAGTGAGCAGGGCGGTTGGGTCAAGGTCGCCGAACTCGACGAGATCCCCGAGGAAGGGGCGCTCGGCGTCGAGACCGACGACGAGACCCCCATCGCGCTGGTGCGCACCGAGGGGCAGGTCTACGCGCTGCGGGACGTGTGCTCGCACGCGGAGGTGCGCCTCTCGGAGGGCGAGGTCGAGGACGGCACCATCGAGTGCTGGCTCCACGGCTCGTGCTTCGACCTGCGCTCGGGGGCGCCGGTCAACCCGCCCGCGACCCAGCCGGTCCCCACCTACGACGTGAAGATCGACGGCGACGACGTGCTCGTGTCGCTGGATGACAAGAATTCCTGAGGCCTGAAATGACGAAGTTCGAAATCCGCGGTCTGCGCGCCGACGTCCTCATCAACGAGGACGAGCGGCAGGAGATCCTCAAGGGCGTTGACCTCACCATCAACTCCGGTGAGACCCACGCCATCATGGGCCCCAACGGCTCCGGCAAGTCCACCCTCGCCTACGCGATCGCGGGCCACCCGCGCTACGAGATCACCGAGGGCGAGGTCCTCCTCGACGGCGAGAACATCCTGGAGATGGAGGTGGACGAGCGGGCCCGCGCCGGCGTCTTCCTCGCCATGCAGTACCCGGTCGAGGTCCCGGGCGTGTCCATGTCCAACTTCCTGCGCAGCTCCGTCGGCGCGGTGCGCGGCGAGGCTCCCAAGCTCCGCCAGTTCTCCAAGGAGCTCCAGGGCGCGATGAAGGACCTGTCCATCGACCCGGCGTTCGCCGCCCGCGGCGTGAACGAGGGCTTCTCCGGCGGTGAGAAGAAGCGCCACGAGATCCTCCAGCTGGAGCTGCTCAAGCCCAAGGTCGCCATCCTGGACGAGACCGACTCCGGCCTGGACGTCGACGCGCTCAAGATCGTCTCCGAGGGCATCAACCGCGCCCAGGAGAGCAACGACCTCGGCGTCATGCTCATCACGCACTACACCCGCATCCTGAAGTACGTGCGTCCGGACTTCGTGCACGTCTTCTCGGGCGGCCGCATCGCCGAGTCGGGCGGCTCCGAGCTCGCCGACGTCCTTGAGTCCGAGGGCTACGAGCGGTTCGTGAAGGCGGGCGCGTAACCATGGCCCTCCGCGAGCCCGGTCAGCCCGACACGGCTCCGCTCGACACGCGGGCGATCCGGGAGGACTTCCCGATCCTCTCCCGGACCGTCCGCGACGAGCGCCCGCTGGTGTACCTCGACTCCGGGGCGACCTCGCAGAAACCGCGCCAGGTGCTGGACGCCGAGCGCGGGTTCTACGAACGCCACAACGCGGCGGTGCACCGTGGGGCGCACCAGCTCGCGGAGGAGGCCACCGACGCCTACGAGTCCGCCCGGGAGACCATCGCCCGGTTCGTCGGCGCCGACGCCGACGAGGTGGTGTTCACCAAGAACGCCACCGAGGCGGTCAACCTGGTCGCGTACGCGATGAGCAACGCGGCCACGGCCGACGAGGAGCTGCGCCGGTTCCAGGTCGGCCCCGGCGACGAGATCGTCGTGACCGAGATGGAGCACCACGCCAACCTGGTGCCCTGGCAGCAGCTGTGCCAGCGCACCGGGGCGACGCTGCGCTGGTTCCCGGTCACCGACGAGGGGCGTCTGGACCTGTCGGACCTGGGCGAACTGGTCAACGAGCGCACGAGGATGGTGGCTTTCACGCACCAGTCCAACGTGCTCGGCACGGTCAACCCGGTGGCCGCGATCACCGCGCGGGCCCGGGAGGTCGGCGCGCTGGTCCTGCTGGACGCCTGCCAGTCGGTGCCGCACATGCCGGTGGACGTGCGTGACCTCGACGTCGACTTCCTGGCCTTCTCGGGGCACAAGATGCTCGGTCCCAACGGGATCGGCGTGCTCTGGGGGCGCCGGGAGCTGCTCGCGGCCATGCCGCCCTTCATCAGCGGCGGTTCGATGATCGGCGTCGTGCACATGAGCCACTCGACCTGGGCGGACCCGCCGCAGCGCTTCGAGGCCGGTGTGCCGATGGCCCCGCAGGCCGTCGGTCTGGCCGCCGCCTGTGACTACCTCTCCGAGGTGGGCATGGACCGGGTCGCCGCGCACGAGCACGCGCTCACCGAGTACGCGCTCAAGCACGTCGGCGCGATCGAGGGCGTGCGCGTCGTCGGTCCGACCGAGGCCGTCGACCGGGGCGGCGCGGTGTCGTTCGTGGTGGACGACATCCACCCGCACGACCTGGGTCAGGTCCTGGACGACCGGGGCGTGGAGGTCAGGGTCGGGCACCACTGTGCCTGGCCCCTGCACCGCAAGCTCGGTATCGTCGCGACCACACGGGCGTCGTTCTACCTCTACAACACGTTGGAGGACGTGGACGCGCTGGTGGAGGCCATCCGGGCCGCCCAGAGGTTCTTCGGGACCCGGGACTAGTACGAGGATTCTGCCTGACCATGCAGTTGGACGCGATGTACCAGGAGATCATCCTGGACCACTATCGGAACCCGCACCACAAGGGGCTGCGCGATCCGTACAACGCCGAGGCGCACCACATCAACCCCACCTGCGGGGACGAGGTGACGCTCCGGGTGACCCTGGCTCCCGCCGCCGACGGCGGCGCGCTCGACGAGAGGGCGGTCGTCAGCGACGTCTCCTACGAGGGGATGGGCTGCTCGATCAGCCAGGCCAGCACTTCGGTGCTGACCGACCTGCTCATCGGCAGGACGGTGGCCGAGGGTATGACGACCCTGGACGCGTTCACCGAGCTGATGCAGTCCAAGGGCAAGGGTGAGCCGGACGAGGACGTGCTGGAGGACGCCGTGGCGTTCGTCGGCGTGTCCAAGTACCCGGCCCGGATCAAGTGCGCCCTGCTGGGGTGGATGGCCTGGAAGGACGCGGTGTCGCAGTCCTTGGAGAAGGAAGGCGCCTGAATGAGCGACAACGAGACCACGACGACCGAGACCGCCGAGAAGACCGAGGCCGCTCCGCGCTCCCCTGAGGAGGAGGCGCTGGCCGAGGAGATCGCGGAGGCGCTCAAGGACGTGATCGACCCCGAGCTCGGCGTGAACATCGTCGACCTGGGTCTGGTCTACGGGGTGAACCACGACGACGAGTCGATCACCCTGGACATGACCCTGACCAGCGCGGCCTGCCCGCTGACCGACGTGATCGAGGACCAGGCCAACAGCGCCCTGGACGAGTTCGAGCGCGACGTGAAGATCAACTGGGTCTGGATGCCGCCGTGGGGTCCGGACAAGATCACCGACGACGGACGGGACCAGCTGCGCATGCTGGGCTTCAACGTCTGATCCGACTCCGTCGGAGTGCGGGCCGGGTTCCCTCGGGGGGCCCGGCCCGTGGTGTGTCCGGGTGGCCCCCGTCGCGGCGCCGTCCGGCGGTGGTGCATGATGCGGCTATGGCATCCCCCTCCGTCTCCGGTTCCGATGCGGACCTTCCCGGTGTCCCCGTAGAGCCGCGCACCTCCGCCTGGTGGATTCCCGTGTGGGTGCTGTCCGCCTGTGTCTGCCTGGCCGCGGCTCTGACGACGCACGCGTCCCTGTTCCTGGTGGCGTTGCACTCCCTGACCTGGGGTCTGGCACCGCTGTTGTTCTGGCTGTGGCCGCTGGTGTGGCTGCTCGTGCTCCCGGTGGGCCTCACGCACTTCGTGCTGGTGTGTCTGCGCAGACCCGGTGCCATGCGCCGTGGTCTGCTGGTCGCGCAGGCCGTGATGATGGCGCTGTACCTCGCGACGACATGGGGCCTGGTCGCCGTCGTGGCGGCGAACGGAAACCTGTTCGTGGTCTGAGCCCTCCGCGCGGGTGCGCTGACGAGGTCTTCGGCGCCGGTGCCGGTCGGGTTCAGTGCCGGTGCCGGTCGAGCCCGGCCATGTCCCGTACCTGGCGGGCGACGTCGTGCGGGGTGCGGGCGGCCCTACGGAAGGGGATGCGGACGTCGTGGTCGCCGTCCGGCCCCTCCCACCGCAACCGAAGCCCGTGCCGGTCCACGCCGAGCGGGCGCGGGCGACCGGGCGGAAGCGGGGTGCCGCAACGGGCGGCCAGGGCCCAGAGCACGTCGGGGTGGTCGTCCTCCAGGTGGCGCAGCCAGGGGCCCTCCCACCGGCCGAAGGGGTCGGCCGCGGCGTCCGTGAACTCCTCCGGGTGCAGCAGGTGGCAGCCGTCGTGGTCGGAGTGGATGATCAGGTGCGGCTCCATGACGACCAGGGTGCGTCCGTGGCCGAGGTCGAGCAGGCGCTCGTCGGGGTCGTCGGCCAGGGCGGCCAGGGCGCGGTCGCGGGCCTCGCGGAGCGGGGGCACGCGCAGCGTGCCGCTGATCCACAGGAGCGAGCGCGTGGGGTCGCGCAGGTCGACCGGGGCGGTGTCGGTGAACTCGACGGTGGCCTCCAGGGCGCCGTCGCCGATCTCGGCGAGGACCCGGTGCTGGTCGGGGACGAGCAGGGTGACCTCGCCCTGGAACGTGGTGTGGCACGCTGCGCCGGTCAGGTGCAGGCAGACGTCGTCGCTGGTCACCGTGGCCGGGTTGGGTCGGGCCAGGACGGAGCGGGCCCGTTCGGCGGGGGAGGGGGCGAGGGACTTCGGGTACGGGAGCAGGAGGACCACCTCAACTCTATTAGGTAAGGCTAACCTACATCCTGTGGTCGCGTCGGGGAAGCCCCGGAACGGCCCGACCGCCCGTCGAACCCCGCACCGGCAGGGCGCCCGACGCGAGAAGGGGCCGCACCGGAACTCCGGTACGACCCCTCGACGAGGGCGAACGCCTCAGTGGGCGGCGAACATGGCGGTGCGCAGCTCCCCGGCGATGTCCTCGTCCCCACGCAGCGACAGCGCCTCCAACAGCGACTGCGGGTCCGCCAACGACTCGTCACCGTTGTCGGTGATCCGGCGCGAGAGGATTCTGAGTGCCTCCTCCGGCGCGGCCGGGGCCGTGTAGCCGATCAGGTGCAGGGCGCGCGCGGCGGGCGGGTGTCCGCTCAGGTCGCCGGCGGGAAGCTTGCGCGCGTCCAGTCGGTCGCCCGAGACCGTGATGAACATCCGGTCGCCCGGCTGGGCGGCCTGACGCCGCAGCAGCGGCCGCAACGAGTCGAAGGCGGGCTGGTCACGCCAGACCAGGACGAGCAGGTCCGCGCCGGGCGCCGTCAGGCACAGCAGGCGCCCGGGCTGAAGGCCCAGGTGGGTGGCGTAGCCGGTGGGAACCGCGACCGGGGCACCGTTGAGGTGGTCCGCGGTGATGTCGATGCGGTGCCACCAGCGTCCGTCCGGGGCCCGGAAACAGCGGGCCGACGCGGCCGGGTCGCTCGTCCCCGGTCGTACCGGGGACGGGTGGACCGGGTGGGCCAGCGGCGGGACCGGGGGCGCCATCGGCACCGGCGGCGCGACGGCCCCGAACCCGACCTGCTCGGGACCGGTTCTGACCTGGTGGGAGGGCTCGGCGGCGTGGGCTGCTGGCTCGACGGGGCCGGGCTGTCCGTCGGGTCGGCGCCGGATCGGCAGACCGTTCTCGGTGGTGGCGCCGGACCCCTCGGGGGTGTGGTTGTCGCCGGGGGCCTCCATGGGAACGGAGGAGTCCACATACACGTGGCCGTCGCGCAGACTCACCCCGGGCGTGCTCAGCAACCAGGCCCGGAGCTCCTGCTGGCGGATGCCGATCCGGCCCAGGCGGATGCCCGCCTCGGTCAGGTTGGGGGCGTCACCCAGCAGTTCGCGGGTCTGCCAGCGCAGCTTGTTCGGATCGTCGGCGATGAGCCAGCCGTTGTGCATGCGCCGGTCGGTGAACAGGGTGATGATCACGCGCCAGAGCGGGGTGTGCAGCGTGGGCACGTCCACCGGGTGGTCGGGGTGCGCGTTGATGAGCCGGTCGATGGTGGTCGCCGAACCGAGCTGTTCGGAGAGCTCGCGCAGGTGTTTGGTGATGGCGGCGCCCTCGGGCGAGCCCAGCCAGCGCAGCAGGCGCTCCTCCACCTTACGCTGGGCCCCGCGGATCTCGGTGACGTCCACCGAGATCTGCTCGGAGAGGACGCGGATGCTGATCGGGTCGGTGGCGAAGAGGCGTTCGGCGGCCACCGTCCGCTCCAGCTCGGGCCAGGAGCGGAACATCTCCTCGACCTGGTCCACCAGCGGGTGCTGGCCCAGGACCGGGGCCGGGGGCTCCTCCACGGGTTCGGGTGCGGGGGCCTTGGTCCGGCTGAAGCTGGGGCGGCGCAGGGTGCGGCCGGGGCCCAGCAGGGAGCTGCGGAACTGCGAGCGCAGGTCGCCGACACCGCTGCTCGCGGTGGCGGCGGCCTCGGTGGCGACGGCGTCGGCGCTCAGGACGGACCCCGGGATCATCGCCGCCGAGCTGACCATGCCGCCGACCGGGGCGGGGGTCTCCGGAACGGGGGTCTCCGGGGTCGGGGCCGCCCGCTCGGGCGCGGGTTCGGCGACGGGCGGGTCCTGGTCCCGTTGGGCGCGCAGCGCGCGCAGGGTGCGGATCGCACGGGTGGCGGGGGTCTGGGGCGGGCTCGCCGACCCCTCGGAGTCGTCGGCCCGGTCGGGTGCCCCGCCCGCGCCGGTCGCGCTCTCCAGGTAGTCCAGCGCGCTGCGCACGTGTTCGGGGGCGGCGTCGGGCAGCCAGTGCGCGATGGTGCGCACCGCCTCCGTCATCAGGGCGGGGGAGGGGGTGGGCCCGCCGGGGAGTTCGCAGCAGGGTTGGAGGGCCCGCCAGGCGATCGTGCTCACGACGTCCAGTACTCCGCAGCCAGGCAGACGCCACTCGCGCATCTCCTGGGGGCAGGCCGCGATGAGGCGGTCCCAGTCACCCGCGGTGGCGACCACCGCGCCCCGGACCGGTTCGGCCAGGTCGGAGCAGTCCACGGGTTGTGCGCGCAGGCTCGGCAGGAACTCCGACAGGGCGATGTGCCCCCAGTGTTCGACCGCGAGGCGCGCCAGCCCGTTCGCCAGCCAGGGCGGACCGGCGATGTCCAGGACCCGGGTGAGGGGCAGCGAGTGCCACCAGCCGTCGATGAGACGGTCGTGGTGGAGCAGTGGTGCCACGTCCGGCGACCTCGACCACCGCAGGGCGGGCGCGAGGTCGACGAGGCAGATCGGAGAGACGGCGTTCATCCGCTGGGGACCTCGACCTCCTGGTGTCTGCACGTGAATTGGGGAGGAACCGCACGGGCCTTCGGTTCGATGCACCACAGTACGCGCCCTTGACCCGGACGAGGACGGATCTTGGCCCGACTCGATCGCTGCCGCGTGGGGGCACGGCGGACCGAGGGGCAGGGGTGCCGTGAGCACTTCCCCGAGATCGTACGTGCCCCGGGGCCACATGGGTAGTCCCGGGAGCGACGGACCGCCGATACCCGGGGGTGACCTCCGCGTGTGATCACCGTGACCAAGGAGATTCGCCCACAGAGGTCGCCAGGGGCTGTGAGCTACCTCATAAGGGACTTCTGGCTCTTCTCGGGCGCACCGGGCGTTGTCCCCTCGGGGCTCCGACGGCGTGGGCGGGACCGGCGCGCTGACGTTGGTCGCGGGTATGCTGGACGGGCACTGTCCTCGCCCGAGCGTCCCTCGGCCGGGTGTCCGCGACGCGGTTCACCCCGGGTCCGACGGTGCTCGGGCATTCGGGCCAGCGGCAGACCGCGACCCGCCAAGACTTCCGTCCCGCGCACCCCGGCGCATGGCAGGCGAGGGACGGTCGATCCGGATGATTGGTTGACGTGACAGACCTTGAGATGAATCCCCCCGCTGCTGCGCCCGCGAACAGACCGGAACTCATCCGGTCCTACGTGGCGATCGGTGACAGCATCACAGAGGGGATGGAGGACGACAGCGGGCCCGGCGGCGAGTACCGGGGCTTCGCGGACCGCCTCGCGGAACACCTGGGCACGCTCTCCCCGGACTTCCGCTACGCCAACCTCGGCGTCCGAGGACGTCGGATGAAACACATCTTCGGCGAACAGCTGGAGCAGACCCTCGCCTGGAAGCCCGACCTGGTCACCGTGCTCGCGGGCGGCAACGACGTCCTGCGCCCCGGCGGGGACCTCGACGCGCTGGCCGAGAAGTTCGAGTGGGGCGTGCGCCAACTGCGCGACGCGGGCATCCGCGTGGTGATCCTCGCGGGCCACGACACCGGCTGGATTCCGGTCCTGCGCCTGTACCGGGGCCGGATCGCGGTGTTCAGCATGCACATGCGGGCCGTGGCCGAACGCACCGGGACCGAGATCGTCGACCTGTGGGCGCTCAACGCCCTCAACGACCCCCGGGCCTGGAGCGACGACCGCCTGCACCCCAACGGCGCCGGGCACCAGATCGTCGCGGCGCGCGTCGCCGACCTGCTGGGCCACCCGATGGGACCACCCGAGTCCTGGACCGACCCGTGGGCCACCCCGCCCCAGCAGCTGCCGCGTATCCTGCGCCGCCGTGAGGGCCGCCGCTGGGCCCGCCAGTACCTCGTCCCGTGGCTGCGCCGCCGGGCGATGGGGCGCTCCTCCGGCGACGGCCTGCTGCCGCGCCGACCCGAGCTGGACTACCTGCACGACGAGAAGACCCGTGAGGAACTCCGCGAGCGGTTGAGCCAGGCCGGCGCCGACACGCACTTCAACGACTACGCGGCGGATGACACCCCGCCGACCAGCAGCCCCTCGGGCACCAAGGGCCCCGAACCCCTGCGCTGACCCGACCGGTCTCCCACGGTGGCCGCGCTCCCCGCACCCGCGGGGACGCGGCCACCGTCGCGTTCACACCCCCCACGCGCGCGGGCCGGGTGGACGGGCGGGGACCGAGCCGCGCTCAGCGCGCCCCGGCCCCGGTCACTGCCGGGCCAGGGACTGGATGAGGTCGCTGACGTGCACGACCCCCACACACTGGCCGTACGGGTTGGTGACGATCAGGTCGTCGTACACGCGCTCGCGGTCCTGCCCGGCCACCCGCAGCGCCGAGATCGCCGACATCCACGCGGGCACGGTCCGGGGCGACTCCGCCAACCGCAGCGCGGGGCGCTTGGCGTGCAGGGCGTGCCCGTACCGCCCGGTCACCGACAACAGGAACCGGGTCCGGTCGATGACCCCGGTCGGCCGCTCCCGGTGATCGATCAACACCACGCTGTTGAGCGCGGTGTCCTGGGTGAAGGCCTCCATGACGTGCTCGCCCGTGGACTCGGAGTCGAAGTCCAGCGGAGGCACCATGAACTCGGTGACCCTCGGGCCCGCGTCCGAGTCGTCCAGCGCGGTGGCCGCGGGCTCCGGCACGGGGTTCACCCGCTCGCCGGGCCGCCACCCCGGCCCGGCGAAGAACGCGCCGCAGCCCAACCGCACCCCGCACTCCCGCAGACGCACGATCTCCTCGCCCCGGTCCACCCCGGTCGCCATCGCGTACACGCCGCTGCTGCGCCCGATCCGGGCCAGGCCGTCCACGATCCCCCCGTTGCGCTGGTCGCCGTCGATCCCCGACACCAGGACCGGGTCCAACCGGATCAGGAACGGCGTGGCCTCCACCACCAGGTCCGGCCGGGCCATCGCGGTGCCGAAACCGCACCGGAACCCCAGGGAGCGCAACCCCGCCACGGCGGTCAGCACGGTGGCCCGGGGCAGCTCCACCAGATCCGGGGTGAGCATCAGGGTGACGTCGCGCGGTCGGCGGCCGGCCCGTCGCAGGGCGCTCTCGACCAGCCCCGCGAGCCCGGTGCCGTCGGCGAGTGCCACCGAGGGCAGCGGCAGGACCAGCGGCACCAGGCTCTCGACACCGTCACCCGCGCGGACCAGCGAGGCCAGCCACTCGGCGACCAGGGCGGGGCCGCCGCCCCGGCCGTCCGGACGGCCCAGACCGGCGGGAACGTTCGCGACGACCTCGACCGCCACCACGGCGCCGGAGTCCAGGTCCACGACGGGACGGAAGGCCGGACCACGGGGACGGGGCGCCGACCGCTCGTCGGCACCGGGAACCGGCCGGGTCTGTGTGCGAGGCAGGGTGGACACGTCGTCCATGGTCGCGCGCGGGGCGCGCCGACCTGAAGACCCGCGCGGCGGAGTTCAACCGTTCTTGGGACGCGGGCCGCCGGGCGTTCACGCGGGGTTGACGGCCGCCACGGACACGACAGGGGGCGTCACCCTGCGGTGACGCCCCCTGGGGACCTGAGCCCGTAGGTCGCGCACGGGCCCGCTCGATCAGGCGCGGCGGAAGGCCACCGCGATGTTGTGGCCGCCGAACCCGAAGGACTCGTTGATGGCGGCGACGTCCCCGGCCGGCATCTCCCGGGGCTTGTCGCGGACGATGTCCACGGCCACCTCCGGGTCGAGCTCGGCGATGTTGATGGTCGGCGGGATCTGGCCCTCGTGCAGCGCCAGGATCGTCGCGATCGACTCCACCGCGCCCGCGCCGCCCAACAGGTGGCCGGTCATGGACTTGGTGGAGGTCACCGCCACCCGGTCGGCGGCGGCCTCGCCCAACGCCGAGCGGATCGCCCGGGTCTCCCCGACGTCCCCGGCCGGGGTCGACGTGGCGTGCGCGTTGACGTGCACGATGTCGCTCGGGCTGAGGTCCGCGTCGGCCAGGGCCTGGGTGATGGCGCGGGCCTGACCGGCGCCCTCCGGGTCGGGCATGACGATGTCGTGGGCGTCGTCGGTGTAGCCGACCCCGGCCGCGTGGGCGTACACGTGCGCGCCGCGCCTGGCCGCGTGCTCGGCCGACTCCAGGACGAGGATGCCCGCGCCCTCACCCATGACGAAGCCGTCGCGGTCCTTGTCCCAGGGGCGGGAGGCGGTCTGCGGGTCCTCGTTGCGGGTGGACAGCGCGCGCATCGACGCGAAGGAGGCGATGTTCAGGGGGTGGATCGCGGCCTCGGTGCCACCGGCGATCACGACGTCCGCGCGGCCCGCGCGGATCATGTCGACACCGTTGGCGATCGCCTCTGCGCTGGAGGCGCAGGCGCTGACCGGGGCGTGGGCGCCCGCGCGCGCGGTGAACTCCAGGGCCACGGCGGCCGCGGGGCTGTTGGGCATGAGCATGGGCACGGTGAACGGCGAGACCCGCTTCCAGCCCTTCTCACGGAAGGTGTCGTACTGCTCCAGGATGGTGAGGATGCCACCGATCCCGCTGGAGACGACCACACCGAGGCGGAGGGGGTCGACGTCGGGGGCTCCGGCGTGGTCCCACGCCTCCTGGGCGGCGATCAACGCGAACTGCTGGGTCCGGTCGAGGCGGCGCAGCCGGGGGCGCGGCAGCTTCTCGGAGGGCTCCTGCGCGATCTGCCCGGCGAAGTGCACCGGAAGCTTCTCGTGCCAGTCCTCCGGCAGCATGCTGATCCCGGAGCGGCCGTCGAGGAGCGCGGACCATGTGGTCGCGACGTCACCCCCGAGGGGGGTGGTGGCGCCGAGGCCGGTGACGACGACATCGGTCTTGGACATGATCCGATCGCCCTTCTCGTGGGTCGATCCCCCGGCGCTGTCCGCCGGGAGGCGTGGCGAATGAGTGGGTCTGGGGTGTCCTCGGTGGGGACGGGGCGGGCCGCCGGTCCGGGGTGGGGACCGGCGGCCCGGACACGCTACTTCTGGATGAAGTTGATGACGTCCTGGACCGTCTTGAGGTCCTTGAGCTGGTCGTCGGGGATCTCCACGCCGAACTTGTCCTGCGCGGCGACGGCGATCTCGACCATGGACAGCGAGTCGATGTCCAGGTCGTCCACGAACGACTTCTCCGGGGTCACCTCGGCGGGCTCGGTGCCGACGATCTCCTCGACGATCTCGCCGAGGCCCTTGAGGATGTCCTTCTCGCTGTGGTCGGCCATGTTCTTCTCCTTGCTTGACGAATGTGGTGTCGGGTGGCGTTCCCGGGCGGGGCGGGCGGACCCTCCCCGGTGGGACCGGACGGATCAGGGGATGCGGATGACCTGGGCGGCGTAGACCAGGCCCGCGCCGAACCCCAGGGTGAGCACAGTGCTCCCCGACGGCAGTTCCCCGCGTTCGACCATGCGCGAGAGCGCGAGAGGGATCGACGCTGAGGAGGTGTTGCCCGCGGTGACGATATCGCGGGCCACGAGCGCCTGCGGCGCCCCCAGCTTGCGCGCGATGGACTCGACGATCCGCAGGTTGGCCTGGTGCGGCACGAAGGCGGTGAGCTCGGTGGGCTCCACACCCGCGCGTTCCAGGGCCTCCAGGGCCACCTTGTACAGCTCGGTGGTGGTCCACCGGAAGACGGCCTGGCCCTCCTGGTAGAGGTACTTGCCCTCGCGCAGGTGGATCGTGTCGGCCCGCTCCCCGGAGGAGCCCCAGACGACCGGACCGACGCCGTGGTCCTCGGAGGCCGAGACCACGGCGGCACCGGCTCCGTCGGCGAAGATCACACAGGTGGACCGGTCCTGCCAGTCCACCCAGTCGCTGAGCTTCTCCGAGCCGATCACCAGGACGTTGCGGGAGCTCCCGGCCCGAACGGAGTCCGAGGCCAGCCCGAGCGCGTAGACGAACCCCGCACACGCGGCGTTGACGTCGAAGGCGCCGGGAGCGTCGATGCCGAGCCGGGCGGCCACGGTCGCGGCGGTGTTGGGGATCTGGTCCTGCGCGGTGCAGGTGGCCACGATCACCAGGTCGATCTCCTCGGGGGAGATCCCGCCCGCGGCCAGGGCCTTGCCCCCGGCCGCCACGGCCATGCTCGCCACGGTGTCCTCGGGGCCCGCGACGCGACGCTCCCTGATGCCCACGCGGCTCTGAATCCACTCGTCGGTGGTGTCAACGCGGGACTCCAGGTCGGCGTTGGTCACGACCCGCGACGGCTGGTACCCGCCGAGGGAGCGGATCGCGGCGCCGCCGGGCGCGCTCGGGACGTTGAACATGCTCAGCCTTCCTGCTGGCCCGCGGGGGAGGCGGTCCCCGCGTGCTCCTTGATGAGGGCGCCGGCGCGTTCGAGGTCGTCGGGGGTCTTCACCGCGAGGATCTCGATGCCGCGCAGGGCGCGCTTGGCGAGCCCGGCGAGCGTGCCCGCCGGAGTCAGCTCGATGAACGCGGTCACCCCGAGGTCGGCGAGCGTGTCCGTGCACGCGTCCCAGCGGACGGGGGAGGAGATCTGCGAGACCAGGCGGTCCAGGTAGTCGGCGCCGTCGGCGACCACGGCGCCGTCGGCGTTGGACAGCAGCCGCACGGTTGGGTCCGCGGGGGTCAGGCCCCGGGCGGCCTCGCGCACCCGCTCGACCGCCGGGGCCATGTGCGAGGTGTGGAAGGCGCCCGCCACGGACAGGGGGCGCAGCCGGGCCCGCTCGGGCGGGTTCTCGGCGAAGGCGGCCAGCTGGGCGGTGGTGCCCGCCGCCACGATCTGACCGGAGCCGTTGTCGTTGGCCGGGGTCAGACCGGCGGCCTCGATCGCGGCCAGGACGTCCTCGCGCCGCCCGCCCAGGACGGCCGTCATCCCGGTCTCGGTGCGGGCGGCGGCGTCGGCCATCCCGCGACCGCGTTCGGCGACCAGGGCCAGGGCGTCCTCGGGGGAGAGCACACCGGCCAGCGCCGCGGCGGTGAACTCGCCCACGCTGTGCCCGGCCGTGGCGTCCACGAGGGAGGACGGGGCGGGCAGCGGGGCGCCGGGGGCGGCGTGCGGGGCCAGGAGCGCGCTGGCAGTGGCCAGACCGGCGCTGACCAGCAGCGGCTGGGCGACGGCGGTGTCGCGGATCTCGTCCGCGTCGGCCGTGGTGCCGTAGCGCACGAGGTCGAGCCCGGTCACCTCGGACCACGCGGAGAACGTCTCGGCCATGCCGGGGAGTTCGAGCCACGGGGAGAGGAAACCGGGAACCTGGGCGCCTTGGCCTGGAGCAACGATTACAAGCACGACATCAACCTTGCCCTGTAGGAGATCACCAGTTGGATAGGGAGAGACACGAAGTTCACCGAAGTCGGTTTGTAGGTAATCCACAAATCGTCGCCGGTCATGTGTCCACAAGCCCGAAACGGGTGGAGGGGATCACTTTCCGACGGTACGCGGAGCCCCCGGAGCGCCGGTCCCGGGCCCGGTCGGCACCGGCGTGACGGCCGACACGGGACATAACCCGGGACCGGGTGCGGAGGGGATGCGAACCTAGACGGGTGAACACCGAACCCCGACCGACCGAGGACGGCGCGAGCGCGCCGACCGGGAACGGCGCCCCACAGGAACAGATCCGCGCCGAGACCGTACGCCGACTGGAACGCTCCATGGGGGTGCTGGGCACCGCCGCCGTCAGCCGTATGGAGGAGCGGCTCGCCTGGTTCCGACGCATGTCGGCCCAGGACAGGTCGTGGATCGGCCTCGTGGCGCAGTCCGGTGTCGCCGCCTTCGTGGACTGGTTCCGCGACCCGGAGCGTGGTCGGCCCGCCATCACGGTGGAGGTGTTCGGCACCGCCCCGCGCGAACTCACCCGTTCGGTCTCCCTCCAGCAGACCGTCGACATGATCCGTGTGGTCATCGAGGTCGTGGAGGGCCAGGTGGACGACCTGGCCGCGCCCGGCGGCGAGCAGCAGCTGCGCGAGGCCATGCTCCGCTACACCCGGGAGGTCGCCTTCAGCTCCGCCAAGGTGTACGCCCGGGCGGCCGAGGCCCGCGGGGCCTGGGACGCCCGGTTGGAGGCGCTGATCGTCGACGCCCTCCTGCACGGCGACCAGGTGGAGGGCCTCCAGACCTGGGGGTCGGCGCTGGGCTGGTCGCACACGCCGGTGATCGCGGTGGCGGGGGACATCGGCGACGAGGACGGCGGCAAGGTCATGGACGACCTGCGCTCGGCCGCGCGCCGACTGGGCTACGACGTCCTCGCGGGGATGCAGGGGCGCCGAGTGGTCCTCGTGGTCGGGGTGGGCGACCGCCACCCGGTCGACGAACTCCCGGCGGCGCCGGTGGAGCCGCTGGCGGGGCTGTTCGGGGACGGCCCGGTCGTGGTGGGTCCGGCCGTGCCCGACCTGCACGCGGCGGGGGCCTCGGTGCGCTCGGCGGTGAACGGCCTGCGCGCCGCCGTCGCCTGGCCTGACGCCCCCCGGCCCGTGCTCGCCGACGACCTGCTGCCCGAGCGGGCGCTGGAGGGCGACGCGGAGGCGCGCCAGCAGCTGGTGACGGAGGTGTTCCTGCCGCTCCGGGGCGCGGGCTCGCCCCTCCTGGACACGCTGTCGGTGTACCTCGAACACGCCTCGTCACTGGAGGCCACGGCGCGGATGCTCTTCGTGCACCCGAACACGGTGCGCTACCGGTTGAGCCGGATCTCCGAGCTCACCGGGCACATCCCCTCCGACGGCAGGGGCTCCTTCGTGCTGCGGGTGGCGGTGGCCCTGGGGCGCCTGTCCGAAACCCGCGACGGGGCGTCCTGACGGCGGTCTCCTGAGGGGGTGGCCAGGGTGACCTCCGTCACGCCGTCATCCGATCGTTACCTCCCTTTTCTGCTGATTTATGGAAGTTTCACCAGCGTCGGGTATGTGTGTAACTGACCGTGTGCGCCCGGGGACAACGCGAAAAGGGATAGCTTTGATACGGGCAGGTTGCGGGTGGAGCCAGAGGCGACGAAACCCTCGGGCGTCGCTCCCCGCACCGCTCCGTCACGACGTTAATGGGGGGTCCAGCGCTGTGGTCGAGCGACCGAGGAAGAGGTTCCGGATACTACGCCCGGTGATCGATTTCGTACTCCAGCCCACGCAGGAGGGCGAGCTGCGCCGGCGGGTGCTGTTCTGGCTCCCCGCGCCGCTGCCCGTCCTGGGGCTGGTCTACCTGCTGGTGGGCGGTGCGATGTCCGCCTCCGGCTGGACGATCCTGCTGGCCGCCAGCGTGGGAGTGGGCACGCTGCTGCTCGCGATGATCGTGCAGCCCACACCGCTCCCCGAAGGGTTGGCGCCGCCGGTCTCGGCCCGCCGGTCCCTGCACCGCTTCCGGCAGTTCACCCAGCTGAGAGTGGCCCTGGCCCTGGTCCCCGTGGCCATCGGCGCCGCCGCCGCGATCGCTGGCGGCGGTATGTACCCGCTGTTCGCCGCACTCGCCCTGGCCTGGCCGCAGCTCCTGCTCGCCATGCCGACCTTCTTCACCATCACCAAGGCCCGGCGCGCCATGGAGGCCTGGGGCACCACCGCCTACCTGTGGCACGCGCTCTCCCGCCCCGCCAAGGTCACCTGGCCGGTCGTCACCCCGCTGGCGCGCTCCTACCGCGCCTGGCGCACCGACCGCGCCCGCCGTCTGGCCCGCCAGAAGCAGGAGGACCAGCAGCAGGACCAGGCCTGGAAGGAGGCCGTGGACGAGGAGAAGCGCAACCCCACCGAGGCTGCGGCCCCCGTGGAGCGGCGGCCGGAGAACGGGGGCCCCGGGCTCCAGCGCACCCGCAAGCTGCACGCGCTCCCGGAGGAACTCGACGACCACGACAACGAACCCACGGCCCTGCTGGCCCAGCCGGACCTGAAGGCGGACGAGGGCGCCCACCCGTCGGCCTCCGGGCCGCGCGGCACCGTCAACCGGGCCGCCCGCCAGCTCCTGGAACAGGGCGGCGCGCTCAGCCTCAGCGTGCGCAACCGGCGGCGCGGGCACGCCAGCCGCCGCCCGCCCACGCACAAGCCCTAGCCGCGAGCTCCCGGGCGGTTCGATCGTCACGGCGTCCCCGAGCCCGCCCTCCCGGGTCGTGGACGCCCCGTGCCGCAGCCCTGGGCACGGGCCCCTCCGGCGGCGCCCCACACGGGCGCCGCCGGAGCCGCTCCCCGAGGACGCGGCCGTTCGGGCGGAAGGGGCCTCACACGCGCACGCGCCGCCGGACCTCGGGCAGGGCGTCGTCCCCGCCCTGCGGACAGTGGTACCAGCGGGCCTCGGCCTCACGGCCGTCGAAGACGACCTCGCCGATGGTGTTACCGAAGTACGGCCGCTCGTCCAGCGCCCACGAGAGCGGAGAGCGGCGCACCCCCGCCAGCCGGGTCAGGACCCGGCCCGCCAGGTGCAGCGGCCAGCTCGCGGACAGCGTCGCGGCGCGGCGCAGGTTCGGGGAGAGCTGGTTGCACAGCGCCGAGGAGACCAGCTGCGCGACCCGCGCACCCGTCTCGCCCGCCCGGGCCCGGGCCCGGGCCAGGTAGGAGAAGTGCACGTCCCCGCCGAGCAGGAGCACCGTGGCGGGCGCCGGTCCGCGACCGCCGCGGGCCACGTCCAGGACGGCGTTCGCGAGGCGGTGGAACGAGTACTGGAACGCGCCCCAGTGCTCCAGGTCCAGAGCCTGCCGAAGACGTTCGGCGGGTCCGCGCGCAGCGGAGCCCCAGGCTCCGGCGCACACCGCCTCGCTCCAGGCCTCCAGGTGGTGCACCGAGGGCGGCAGCAGCACGGGGACGGTCGAGGCCACCACCAGGTGGTCGGGGCCGCCGGTGAGGTGCCGGTCCAGCCATTCGTGCCCGTCCGGGCCCAGGATGGAGCGAGAGCCCCCGGGGAGGTCGTCCTCGCCCAGGGACCTGCCGCAGCGGGTGTCGGCCACCAGGACGCGCACGCCGCCCACGTCGTGCCGGTGGCTCCAACGGTAGGCGGAGGGCTCCTCGTGCGCCCGCCAGGCGAACGCGTCCACGGTGTCCCGGGCGTCGGTGCCGCGCTCGCGGTGGTCGCGCACCGCGGCCCACAGCGGGTCCTTGGCACGGGCGTCCGGTGAGAGGTTGCCCACGTGCTGGTACACCCAGTAGGCGCCGATACCGCTGGTCACGCGGGTGCGCCACCACGGGTGTCCGTCCATCCGCGCGCGCCACGCGGCGGAGGTGTTCCAGTCGTCGCGGATGTCGTGGTCGTCGAAGACCATCAGCGTCGGGACCGTCGACAGCAGCCAGCGCACCTGGGGGTCGGACCACGCCTGGCGGTACAGCTCGGCGTACTCGTCGAAGCGCACCACCTCGTCCTCGGGCGCGCCGTCCGGGTCGCTCCCGCCCCGGGACTCCCGCAGGTACGCCCGCATGGGTTCCTGGACCTCGTCGGCGTACACCTGGTCGCCGACGAGCAGCAGGACCAGGTTGTCGGAGGTCGGGTCCTCGCGGGACAGCCGACGGGCCGTCGCACGGAGCATGTCGGGGCCGTAGCGCACCAGGCCCTCGGGGGTGTCACCGGTGGGCGTGTGGCAGGAACCGTACAGCAGGCGCGTCGGCGCGTCCGGCGACAGCGTGCGCAGGACACTGGGCGGCAGCGGGCTGTCGGGCTCGGGCCACACCCGGTCCTCACCGAGGAAGACCTCGTACGGGAGGACGGAACCCGGAGCCAGGCCCTCGATTTCGCACACGGCGTAGTGGTGGCCGTGGACCGTGAAGGTACGGGCGGCCCAGACCTGAGCGCCGTCCACACGGACCCGGACGTCGCAGGGGGCGTCCGTCTCCACCCACACCGTCGCCGTGGCGGGGCCCACGTGGCGTAGCACGGGCCCCAAAAGTAACGAGACAGTCACCCTTATCCCTTCTTTCGTCCAGTTTCACACACGTCAAGCAGGAGTATGGCCTCTTCAGGACGCTTCGTTCACCCGCGGATTCCCGGGTGATGGTTGCACCGGGGGCCAGCCTGCGCGAAGGTGTCGCTATGCGGACACAGATCCTTGAGCTGCACACCGGTGGGACGGAGGGCATCACCGACATCACCGCGCGGTGCGCCGACTTCGTCGCCGGGAGCGGCGACGGCCTGCTCAACGTCTTCGTCCCGCACGCGACCGCGGGCGTGGCGATCATCGAGCTGGGCGCGGGGTCCGACGACGACCTCCTGGCCACCCTCGACGACCTCCTGCCCGCCGACGACCGGTGGCGCCACCGCCACGGCTCCCGGGGGCACGGACGCTCGCACGTGATGCCGGCCCTCGTCGCGCCGCAGACCACGGTGCCAGTACTATCCGGCAGACTCGAACTGGGAACGTGGCAGTCCATCGCCATCGTGGACCTGAACGTGGACAACCCGGACCGGCAGGTCCGGCTGTCCCTCCTGGAGTCCGGATGAGCGGATTCGACGCGGGCCGGGTTCGGCAGCGCGTTGACGGGATATGCCACTAGCGTGTGAACTAGGCCATCAGCGATGGTTACGGACCCACGTGACGGGCGATGAAGAAGCCCGGCATCGTTGTGACAACTGCTTCGTGCAGGCAAGATTGAGAAAAACCATCTGTGGAGGAGAACTTTCGTGAGCGCGACCGCGGGCCAGGCACAAAGCGAACGCGGCTTGGCTGACCGACTCGGATTCAAGCCGGGTCAGGTGGTGCAGGAATTCGGGTTCGACGACGACGTCGACGAGGGACTGCGCGCATCCATCGCCGAACTCACGGGCGAGGCGCTGGTCGACGAGGACTACGACGGTGACGTCGACGCGGCACTGCTGTGGTGGCGTTCCGACGAGGAAGGCGACCTCACCGACGCTCTGATGGACACGGTGACGACCATCGCCGACGGCGGGACCATCCTGGTCCTGACCCCGAAGGCCGGTCGTGAACTGCACGTGTCCCCGAACGACGTGGCCGAGGCCGCCACCACCTCGGGCCTGTCGCAGACCAGCGCGGTCAGCATCGGCGCCGACTGGTCGGGCACCCGCCTGGTCGTTCCCAAGCGGTGACGGACACCACCCGCACAGGGTGAGAGGTCCGGCGTCGCGCGTCCCGGCAGACACGGACGCGCGGCGCTGAGGGGCGCCCGCCGACCGGCGGGCGCCGGACCCGGCCCGCACGGGCCGGACGACACGGACACGAGCATGACCGACACCGTCACCGCGGGCGCACGCGCGCCCGAGTTCAGCCTTCGCGACCAGTACGGGCAGGACACCGCCCTGGGTTCCCTGCGGGGAGGCCCCGTGCTCGTGGTCTTCTACCCGTTGGCCTTCTCCGGAGTGTGCTCCGGGGAACTCGCGGACCTGCGCGAGCGCCACGGCGACCTCGCGGCACTGGGCGTGACGGTCCTGGCGGTCTCCGTCGACTCGACCTTCGCGCTGCGCACCTGGTCGGACGCCGAGGGGTTCCCCTTCGCGCTGCTGTCCGACTTCTGGCCGCACGGCGCCACGGCCCGGGCCTACGGGGTCTTCGACGACGAGCGGGGCGTGGCCCGCCGGGGTACCTTCCTGATCGACGCCGAGGGCGTCGTCCGCTGGTCCGTGCGCACACCCGTGGACCGTCCACGGGACGTCGACGAGTACGTGGCCCGTGCCCGGGACCTGGCGGGATAATACGGGCGCGGACACCACCGCGAAGCGGTATGATCTCTCGCGACGCATCGGGCGCGTAGCTCAGTTGGTTAGAGCAATTGCCTTACAAGCAATAGGCCAGGGGTTCGAGTCCCTTCGCGCCCACCCGACCCGGAACGACCCGCGGTTCGCCCGCCGGGTCGTTCCGTCGTTTCGGGGTGACCTCGCCCCGGGACCCCGGGGATGCTCCCAGCGGCCCTGCAGGCGCGATCGGGGCCGGTGAGGCCCCCGGTTCGCACGGAAGGGCCGCACGCCGTCTCCAAGCCATCAAAGGGCCGGAGAGGCGTGGTCGTCTCCGGCCCGCCCAGTGGTGACCGCGCCCCGTCTTTCGCACGTGGAAGCGTGCTCGCCCCACGGTCCGCCGTTGCGCATCCGCAGGGCGATCCCGACCGCAGACGGGCAGGGGCCCGTCAGCGCTCGAAGCCGTCGTCAACGCCTCGGCCCGGTGTGCTGCCTCTGGGGGAACTCCCGGTGCCCCGCGACAGGGGGCCGTACGGGAGGCTTCCTCGCTGGACCGGGCCCTGGGCCGCACCGGAGGCGCCGGACGAGGACCGTCCGCTCCGCGCCAGGTCCCTGAGTCGGGAGGCGCTGGAACGAGGCGGAGCGTTCCGCGCGAGACCGGAGCGAGCGGCCGCCTCGGCGGTCCTGGCCGTTTCCGCCCCCTCGGGAGTGCCGCGCATCTGCTCCCGGAGGGCCGCGTCGATGGGTCGGCGAGGAGCGGTCGTCTCCGCCACCCGCCCCGAGCGGCGCAGGTTCCGCTGATCCGTCTCCGCGTAGTCGACGGCCTTTTTGACCATGCCGTCGAGGGGCTCGGTGCGCACCTCGGGGTCGGTGCTGCGCATGTAGGAGACGATCTTGTCGAAACGCTCGGTCTCCTCGGGGGTGGGAACCCTCTCGCGTTCACGGACGATCGCCTCGCGGGCCCCGAGTGGATCGCGCATGGCACCGTCCGGACCACGGTGGTTCTCGTAAAGCACCCCACCGTCACGGTTGACCACGTAGATGTGGGCCACCTTGCCCGTGGACTCGAGTTCGTGGGCGATGCGGGGGCCTTTGGCGTAGGACGAATCGTGTGCTGCGGCTTCGACCCATCGACCGTATCCCCGCGACGGGTCGTCGCGTCGCCGCTGGTAGCGGTGGGCGACGCCCACCAGGCTGTTCGACTCATGGGTGGCGACAAAGACCGCGGTCGACTCGTATCCCCGCTCGTGGAACCCGTCGAACCAGATGTCGGCGTGCTCGTTCGCCCAGAAGGGATGACTGGTGACCACGTCGTACGTCGGTCCCCCCTCGTCGCCACGGAGATGCCCCAGCAATTCGTCGTCGAGTCCGTGAGGCAATCTGCTCTCGACCGAGGCCTGTCCCTGGAGACCGTTGTCACGCATGATTTCCGTGAACCGGGGGTGGATTCTGGCGTTGTCGTCGCCGTCGTAGGAGGCGACCGACGGTCCCAGCGCGTTGGCCACCCTTTCCTGGATCGTCGACTTGCCGGAGCCCGGTTGGCCCACGATGATGATGAACCGGGGTGCCTTCTCGGGTGGTCGGTCGGGGAGATTCCTCGGCACGAGGGCACGGATGCGCTGCTGCTTGTTGGCCTCGAGCGCGGCTATTTCTTCGGAGACATCTGATTCGCTCATGGGTGGTTGCGACCATTCATCTCGCGGAGGCGTTCGATGAGGGCGGGATATTTCGCCGCAATCGGCCGCGCCACGTCCACGTCCATCCACGTCTTGGATCTCAGTAGATCGGCATGCCTGTTGCTTTCCTTCTGGAGTTTCTCCTTCCTCTCGGAGTCAACTTCCTTGAAAGCCAGGTTCGAGTACAAATACATCGCCGTCTCGATGTAGTCCTTCGCGTCCTCTTTCATCTGAAGGTAGTCCATCAGTTCCATTCCCTCGGGTGGGTAAGGGAGAGGCTTGTTGGTGGGTTCGTTTTGGTTGTCCTTATTGTTGTTCACGGTGCCTTCCTCGTTGGATGTTGGTGACGTGTCCATATTACCAGTTTCTGGTTCGACCATGGCTGGGCTCCGTGGTCCCGTTTCCTCATTTGGTCGGGCTTGGAGAGCTCATGGTGGGGCGGGGTGGCCGACCGGGAATCGTCGTGACCGACGTGGATCTATCTCATGGCCCGTTCATATCGTTCGATTTCTGCTCTCCCGGGTCCATGGTGCCTCGCGCCCGTCGCACGAAACCGTTCGCGTTCGGGGAGGGCTGCTCTTTTCGGGCCATGTGCGAGAGCTTCGCCGCCGTGGTCGACCTTTCCGAACCGGGTGCCCGCCGCAGTTGTTCTTCCAGTGCCGCGCCGAGCGGCTTGCGGGGATCGGAGGAGCGCTCCGCCCTTCTCTTTCCTCTGCGCCGCAGATCCAGGTGGTCCATCTCCGCCAAGTAGACGGCCCTTGTGACCACGGCCTCGAGGGGTAGGGGGCGCACCTCGGAGTCGGTGTCGCGCATGTCGGCGACAGCGGAGTCGAAGTCCTTGATCTCCTGGGGGGTGGGGGCTCTGATGCGCTCCTGGACGATCGCCTTTGCTGCCCCGAGAGGCTCCGACATCGTCCCGTCCGCGCCACGGTGGTTCTCGTAGAGCACCTCGGCGTCGCGGTTGACCACGTAGATGTGGTCCACCCGGCCCGTGGATTCGAGTGCGTGGGCCAGGGGTGGGCTCTTCCTGTAGAACACATCGTGCAGCGTGGGCTCCACCCACCGCCCGTATCCCTTCAGAGCGTCATCACGGTCCTTCTGATAGCGGTGGGCGATACCGAGCAGGCTGTTCGACTCGTGGGTCGCGGTGAACACGACTGTTGTCCCATACTCTCGGGTGCTGAACGCGCGGAGCCAGGATGTGACCCCCTCAGGTCGGGCGAAGGGGAAGCTCGCGACCACGTCGTACTTCGGTCCGCCTGAGACGCCGCAGAGGTGGCCGAGCAGCTCTCCATGGAGGGAACCGGGCAGCTCGCGCTCCACGGCGGTCTGGCCCTGGAGGCCGTACTCGCGCATGATCTCCGTGTAGCGCGGATGGATCTCGGCGTTGTCGTCCGAGTCGTACGAGGCCGCCGAAGGCCCGAGGGCGCACACCACCTTTTTCTGGATCGTCGACTTCCCCGCACCCGGTTGGCCCGTGACGAGGACGAGCTGTGGTCGCTCGCCCGCCCGGCGGTTGGGTGCGTCTGTGGGAACCAGGTTCTCGATCCGGGTTCGCTTGCGCGCATGGAAGATCTCGGCTTCCGTGAGCTTCTGGTCGGACATCAGACGTTGCTCTCACTGAGTCGCGTACGAAGTGCCTGGATGAGTCCCGGGTATTTCGCCACAACGGTCTTGGCCGTGCTCGTTTCCATCCAGTCCATGGATTTCAGTAGTCCGGAGTGCCGCTTGCTCTCGACGTCGTATTCCTTCTTCTTCTCCGGGTCCTTTTCGGTGAGGGCGAGATCGGAGTACAGGTATCCGACCATCCTGATGTAGGATTCGGCTTTCTCCGTCAGGTGGAGGTATTCCATGAGTTCCATCCCCACTGGCGGGGAAGGGCGGGCGCGTCTGGGGGAGGGATCGCTCGCGCGTCCCTCTCCTGTGTTGTTCACGGGGGGCAGGCTCCTCGCCGGTCGAAAGACGTGTTGATAATAGCAACGGTCTTTCCTCCTGATGGGGACGCCCTGGTGTCGATGGTGGTTCGGTGAATCGGGGACGATCGCGAAATGTGAGCCGTCGTCTCACTCTTCACTTTTCCGGCGCGGAACTCCTCTCCGGGAGAGCGGGGACCCGCCGACGCGCGGGGCCGGTCGTGGCGGGTTGGCGCCGTGCCCACCGGGGACACGTCCCGGCCGGACCGGTGAGCCCCGGGGGCGACACTAAAGAAGAGAGGGCGGCGGAAGGCCTCTGCCGGGTGCGGACGCCGGGCTGGGGCCCTGGCGTGGCTCTTCACCCATGCCGACGGCGGCGGAGGGGGCCTTCGGCGACCCACTCCGCCCCGGCGCCCCTGCTAGAGCCCCCAGCGCCGCCTCAGGGCCGCCGTCCGCTCGCGGCACTCCACAGCCGTCCACACCAGCGCCGTGACCCCCGCGACGAGCGGGTCGGCGGTGATGCCGGGCAGGTGGGCGCGGACGAGGGCGTCGAGTTCCGCGACGCACTGCGGCCGGTCGGGTGTGCGGGAGTCTCTCGGCTCGCCTGCGTCGGTGGCCGCGACGATCCGCCTTCCCAGGTCCTGCGGTACGGACGCCAGCAGCCGTGCGGCCAGATCGGTGTCCACGGCGCGGAGCACAGCCGACCCCTTCTCGTCCCGCACGCTCATGCTCCGCCACCAGCCCGGGGGCGGTACCAGCCCCGTCCCGGCCGCGTAGCGGTGACAGTACGCCTCGACGCCCATGCTGCCGCCGGAGGCGCTGCGACCGATCCGGAAGGCGGCCAGCACCCGGCCTCGGTCGTCCACCACCTCCTGGTGGACCAGGCCCGCCCGGCGGACCGTGATCTCTTCGGAACCCGGGAAGCGAAACCGCTCCTCGGAGGACTCCCCGGGGCCCTCACCCCGCTCGTGCGTGCACCTCTCGTACGTCGTGTCCCCGGCGAACAGGGCCGGGAGGCACACCGAACACCACCGGCGTTCCAGATAGGTCGACGAGTAGGTCGCCAGGACCGGCCCGAGGCGATCGGTCCGGACCTGCCTCATGGTGTACCCGGCGCCGAAGGCGTCGCCCTTGTTGACCAGGTACAGGTCGGGCCCGCCCTCCTCCAGGCGGCACGAGTGCGCGGGTTCGGGCAGCTCCTCCAGCGCGGGCAGGTACAGTTCGTCGGCCACCCCGCCCCGCAGGGTCGCGGCCAGGGAATCCGCCGGGCGGACACCGGCCAGGATCGGCGCGGCCCGCTCCACGACCCAGTCCGGGGGGTCCACTTCCAGGAACCGCTCCGCTGCGTGGACGGCCGCGTACACCGTGGGGAGCCCGGGAGTGCCGGGTTCGGACATCCCTCCCCCATGGTCCTGGAGGATGTCGTCGACGACGTCCGACACCCCGGGAGTCCGAACGAGTGCCCCCGCGTACCGCGCGTACCGATCCCGGAACTGGAGTTCGTGGGGGCGCGCGTCCTCGGGGATGAGGGAGCCCTTCGAACGCCCGAAACCGGCGGTGTGGGCGAACCGGGCGGTCCCTTCCACCGCGCACCTCAGGTGCTGACGCCACTCGGGGTCGGCCGCGAGCGCGTCGAGCCCCAGGGGCCCGGTCCCCAGGGGGAGCCAGCTGTACAGGAACACCGGGTTCAGTCCCAGCTGCTCGTGTGTCTCGGAGAAGCCGTGGCCGCTGAGCGGAAGCCCACAGGACACGACGAAGTCCAGGCTGCGCAGAGGTTGGACCTCGTGCCAGCTGACCGGAGACAGCAGCGGAGCTGCGTCCGCTGTCAGGCCCGCCGCACGCAGCGCCTTCCCGGCCCGCCGGAGCGGTTCCCGGACCCCCGCGTCCGGTTCCGCCATCCCCGCGTACGTGCCGAGGAACGCGTTTGCCCAGGCCCGCACCTCGCCCCCGGTGATCCCCGACCTGTCCCCGAAGGGCTCGGTCACCCCCGTCTCCCGCAGGACGCGGGCCCACAGCGCGGCGGCGGTCGCCTTCGCCCGGGCCGAACCCCCGGAAGGGGCCGGGACCTGGAGGGTGAGGTCCCTGCCCACCCGGGGGTCCTCGGCGACCATCGTGCGCAGCAGCGGCAGCAGCGTCGTCCAGGTCCTGGCCGGTGCCAACGCCAGGGAGCCGTTGGCGAGCAGGGCCCGGACCGCGCGCCGGTCGGCCTCGGGATCGTCGCTTCCGGTGCTTCCCGGGACGATGCCCGCCGCCTGGGCCAGGGCCGTCCACCCCGTGGCCAGCTCCTTGGAGGCCCGGTCGTGGTTCTCGCACCACGCGATCACCAGCTCTCGGTGGCGGCGGTAGGCCTGAGCCGGGTCCAGCCGCTCGCCCAGGGCCTTGGCGTGGGAGGCCAGCGTCCGGGGGAGTGCCCCGGGGACGGGGAACCGGGCGTAGGCGAGGACGACCGCGTCCTCGTCCACGTCGCCGAGGTCCCGTTCCGCCGTCCTGGCCTGGTCGTGGAACCCGGTCGCGTAGACGGCGTTCCCGGCTTCGGCGAGGAGCCGGGCGCACTCGTCGAGGAAGAGGGGGCGCAGAGCGGGAGCGGTGGCCGCCAGGTCGTCGGAGGCCGCGGTGAGGGCCTTGCGGGCCCGGCCCGGCTTGGAGTTGGCGATCTCCGTCTGGGCGCGCAGCAGTGGCAGGAGCGCGACCGCCCGGTCGACGAGGTCGGGGTGATGGGCGGCCACGGCCGCGAGGAACTCCGGTGCGCGGCTCCGTGCGGCGCCGACCTCGGTCTCGAACCGTCGGACCAGCCCCATGGTGCCTCCGGCGGCGAGTCTTCCCGACACCGAGTGCTCGGGGACGAGCGCGACGACCTGGTGGTCCAGCGCCGGGTGCGACTGTCCGAGCGCCACCAGCCGATCCTCCCCGTGCAGAGTGGGGGCGGGTGCCACCCCCTCGGCGCGGAGCAGCTCGGCCCGGTCACCCAGCGCGGCGCCGGACGCCACGGGGACGCGGTCGCGGGTGCGGTGCGGCTGGCCCGCGACTTGCCGGGGCGCCCCACCGGGGTGGTTCTCCCGGGCGGTCGAACTCTCCCGGTACAGCTCCATGAGGAGGTTCACCCCCTCGGACCAGGCGACGTCGTCCACGGGCCCCGCCTCGATGTGCCAGGCGAGGTCGTACACGCTCACCAGGGCCTCCGGGCCCTGCCAGCGCAGGTCGAGGGTCAACGGGATCGGGCCGTCCCGGTGATCGGCCCCGTACAGCCGGAAGTGCGCCCTCTCGTCGCGGACGCGTCCCCGGAGCCGGTTGACGCGTCGTTCGAAGGTGGCGCCGTAGTCGTAGGAGAACGAGGTGCTCAGACCGACATCGCGTGCGTCGGGGGACAGGTCGTCCGGGCGCCGCCACACGGCGCGGCCGAGCTGGAGGGAGGCGTCCGCCGAGCCGTCCCGGTCGGCCAGCGCACGCCACCCGGTGAGGTCGGTACCGAGCCGTACCGGGTGCGGCAGGGAGACGGTCACCGCCGAGGAGCGGAAGGGGACGCCGTCCAGATCCAGGAGTTCGATCGAGCCCGCGTCCCCGGCGTCACGGAGCAGGCCGGGGGTTCCGCGGCCGGAACCGTCCTCGTCGGGGACGACCACCACGTCGCGCAGTGCCCGACGCCAGACCGGGTCGGGCCAGACGGCGGCCAGGAGGGCCGTGGGCACCGGCAGCGAGCGCAGCACCCACGTCCGGACCAGGTCGAGGACCTCCTCCTCGTGGCCCACCAGGTGCGTGCGCAGGTCACGCAGGGCCACGACGCCGGGGTCCGCGCGCAGGGAGGTGGGCACACGGGCCAGCTCCCGCCCCTTGGGGTTGCGGCAGACCACCGTGGAACCGGAGCCCTCACCCCGTACGCACGCCGTGTATCCGTCGCCGACGGTGATCCAGCCCATGCCGCTCCCTGTGTTCGTGATTACGTATGCCTGTGACCTGTGCGTCCGTGGGACCGTGACCCGTGGGGCCTGTGACCCGTGCCGTGCGTCCGTGCGCCCCAGGTGTGCGTGTGCCCGGCGTGGCGCCCGCGCGAGCCGACGGGTCGCATGGTGGCAGAACGGTGTGACACATCGTGATCCGGGCCACCGCGGCTGGTTCGGGGTCGTTCCCTGTTGCTCCTGCGGGGCGGGGCGGCACCCCCTAGAGTCGGTTCCGTCGGCCCCGCGACGGCGCTCCCGTAAGGGATCGCGGCCTTCCGGCCCGGCGCACCCCCCAATGGAAGACGGACCCAGGGACACGCATGGTGGCATGGGAGACGGCCGCGCTGAAGGCGGCGGGAACGGTCGGCAGCAGGGCCGGGAGGGCCTGGCTGGCCCAGAGGTCGGCGGCCGCGGATCGGGACAAGGACCTCACGGAGCTCATGCGGATCACCTTCCGCGACGTGCTCGCGCGGCGGAAGGTCGAACACCAGCTGGACGGGATCACCCTCGCCGTGATGGAACGGCTCCAACCCCTCTGCGAACAGGAGTTCCGGGGGTTGGACGACGCCGACCGCGCCGCCGTCCTGGCCGAGCTCTCCGACACGCTGGAACGCGCCGACCTGTCCGACGAGGCGGTGCTCGGCGCCGACGCCGACCCGGCCGAGCTGGTCCGCCGCATCCGCTCCCGCATACCGCGTGGACACCTGGTGCGGGAGTTGGGCGAGGCCGGTGCGCGGATGTTCGACGTGCTCCTGGAGGAGTGCTGCGACGACCTGCTCCAGATCGTCGTGACCCTGCCGCAGTTCACCCCGCGCGCCACCGCCGAGACGCTGTCGCGGCTGACCGGCCTCTCCGAGCAGGTCGCCGCCGCCCTGGCCCGGATACCCCGGCGCACCCTGGACGCCCCCGAGGGCGAGGACGACGACGCGGAGTTCGACCGCCGCTACACCCGGCACGTCAGCCAGGTGCTCGACACCGTGGAGCTGTTCGGTGTCCAGGTCAAGCGGTACCGGCCCCGCACCTCCCTGAGCGTGGCCTACATCAGCCTGTCGGTGTCCGCCCGGGCACGGCGCCGGGGCCATGACGCGGACGGCCGGGGGCACCTGTCGCTGTCCGGAGAGGAGGACGCCGGTGCCGAGGAGCCCGGGACCGCCACCATGCGGGTGGAGAGCGCCCTGGGCGACGCCCGGCGCACACTGGTCCGGGGTGAGGCGGGTTCCGGTAAGAGCACCCTGCTGCGCTGGTTGGCGATCACCGCCGTGCGCGAGGGGTTCGACGGCGAGCTGGCGGAGTGGAACGGGTGCACGCCCTTCCTCGTCAAGCTGCGCAGCCACGCGCGGGGGGACCTGCCCGGGCCGGAGCGGTTCCTGGAGGGCACCGCCGACCCCCTGGCGGGCCTCATGCCCCGGGGGTGGGTGCACCGGCGGCTGCTGTCTGGGCGGGCGCTGCTGCTGGTGGACGGGGTCGACGAACTCTCCACCGCGCAGCGCAGGAAGGTGCCGAACTGGTTGCGCGACCTGCTGGCCGCCTATCCCGGAGTGCGGGTGGTCGTCACCAGCCGCCCGGCCGCGGCCAGCGCCCGCTGGTTGGCGGCGGAGGGGTTCACGACCGCGCACCTGGAACCCATGGGCCCCTCCGACCTGCGCGAACTCGTCCGCCAGTGGCACCGGGCCATGGCGGAGGTGCCCCAGCTGCCGTGCGCGGTGGAGGACCTGCCCGGCTACGAGTCGTCGCTCCTCGCGAGGTTGGAGGGGGCGCCCCACCTGCGTTCCCTGGCTGCGACCCCGCTGCTGGCGGCGATGCTGTGCGCGCTGAACCTGGACCACCGGACACGGCTGCCCCGGGACCGGATGGGTCTGTACGCGGCCACCCTGGAGATGCTGCTCGACCGGCGCGACGACGAGCGCGACATCCCGTCCTTCCGCGACGTCGAACTGGACTACGGGCAGAAGCTGCGGCTGCTCCAGGACCTGGCGTGGCGGCTGTCGCTGTCGCAGCGCTCCGAGCTGCCCACGGCCGTGGTGCTCCGGCAGGTGGAGGAGCGCCTGTCCACCATGCCGGGGGTGCGGGGCGAGCCGGGGGCGGTTACGGAGTTCCTGCTACAACGCACCGGGACGCTCCGCGAACCGGTGGAGGGCCGGGTGGACTTCGTGCACCGGACCGTGCAGGAGTACCTGACCGCCAAGCAGGCGGTCTACGACCACGACGTCGAACTGTTGGTGCGCAAGGCCCACCTGCCGAGCTGGCGGGAGACGGTCGTCATGGCCGCCGGGCACGCCAACCGGCCGCAGTTGGAGGAGCTGCTCGGCGGGGTGTTGGCGAGGATCGACGCGGAACCGCAGCACGCGCGCACACTCAAGCTGCTGGTGGCGGCGTGCCTGGAGACCGCCCCCACGGTGCCGGTGGGGCTGCGGGAGGCGATCGACGGGTGCGTGGACGACCTGCTCCCGCCCCGGGACCTGGCGACGGCCCGGTCTCTGTCCACGGCGGGGGAGCGGGTGCTCGACCGGTTGCCGGAGAGCCTGGCGGGGCTGACGGACGCCCAGGCGAAGGCGACGGTGCACGCGGTGGCGCTGGTCAACGGCGACCGGGCGTTGGAGGTCCTGGCGCGGGAGGGGTACCGGAAGGACGGGCGTGAGGTGGTCCAGCGTGCGTTGCAGGACGTATGGGGCTACTTCGAACCGGACGCGTACGCCCGCAGGGTGCTGGCCGACGCGCCTCTGGAGCACGGCAGCCTGCGTGTGGGAAGCGACGCCCAGCTGGCGTCCCTGCGGCACTTCCCGGGGTTGAGATCGCTCAGAGTGGACGGCCTCGTCCTGAAGGACGTGTCGTTCCTGGCCGGGCTCTCCCAGTTGGAGGAGCTTCAACTGTCGCTATCGCGGCTTGTCGACGCCGGCGACCTCGGCCGACACAGCGCGACCCTGTCCCGTCTCCAGCGGTTGTACCTGGGATCGGGGGCGGTGCGGGGACTCGACGCCTTGGCGGCGCTGCCCGGCCTTCGCGACGTTCACCTGTCCTTCGGGGGAGTGCGGGACGACCTGGGCCTGGTCGCCAGGCTGCCCCCTCTGGACAGGCTGAACATCACGGGCCTGGACGCGGTCACGGACTACTCGCCGCTGCTGTCCCAGGACCGGCTCAAGGACCTGTGGTTGTACGGGAGCCACCGGCTGGAAAGGGTGGACCACCTCCCCCTGACCGGACGGATGAAGTGCCTGTCCCTGGCCCATTCGAACCTGGACTGCCGCCTGGGCGACATCGTCGACCGGGCCGGTCAGGTCGACGATCTCAGTCTGGTCGAGTGCTCGTGGGTGGACGATCTCGGCCCGCTCTCCCGACTGGATCTGAGGACGCTGTTCCTCGACGGCCTGAACGTGGTCGACGACCTCGGGTTCCTGGAGGGCCAGAACGGCCTGGTCCAGCTCAACGTGAAGGACACCCCGGTCTCGTGTCTGCGTGAGTTGGAGGGCATGGAGAAGCTCGCCCACCTCCATCTGGAGGGGTGTGTGAACATCACCGATCTGACACCACTGGCGGCGGCGACGTCTCTGCGGACCCTGGCACTTCGGGATGCTCGCCCGGGGCTCGACATCGCTCCCCTGGCAGGGTTGAAGGGCCTGACGATCGGTATTCGTACCGGCCAGGAGGTCAAGAACAGAGAGGCGTTCACCGGGAGGATCATCGAGCGCGAGTAGCGGGTGCCTCCGACTCGTGTGCCGGACGCGACACGTGTCCGTGGCTGCCGAGCCGATCCCCGGCGGACGACGGCCACCGTCCACGAAGCGGGGCCGGGTGCGACGGGCCGGAAGGGGGCACGGCCGACCCTGCGTTCGTCTCACCCCTGCGGCCCTCCCACCACTCCCGCACCCACCCCTCCCAACCACCCCCACACCCCCCTCCTGCGGAGATTCGGTCACCACTCGCCCGCACCCTCCGACAGCACGTCAGAACCGTCCGGTTGTGGCAAACCTCGCGTCTGAGCACTCCCAGCGGGCCCAGGGCGCACACATTTTGTGGAGATCCCACAAAGCCTCGGCTCCGGCGTGAGCAATTCGGGACATTGGTGTCCCCCAAGGTGATCCACCAAGCTAGAGGGCAGGTGCAGGCGGCGCTCCGAGATCCGGACGTCGCCTTCTGCGTTGCAGTACTTGGGAGGGGCATTCGGTGTTCAGTCGTGTCGCCATCGTCAACCGTGGAGAGGCCGCGATGCGGCTCATCCACGCCGTCCGGGACCTCTCGGCGGAAACCGGGGCCCGGATCGAGACGGTCGCCCTCTACACCGACGCCGACCGCAACTCGACCTTCGTCCGCGAAGCCGACGTCGCCTACGACCTGGGACCGGCCTCGGCCCGCCCCTACCTCGACCTCGCCGTCCTCGAACGCGCCCTGCTGGAGACCCGGGCCGACGCCGCCTGGGTCGGCTGGGGCTTCGTCGCCGAGGACCCCGCCTTCGCCGAACTGTGCGAACGGATCGGCGTCACCTTCGTCGGCCCCAGCCCCGAGGCGATGCGCCAGCTCGGTGACAAGATCGGCTCGAAGCTGATCGCCGAGGAGGTCGGTGTCCCCGTCGCCCCCTGGAGCCGGGGCGAGGTCGCCACCCTGGAGGAGGCCCTGCGCGCGGGCGACGAGATCGGCTACCCGCTGATGCTCAAGGCCACGGCGGGCGGCGGCGGTCGCGGCATCCGCATGGTCGCCTCCGCCGAGGACCTCACCGACGCCTACGAGCGCACCAGCCAGGAGGCGCTGCGCGCCTTCGGCTCCGGCGTGGTCTTCCTGGAGCGCCTGGTCACCGGCGCCCGCCACGTCGAGGTGCAGGTCATCTCGGACGGCCAGGGCACCGCCTGGGCGCTGGGCGTGCGCGACTGCTCCGTGCAGCGCCGCAACCAGAAGATCATCGAGGAGTCCGCCTCCCCGGTCCTGGAACCCGAGCAGGCCGCCGAGCTCAAGGCCTCCGCCGAACGCCTCGCCGTGGCCGTCGGCTACCGGGGCGCCTGCACCGTCGAGTTCCTGTACCACCCCGGTGAGCGGCTCTTCGCGTTCCTGGAGGTCAACACGCGCCTCCAGGTCGAGCACCCCATCACCGAGATCACCACCGGCACCGACCTGGTCCGGATGCAGCTGTACGTGGCCTCCGGCGGCAAGCTGGAGGGCACGCAGCCCGAGGAGGTCGGGCACGCCGTCGAGGCCCGGCTCAACGCGGAGGACCCCGACCGCGACTTCGCGCCCTCCCCGGGGCGCATCTCCCGCCTGGACATGCCCTCCGGCCCGGGCATCCGCGTCGACACCGGCGTCCGCGAGGGCGACAGCATCCCCGCCGACTTCGACTCGATGATCGCGAAGATCATCGCCTACGGCCGCGACCGCGACCAGGCCCTGGGCCGCCTGCGCCGCGCCATGGCCGAGACCACCGTCATCATCGAGGGCGGCGCGACCAACAAGAGCTTCGTCCTCGACCTGCTCGACCAGCCCGAGGTGATCGACGGCAGCGCCGACACCGGCTGGATCGACCGCGTGCGCGCCGAGGGCCGCCTGGTCGCCCACCGGCACTCGGCCATCGCCCTGGCCGCCGCCGCCATCGAGGCCTACCGCGACGAGGAGGAGGCCAGCCGCCAGCAGCTGCTCTCCACCGCGCACGGCGGCCGCCCCCAGGTGCAGCACGACACCGGCCGCCCCCTGGACCTCAAGCTCCGCGGGATCGGCTACCAGGTGAGCGTCGCCCGGATCGGGCACAACCGCTTCCGTGTCGGCGTGTCCGGCGGCGGCGACGTCCACCCCGCCGACGTCGAGGTGGAGCGCTTCGACGCCAACAGCGGCCACATCACCGTCAACGGACGCCGGTTCCGGCTCGTGTCAGCCACGCACGGCCCGGTCCACCTGGTCGAGATCGACGGTGTCACCCACCGGGTGAGCCGCGACGAGGGCGGCGTGGTCCGCTCGCCCGCCCCCGCGCTGGTGGTCGCCACCCCGCTCGCCGTCGGCGACGAGGTCGAGTCGGGCGCCCCCATCCTCGTCCTCGAGAGCATGAAGATGGAGACGGTGCTGCGCGCGCCGTTCCGCGCCCGGGTGCGCGAGTGCCCGGTGGCGGTGGGCGGCCAGGTCGAGACCGGGGCCCCGCTGATGCGCCTGGAACCGCTCGGCGACGACGACGCCGAGGACAGCGGAGACCAGGCGGAGAGCGTCGAGGTCGACCTGCCCGAGCCCGTTCCGGCCGCCTCCGCCGCCGAACGCGCCCAGCGGGGCCTGAGCGACCTGCGCGGTCTGCTGCTGGGCTTCGACTTCTCCCCGGAGGAGCGCACCCGTGTGCTCGCCGACTACCTCACCGCCCGCGACGGACTCGACTCCGTGCTCGTCGAGGGCGAGCTCGACCTCCTCACCGTGTTCGCGGACCTGTCCGAGCTGAGCCGCAACAAACCCGGCGGCGCCGTCGACGCCGAACAGGACCACCGGGTGCACAGCCCCCGCGAGTACTTCCACAGCTACCTCCAGAGCCTGGACGTCGAGCGCGCCGGGGTCATCGAGGGCTACCAGACCAGACTCACCCGGGTCCTGGCCCACTACGGGGTCACCGACCTGGACCGCACCCCGGAGCTGGAGGACGCGGTCTTCCGGATCTTCCTGGCCCAGCAGCGCATGGGCGGCTACGTCGCGATCGTGTCGGACCTGCTGCGCCGCTGGCTGGCCGACGCCCCGCCCCAGGAGCCGCTCGCCGAGCGCGCCGGGCTCTCCCTGGAGCACCTGATCGAGGCCACCCAGGTCCGCTTCCCGGCCGTGTCCGACCTGGCCCGGGGCGTGGTGTTCCGCTGGTTCACCCAGCCCCTGCTGCGCCGCAACCGCGCCAAGGTGTACGCGGCCGTCCGCGACGAGCTGCGCCACCTGGACCGCGAGCCCACCTCCCCGGACCGCGCCGAACGCATCCAGACCATGGTCGCCAGCTCCGAGCCGCTGGTGCGCCTGATCGGCCAGCGGATCGGCCGCCCCGGCAAGGACCACGCCGCCCTGCTGGAGGTGCTGACCCGCCGCTACTACGGCAACCGGGGCCTGTCCGAGGTCACCGCGAGCCACAGCGGCGGCTGCCAGCTGGTCACCACCGAGCACACCAACGCCCAGGGCGTGACCCGGGTGGTCGCCACCGCCGTGGACCTCGCCGACCTGCCCGACGCCCTCGGCGCCGTCGCCCGGCTCGCCGCCGACGCCCCTGATCACGGCCTGGTCGCCGACCTGTACGTGACCTGGGAGGACCAGCCCGACGCCGACGCCATGGCGGTGCGCCTGAGCCAGATCCTGGCCGAGCACACCCTGCCCAAGGGCGTGCGGCGCGTCACCGCCACCGTCGCGGGGACCAGCGGCGCGGTCATGCACCACCACTTCACCTTCCGCCCCGAGGACGGGGACCTCGTCGAGGACCGTCTGATCCGTGGCCTGCACCCGCAGATCGCGCAGCGGCTCCAGCTCCAGCGGCTGCGGGAGTTCGACCTCACCCGCCTGCCGTCCGCCGACGAGGAGGTCTACCTCTTCAAGGCCGTGGCGCGCAGCAACCCGTCCGACGAACGGCTGATCGCCCTCGGGCAGGTCCGCGACCTGACGGCGCTGCGCGACGCGGACGGGCGCCTGGTGGCGCTGCCCGCCGTCGAGGGCACGCTCGCCGCCTGCCTGGACGCCATCCGCAACATCCAGGCGCAGCGCCCGCACAACAAGCGCTTCGACACCAACCGCATCCTCATGTACGTGTGGCCGCCCACCGAGCTCGGTATCGACGAACTCAACTCGCTGGTCGAGCGCATCCTGCCGACCACCGACGGCGCCGGGCTGGAGGAGGTCCAGTTCGTGGCCCGCCAGCGCACCGAGGCGGGCGAGCTCACCGAACTGGCCGTGCGGGTCGCCCTCGAACCGGGCAGCGACGCCCGGGTGCACGTCGGCGAGCCGTCCACCGAGCCGGTGCTGCCCCTGGACGACTACCGCCAGAAGGTCCTGCGCGCGGCCCGGCGCGGCACCGTCTACCCCTACGAGCTGACCGACATGCTCACCGGGGCGGAGGGGACGTTCGTCGAGCACGACCTCGACGAGAACGGCGTGCTCGCGCCCGTCGACCGGCCCCGGGGGCACAACTCGGCGGCGATCGTGGCCGGCGTGGTCACCACGCCCACCGAACGCCACCCCGAGGGCGTCACCCGCGTGGTGCTGCTCGGCGACCCGACCAAGGCGCTCGGCGCGCTGTCCGAGCCGGAGTGTTCGCGCGTCATCGCCGCGATCGACCTCGCCGAGAGCATGCGGGTACCGCTGGAGTGGTTCGCGCTCTCCGCCGGTGCGCGGATCTCGATGACCTCCGGCACCGAGAACATGGACTGGGTCGCGGCCGCCCTCAAGCGGATCGTGGAGTTCACCCAGGACGGCGGCGAGATCAACATCGTGGTCGCGGGGATCACCGTCGGCGCGCAGCCGTACTGGAACGCCGAGGCGACCATGCTCATGCACACCAAGGGCATCCTGGTGATGACGCCGGACTCGGCGATGGTGCTCACCGGCAAGCAGTCGCTGGACTTCTCCGGCGGTGTCTCCGCCGAGGACAACTTCGGTATCGGCGGCTACGACCGGGTGATGGGCCCGAACGGCCAGGCGCAGTACTGGGCGCCGAACCTGCCCGCCGCCCGCGACGTGCTGATGGCGCACTACGACCACACCTATGTGCTGCCCGGTGAGGAGGGCCCGCGCCGCGCGGCCACGACCGACCCGGACGACCGGGACGTCTCCGGCTTCCCGCACGCGGTGGAGGGCAGCGACTTCACGACGGTGGGGGAGATCTTCTCCGCCGAGCACAACCCGGACCGCAAGAAGCCGTTCGACATCCGCACGGTGATGCGTGCCCTCGCCGACCAGGACCACCCGGTGCTGGAGCGCTGGGCGGGGATGGCCGACGCCGACACCTCGGCCGTGCAGGACGCGCACATCGGCGGGTGGCCGGTCTGCCTCGTGGGTATCGAGTCGCGCTCGGTGGCGCGGCGCGGGTTCCCGCCCACCGACGGGCCGGACACCTACACGGCGGGAACGCTGTTCCCGAGGTCGTCCAAGAAGACCGCGCGGGCCATCAACGCCGCCTCGGGCAACCGCCCGCTGGTGGTGCTGGCCAACCTGTCCGGGTTCGACGGGTCGCCGGAGTCCATGCGCAAGCTCCAGCTGGAGTACGGCGCGGAGATCGGCCGGGCCATCGTCAACTTCGACGGGCCGATCGTGTTCTGCGTGATCTCCCGGTACCACGGGGGAGCGTTCGTGGTGTTCTCCAAGGCGCTGAACCCGAACATGACGGTGCTGGCCCTGGAGGGTTCGTTCGCGTCGGTGCTGGGCGGCGCGCCCGCCGCCGCGGTGGTGTTCTCCGGTGAGGTGAACAAGCGCACCGCGACCGACCCGAGGGTGACCGAGCTCCAGACCCGGGTGTCCGAGGCGGGGGCGGCCGAGCGGGCCGAGCTGAACGCGGAACTGTCGGAGGTGCAGGCCTCGGTGCGGGCGGAGAAGCTGAGCGAGGTCGCCACCGAGTTCGACGGTGTGCACAGTATTCAGCGTGCTGTCGAGGTGGGGTCGGTCGACGCCATCATCAGCGCTGCCGAGCTGCGGCCGAGCATCATCGAGGCCATCGCGAAGGGCATGAAGCGCTAGAGGACGGTTTGATGTGAGGACGGCCAGCTCCGCGAGGGGCTGGCCGTTCGCGTGTCCAGGGGGTGGGGGAGTTCCGGTTGGTTGGGTGAGTGGCAACTTTCTGATGAGTCCGGACCGGTACGCCCCCGAGGCCGGAAACCCAGAGCATCGAGGGGGCGCCGGTGCGCGAGATCGAGGTGAAGTACCGGGTGGGGTTGGGGAGGTGTGGGTTCGAGAGGGGCCTGGTGTGCGCGGCCGTAGAGTGGGGCGCGGCCGCGTCAGAGCTGAGGTCTATCGTGGTGGGGACAGCGGTTTGGGGTCTGGTGGAGGATGTGTTCGATCAGGTTCGGCCCGGGCCGTGAATTCGAAGGTCAAGCGGAGATAACGGTCCGCGTTGTCGCAGGTCGTTAAGCGTGAGCCCCACGCACGTGGGGATGGACCGGTCGTCGTGATGCCAGGGGGTGCCAATCATGAGTGAGCCCCACGCACGTGGGGATGGACCGGTGCGTTCCCACCCCGCGAACACCGGCATCGAGTGAGCCCCACGCACGTGGGGATGGACCGGCGGGGGCTGAGGCCTCGGAGCTGATTCTGTCGTGAGCCCCACGCACGTGGGGATGGACCGAACAGCCAGATGAGGGCCCGCCCGGCGTAGACGTGAGCCCCACGCACGTGGGGATGGACCGCGTGTCGGCCGACACCTCACCGGGCCACGGGTGTGAGCCCCACGCACGTGGGGATGGACCGCGGCCGTAGCGGGCGATCTGGTCTTCGGAGAGGTGAGCCCCACGCACGTGGGGATGGACCGACAGCGTGTAGGGGTGAGTCCTGGTCGTGGCAGTGAGCCCCACGCACGTGGGGATGGACCGCCCCGCCTCACCGCTGATCGCAGCGGACCGAAGTGAGCCCCACGCACGTGGGGATGGACCGGACTACCTGCGGCCCTGGGCCGCTATCCCCGTCGTGAGCCCCACGCACGTGGGGATGGACCGGCCTGGTACTCCTGCCCTGAGGACGACCACGAGTGAGCCCCACGCACGTGGGGATGGACCGGCTGAACACCCCGGGCGCCCTCCCCCTGCGCTGTGAGCCCCACGCACGTGGGGATGGACCGGCGGCCAGCCCGTAGGCGGCCAGTTCGGCGGCGTGAGCCCCACGCACGTGGGGATGGACCGGAGCTGCGTCCGGTGATCACAGAGGGGGCTGAGGTGAGCCCCACGCACGTGGGGATGGACCGCGCTGGTGTCGACGCCTGGGTCGCCGACACCCGTGAGCCCCACGCACGTGGGGATGGACCGCGGATCATGCGGCGACGCTCCTGTTCTCGGTGGTGAGCCCCACGCACGTGGGGATGGACCGGATCCGAGATGGCCCACGTCCTCGACGACGCCGTGAGCCCCACGCACGTGGGGATGGACCGTCCTGGGCCGCGCTATGGGCGAACGCCCACCAGTGAGCCCCACGCACGTGGGGATGGACCGCGCATGACCGAACGCTCGGTGTCGCTGTAGGGGTGAGCCCCACGCACGTGGGGATGGACCGACGTCCTCAAGGTTTTCGGGCACGGGCGCGTCGTGAGCCCCACGCACGTGGGGATGGACCGTAGTAGCTGGGGAGTGCGTTGGGGTTGGTCCAGTGAGCCCCACGCACGTGGGGATGGACCGGGGTTGGCGTGGTCGCCTCGTACCATGGTGTCGTGAGCCCCACGCACGTGGGGATGGACCGCGCCATGCGTCCACCAGGAGCACGCTCCCGCCGTGAGCCCCACGCACGTGGGGATGGACCGAGATCGACTTCCTCGGCGTCGCCGGACCTGAGTGAGCCCCACGCACGTGGGGATGGACCGCGTGTCGGTGACACCCAGGAGTCCTACGACGAGTGAGCCCCACGCACGTGGGGATGGACCGACCCCAGCTGCACCACACCCTGACCCGACAGCGTGAGCCCCACGCACGTGGGGATGGACCGGAGCCGTGATGGACCTGGACGCGATCGGGCAGGTGAGCCCCACGCACGTGGGGATGGACCGCCAGTTGGCGGCCCATCTGACCAGCGGCGACGGTGAGCCCCACGCACGTGGGGATGGACCGCTGTCGTCCTTGAGCCCGGCTTGGCGCTCCCGGTGAGCCCCACGCACGTGGGGATGGACCGCTCTCCAGCTCGATGATCGTTGGAGTCTTCTCGTGAGCCCCACGCACGTGGGGATGGACCGCTTGGCGAGTCCCTCGCTCCGTGGGGCGCGGAGTGAGCCCCACGCACGTGGGGATGGACCTCCCTTGCTCACGGCGCGGCCCCCTGGACCTGGGTGAGCCCCACGCACGTGGGGATGGACCGTTGGTGACGTCAAGGGACAGCTCCGCGTCCGAGTGAGCCCCACGCACGTGGGGATGGACCGAAGCGGCTGGCGAAGTTCAAGAGGGACATGGCGTGAGCCCCACGCACGTGGGGATGGACCGCCCCCACTCCCCGCAACGGCGTTGCGGGGAGTGTGAGCCCCACGCACGTGGGGATGGACCGGCGACCGGCCCGGAGTAGACCAGGTGCCGAAGGTGAGCCCCACGCACGTGGGGATGGACCGGAGCGGCCCCGATGCCCGAGATCCAGCAGCCGGTGAGCCCCACGCACGTGGGGATGGACCGGTGACTATCACCGGCAAGGCCCTGAACTCCTCGTGAGCCCCACGCACGTGGGGATGGACCGTCGCGGGCGGCCTTGGCCTGCTCCTCGGTGAGGTGAGCCCCACGCACGTGGGGATGGACCGCACACACCCGAGAGGCCTCGCGCCATGGACGAGTGAGCCCCACGCACGTGGGGATGGACCGACCTGGACGGCACGCACGCTCTCGTCGCAGACGTGAGCCCCACGCACGTGGGGATGGACCGGCGGCGTCCAGCTGAGCGGCCGACCGCAAGAAGTGAGCCCCACGCACGTGGGGATGGACCGTGGGTCGAGCGCGCCCTGAACGCCGACGTCGAGTGAGCCCCACGCACGTGGGGATGGACCGTGGACCGACTGCACCTTCCCCGACCGGTACATGTGAGCCCCACGCACGTGGGGATGGACCTGGCGTCCACGCTGCGTTTGCGCTGGGTGGTCGTGAGCCCCACGCACGTGGGGACCCCTTGGACGTTCCGTGATGGACCTGTTATGGCCTGAGGCGAACAGTACCGTGAACGGTCCGTGTTCATGGTTGGCTTCGTCGGGGCACTGATCTGTGGAAAGCACTAGGGTCCACAAGATCGCGATTGTCCAGTCTCAATGGAGGTCAACATTTGGCCGGGCAGTGTATTTATAATTAAGAGATCATCTCAAAAGCCCTGCGAGATGCCCCTGAGCCTGGCATGATCACGTCCTGTGAGCGATGTGTTGCCCGATGGGCTCTGGGAGATCGTCCAGCCGCTCCTGCCTCCCGCGCCGCGGACCG